>NZ_JBEXMT010000002.1:93643-445404 GCF_040610675.1 Nonomuraea sp. NPDC003804
CCGCGCTTCCCGCGCTTCCGCGCTTCCCGCGCTTCCGCGCTTCCCGCGCTTCCGCGCTTCCCGCGCTTCCGCGCTTCCCGCGCTTCCGCGCTTCCGCGTCTCCCGCGCGTCGGCCCGTCGTCGGGCGCTGTGCTCGCGGGCGCCGAGGGAGGCGGGGCGCGGCGGGAGGCGGGGTGTGGGACGCGGGAGGCGGGCCGCTTCCTTGTCGAGGGGGCGGAAGGATCGTGGGAGGGGGGATCCGGCACGGACTCCCCCTGCCCCGGCGGCGCGCTTAGACGCTCACGTACTTCCGTGGTCGAAGCGCGTGGGCCCGCAGCGCCGCCAGCGCCGCCGACTGTCCGGCGGGCGTCAGCCGTATCGAGCCGTCGAGGGTGACGCCGAGGCCCAGCGCCGTGACGTGGCGCAGGAGCGTCGCCAGCGTGCCGGCGACGTCGTCGGGACGCCAGCCCTCGCCGCCGACCACCTCGGAGACCTTCGCGCAGAGCTTCGCCCACGGCAGCGGGTCGCCCGAGGCGAGCAGGAGCAGCGCCGCCTCGCCCGCCGACACGGTGAGCTCGCTGTCGCTCTGGCCCAGCAGCAGGCCGGTGGCCGCCTCCCACAGGTCGTCGGGCGAGGCGAGCAGGCGGCGTCCCTCGGCGGTGATGACGAGCCTGGTCCCGAAGGGCCGGATGACGCCGAGCGTGTGCTCGGCCAGCTCGCGCAGCGCGATGGCCTCCGGCGAGGGCGGCAGCCGCAGCGGCACGCCCTCCTCCGAGGCGGCCAGCGCCAGCAGTCCCTGCAGCGCGGGCAGCGGCGCGGGCGGTACGGGCGCGTGCAGCCGTACCTCGAACGGCTGGGCCAGCTCGCGGCGGGCGGGACCGCGGCCGAGCACCCAGCGGTTGAGCCGCTCGCCCTGCACCCGGTGGAGCCAGCTGTCGCCGCCGAGCTCGGGGCGCGGCTCGGTCAGCCAGCGCCGGGTGAGCTCGACCTGGCCGTCGAAGTCGGGGGAGGTCAGCATGGCCAGCTCGAGCGCCGCCGAGCACGCCACGTGCGCGCCCAGCTCCTCGGGCCCCATGATGGTGCTCCACTGCAGCTCGGGCACGTCGGGCGGGAGCACGCCGGTGGCCTTGAGCGCCTGGTGGTAGGCGGCGGTGCCGGCTTCCTCGCCGTCATGTTCGTAGGTGCGCAGGATCTCGGTCGTGGTCGGTGACTCGCACAGCGCGGCGTAGCGGTCGAGACCGCCGAGCCGCAGCAGCCGGCCGAGGGAGACGGCGGTGCTCTCGCGGTCGCCGTCGACCTTGATCGGCAGGGTGAACCAGAGGAATTCGCATACGTCGAGCTGAGTGACCGTCTCCAGCGGCTCGCCGCCGGTCAGCCACTCCACCGCGGTCCTGGCCTCGTCGGCCACTTCGGGCTCGGATCGCTCCAACTCCAGGAGAAGGGCGGCCACGTCCGGTGCAGGCATGCCTCGAAGTTTGCCGTATGGACCCCAGCCCTGACGATGACCGAAACCGGTGCGTATCGGGTCGTGCACGGCGCCTACCCTACGAAACCAGTTGCAAGCGGACAGTTCTCTGGATCATATCCACCGTGACCGGAGCAACATGCGGGCATTCCAATCGGCATACGGGATCACCTCGCCCGACAGGACGGGGTAGAGCCACCCGAAGTTGATCAGTGCGAGCAACGCGAACGCGCCGATCACCGCGGCGCCGATCATGCGGCGGGACGGCGAGGCGGTCGACGGGCCGATGATCAGCCCCGCGGCCAGCGTGAGCGCGAGCACCATGAACGGGACCATCGGCGCCGCGTAGAACAGGAACATCGTGCGGTTGTCGGCGATCGCCCAGTAGAACCAGGGCAGCCAGCCCATGAGGTAGGCCAGCAGGACCGCCCCCGCTCGCCAGTCGCGGGAGGCGACGTACCACACCACCATGGCGATCAGCGCGGCGAGCCCGCCGTACCAGATGACGGGGGTGCCGACGCCGAGGACCGCCTCCGAGCAGTCCTTGACCCCGCAGATGTTCTGCCTGCCCTCGTAGAAGAAGGCGACGGGGCGCAGCAGCAGCGGCCACGACCACGGTTCGGACTGGTAGGGGTGGGAGGAGTCGAGCTGGCTGTGGAAGCCGAGGACCTGGAAGTGGTAGTCGATCCACGACCCGATCGAGTGGATGACGAAGTGGACCGGGCCCTGCGAGGTCGCCTCGGTCCAGTTGCGGCTGTATCCGGTGGCGTTGGCGAACCAGCCGGCCCACGTGGCGACGTAGGTGACCGCGGGCACCAGCGCCATCGCCATGAGCCCGGAGGGCACGTCCTTCTCCAGCGCCCCCGCGTACGGCGAGCGCAACCCGACCGCCTTGCGCGCCCCCGCGTCCCACACCAGCGACATGATCGCGAAGGCGACGAGGAAGAAGATGCCCGACCATTTGACCGCGCACGCCGCGCCGAGGCAGACTCCGGCCGCCAGCCGCCATGGCCGTACACCCAGGTAGGGGCCCCGGTCGGAGTGTGTGGCGCTCTCGTACCAGTCGACCAGGCGCGAGCGGGCCTTGTCGCGGTCGACCACCAGGCAGGCGAACCCGGCCAGCACCCAGAACATCAGGAAGACGTCGAGCAGCGCGGTGCGCGAGAGCACGAACGTCAGGCCGTCGAGCGCCAGCATCAGGCCGGCGAAGCAGCCGAGCAGCGTGGAGCGGGTCATCCGGCGCGCGACCCTGGCGATGATCAGGATCGACAGCGCGCCGACGAAGGCCGCGGCCGCCCGCCAGCCGAAGGGGTTGAGCCCGAACAGCCACTCGCCCGCCGCGATCATCCACTTGCCGAGGGGCGGGTGGACGACGTAGGAGGCGCACTCGCCGATCTTGTCGGCCGCGCACTGCTTCCACATCTCACCGGTCCGCCCGGCGAGGACCAGCTTGTCGGCGTCCTTGACGGTGACGCGCTCGACTCCCCAGGTGAGCAGGGAGTAGGCGTCCTTCATGTAGTAGGTCTCGTCGAAGACCACGGCCTTGGGCCGAGCGAGGTCGGTGAAGCGGAGCACGGCGCCGAACACGGCCACGACCAGCGGCCCGATCCATCCCCAGAGGACGTTTCCCGGCATGGCCGGGACCAGCCTGTCGCGTAGGGATCGCGCAGGCTCGCCCTCTGCTTTGGAGAAGGCCTGGTGCGAGAAATCGGTCACGGCCATTCGGACATCGTAGGGGCCCCAACGCGGTAGGTACGTAAGAAACACCGCCCATTTGGGGCTGCCTGACACAATGGCCAGGTGAGAGAACAGGGCAGGCTGGTGCTGGCGGGCGCGCCTATCGGTCAGGTCGGCGACGCGTCACCAAGACTACGTGAGGCGCTGGAGAACGCCGACGTGGTCGCCGCCGAGGACACCAGGCGACTGCGCAGGCTGGCCGCCGATCTGGGCGCCGAGATCGGCGGAAGGATCGTCTCCTACTACGACCAGAACGAGGCCGCCCGCGCCACCGAGCTGATGGAGTCGCTGCACGACGGCCGCACGGTGCTGGTGATCACCGACGCGGGGATGCCGGGAGTGTCGGACCCCGGCTACCGCCTGACCAGCATGGCCGTCGAGGCGGGCATCACGGTCACCGCGCTGCCCGGCCCCTCGGCCGTCACCACCGCGCTCGCCGTCTCCGGCCTGCCCAGCGACAGGTTCTGCTTCGAGGGCTTCCCGCCCCGCAAGCCGGGCGAGCGCGCCCGCAGGCTGGCCGCGCTGGCCGGCGAGGAACGCACCATGGTGTTCTTCGAGGCCCCGCACCGCCTGGCGGCGGCGCTGCGGGCGATGGCCGAGGCGTTCGGTCCCGGCCGCAGGGCCGCCGTCTGCCGCGAGCTGACCAAGACCTACGAGGAGGTACGGCGGGGCGGCCTCGCCGAGCTCGCCGACTGGGCCGAGGCGGGGGTGAAGGGCGAGATCACCGTGGTCGTCGCGGGCCACGTCCCCGACGCGGGCCCTCCCGACATCGACGCGCTCGTGGCCGAGGTCGACCGGCGCGCGGCCGAGGGCGTCCAGCGCAAGCAGGCGGTCGTCGAGGTGGCCAAGGAGGCCGGAGTCCCCAAGCGGGAGCTGTACGACGCGGTTCACAGGAGATCGCCGACCGCCTAAGGTGCCAAGGTGGGAAATAGGCGACTAGTTCCCCCCATGCCGGTCGATACGTTATGGGGATGGGTGGGGCCGCTCCTGGTCACCGCCTTCGGGGGATTCCTTCGGTTCTTCCGGCTCGGCGAGCCGCACGCGGTCGTCTTCGACGAGACCTTCTACATCAAGGACGCCTACGCGCTGCTGAAATTCGGCGCGGAACGGCTCGCGCTCGGCACCACCGACGACCCGATCGCCGACCGGATGATCCTCAGGGGCGACCTCGACATCTGGAAGACGTGCCCGACCGTCGCGGAATGCGCCGAGTACGTCGCCCACCCCCCGCTCGGCAAGTGGATGATCGCCGTCGGCGAGTGGCTGTTCGGCATGACCCCGTTCGGCTGGCGCTTCGCCGGCGCGGTGGTGGGCACGCTGTCGATCCTGATCATCGCCAGGGTCGCGCGCCGGATGACCCGCTCCACGCTGCTCGGCTGCCTGGCAGGGCTGCTGCTGGCGCTCGACGGGCTGCACTTCGTGCTCTCGCGCACCGCGCTGCTCGACATCTTCCTGATGTTCTGGGTGCTGGCCGGGTTCGCCTGCCTGGTGGTCGACAGGGACGCGGCCAGGCAGCGCCTGTCGGCGTGGTACGCGACCGCCCTGCCCACCGCGCTGGGGCCGCCTCTCGGAATCCGGCCCTGGCGGCTGGCCGCCGGCGCCTGCCTGGGAGCCGCGTGCGCGGTCAAGTGGTCCGGGATCTTCTTCCTCATCGCCTTCGCCGCCATGTCGCTGGTGTGGGACGCGGGCGCGCGGCGGGCGCTCGGGCTGCGGCAGCCGTACAGGGGAGTGGTGCTACGGGACCTGACCGGCGCGCTCGGGGCGCTCGCGCTGCTGCCCGCCGGGGTCTACCTGCTCAGCTGGACCGGCTGGTTCGCGCGGGCGGAGGGCTGGGGGCGCAACTGGGAGCAGGCCACGACGGCGGGCCCGGTCTTCTTCGTCTTCGACTCGCTGCGCTCATGGCTCGGCTACCAGCTCCAGGTGCTGGGGTACCACACGGGCCTGTCGAAGGAGCACCCGTACATGTCGGAGCCGTGGCAGTGGCCGCTGCTGCAGCGCCCGGTGTCCTTCTACTATCCGAGCGACCCGGCGCCGACCGGCTGCGGCGCCGACAAGTGCTCCTCGGCGGTGCTGGGCGTCGGCACACCCGCCCTCTGGTACCTGGCCGCGCTCGCGCTGCTGGCGCTCGTCGCGTGGTACGTCTCCTCGCGCGACTGGCGGGCCGGCGCCGTCCTGCTCGGCTACGGCGCGGGCTGGCTGCCCTGGTTCTACTACGCGATCGCCGACAACCGCACGATGTACCTGTTCTACATGGTCCCCGTCGTGCCGTTCATGGTGCTGGCGCTCGTGCACGTCGCCGGGATCGCGCTGGGCCCGGCGAGCGCGCCGCCGGTCAGGCGGGCCGCAGGAGCGGCGGCCGTCGGCGCCTGCGCGCTCGTCGTCCTGATCAACTTCGGGTGGCTCTACCCGATCCTGTCGGCCGAGACGATCACGTTCGCACAGTGGTGGGCTCGGATGCTGATGCGCTCCTGGGTGTGAGCGCGGAGCGGCGCAGCCCGATCCCGTGCCTGAGCGTGATCGCCGCCGCCAGGCACGCCAGCGGTACGGCGGGCAGCAGGTAGCGGTAGTCGAACTCCGCCGTGGCCGCGGGCGCGAGGATCAGCCCGAACGCCCCGAGCCACGGCAGCAGCACGGGGCCGCCAAGCCTCCGCCACCTGACGACCACGCCCGCCAGGCCGATCAGCAGGATGCCGCCGAGCATGACGCCCTGCAGGTAGAACACCTTCTGGTAGGCGCTCATGATGTCGGCCCACGGCTGCACGATCCTGGTCTCGGCCGGCCCCTGCTCGTACATGTAGGCGTCGGTGTCGGCGAACCCGCCCACCGTGTTCCACCTCGGCAGCCGCTGCGGCCGGCCGTTCGCGTCGAGGTCGTAGTAGGGGCGGAACTGGTACATGTTGAAGGTCTTCGAGTCGGGGAAGCGCGGCCTGCCCCAGGTGAAGGCCCGCATGAAGTCGCGTGCCACGACCGCGAGGTAGTCGCCCGGCTGAGACAGGATCGCCCGTTTGGCGAACTCTTGGGCCAGCTCGTTCTTGAAGCCGTCGAACTTCTTGCCCGGCAGCCGGTGCAGCACCTCGTTGCCCGAGCCGTCCTTGCCGCTGCCCGTGCCCCACAGGTACCACTGCGCGTACGGCATCCGCTCGCTGACCGGCTCCTCGATGCACATGAGGGCCAGCGGCAGCTCGCGCGGCAGGTCCAGCTTCATCTTGGTGCAGTCGGCGAAGATCGACGTCCGCATGTACAGGATGAGGCCGTCGCTGTTGGTCATCGCGAACTTGCCGAAGGCGGTGTAGAACCACGTCATGTAGGCCACGACGGGGATCGCGCAGGCCGTGACCATCGCCACGACCGGCTTCCACCCGCTGCGCTTGACCAGCATGTAGACGACGACCAGGCCGAGGATCGGCAGGCCGATCGAGCGGGTCAGCGCCGTGAGGGCGAGCAGGAACCCGACGACCACGCCGACCTTCCACGACATGCGCCGATGCCAGAGGACCAGCGTGATGACGCCCACGACCAGCAGCGTGAACATCGTGTCGGACATCACCAGCTGCTCGAGCTGGATCTGGTAGGCGTCGAACAGCACGGGGACGGCGGCCAGCGTCGCGCCCCACTTGGGCAGCGCGAACTTCCTGCGCAGCAACACGTAGATCAGCACGCCCGTGGCCAGGCCCATGAGGTGCTGGGTGAAGATCACCACGGAGAAGCTGTGGAACGGCCGCAGCAGCATCAGCCAGAAGCTGTAGCCGTCCGGCCGGACCGCGCTCGGCCTCGGGTGCAACGCCACCGAGACGTACTCGTAGGAGTCGTTGAACCACATCGCGGGGCCGTAGCCGAGCATCGCGAAGAGCCGCAGCAACGCGCCCAGCGCGAAGGCGGTGACGAACACGCGGTGTCTGCCCACGTAGGACAGCAAACGAGCCTTTCGCCCCGGGGCGGAAGGCTCGACACGCGTTCTCTCGGCAACGCTCACCATGCTTTGACCTCCACCGCTCCTGTTGCAAAGGACCGGATAGTCCTGTCCGGCGGTAGGCCCAGCATCGACAGTGCCGAGCAACCCGATTCTATCATTGGGGTCTTCGCCGAAGATTCTCTCAAAGAATGCCAGCCGTTTCTGGGACTTGACCCGACCACCATGGGGCACAGGGCATGATGGTTGGCTGGAAGCGCTGTGACTGAAGGGTCTGGACGTGGAACTGACGGTGGTCATGCCCTGCCTCAACGAGGCAGAGACCGTGGAAGTCTGCGTACGCAAGGCTATTGCGTGCATGGAGGAGCACGGCATCGAGGGCGAGGTCCTGATCGCCGACAACGGCAGCACGGACGGCTCGCAACAGCTCGCGCGTGACGCGGGTGCCCGCGTGGTCCACGTGGAGGCGAAGGGCTACGGCAACGCGCTCATGGGCGGCATCCGCGCCGCCAGAGGCAAGTACGTCATCATGGGCGACGCCGACGACTCCTACGACTTCACCGCGCTGCTGCCGTTCGTCGAGCAGTTGCGCGACGGGGCCGACCTGGTGATGGGCAACCGCTTCAAGGGCGGCATCGCCCCTGGCGCCATGCCCGCGCTGCACCGCTACCTGGGCAACCCGGTCCTGTCGTTCGTCGGCAGGCTGTTCTTCCCCAGCGCCATCGGCGACTTCCACTGCGGCCTGCGCGGTTTCCGTCGCGACTCGATCCTGCGCCTCGGGCTGCAGACCGGCGGCATGGAGTTCGCCAGCGAGATGGTGGTGAAGTCCACCCTGCAGGGCCTCGACGTGCGCGAGGTGCCCACCACGCTCTCGCCCGACGGCCGCTCCAGGCCGCCGCACCTGCGCTCCTGGCGTGACGGCTGGCGCCACCTGCGCTTCCTGCTGCTGTACAGCCCCAAGTGGCTCTTCTTCATCCCCGGCCTGGTCCTCATGGCGATCGGCCTGGTCGCGGGCGCCGCGCTGACGTTCGGGCCGGTGAAGATCGGCGAGCTCGCCTTCGACGTCGACACGCTGGTCGGCGCGTCCGCCGCGGTGGTGATCGGCTTCCAGGCGGCGCTGTTCGCCCTCTTCACCAAGGTCTATGCGGCCGAGGAGGGATTCCTCCCGGAATCTCCACGCGTCCGCAAACTGATCAGCATCGTGACGCTGGAGAAGGGGCTGGTCGTCGGCGGCCTGCTCGCCCTGGCCGGTCTGGTCGGACTGGTGTTGTCGCTGGTCCACTGGCAGGTGCGCAGCTTCGGCGCGCTCGACCCGCGCGAGTCGCTGCGGATCGTCGTCCCCTCGGCCACCGCGCTCATCATGAGCTTCCAGACCATCTTCGCCGCCCTGTTCGTCAGCATCCTGGGCATCAGGCGCACCAAGGAGACGGCCACCGACATCGCCGCCAAGGCGGCCGAAGAGGCGGCCGAGGCCGTCACCAGGGAGCAGTCCTCCGCCCCCCAGGGGTGAAGACCGGCCGGGCACGGCGCGGCATCCTTCGCGATGCCGCGCAAGACGCTTGGCCCGAGCCTTAGTCTTGGTGTCATGTTCTACGTCTCCACGCCGATCTACTACGTCAACGACGCTCCTCACCTGGGCCACGCCTACACGACCGTCGCGGGCGATGTGCTGACGCGCTGGCACCGCCAGCGTGGCGAGCAGGTGTGGTTCCTGACGGGCACCGACGAGCACGGCCAGAAGATCATGCGCACCGCCGAGGCCAACGGCGTCACGCCGCAGGAGTGGGCCGACAAGCTGGTCGAGGAGGCGTGGAAGCCGCTCTGGCGGCACCTCGAGATCGCCAACGACGACTTCATCCGCACCACGGAGAAGCGCCACACCGAGCGGGTCCAGGAGTTCGTCCAGGACCTCTACGACAAGGGCGAGATCTACAAGGGTGGCTACGAGGGCCCCTACTGCGTCGGCTGCGAGGAGTTCAAGACCCCCGGCGAGCTGCTGGAGGGCGACCTCTGCCCGATCCACAAGCGTCCGGTCGAGTGGCTGCGCGAGGACAACTACTTCTTCAAGCTCTCCGAGTACGGTGAGCGCCTCCTCGACTTCTACGAGGCCAACCCCGGCTTCATCCAGCCCGCCTCGGCGCGCAACGAGGTCGTGCAGTTCGTCCGGCAGGGCCTGCAGGACCTGTCCATCTCCCGCTCCACCTTCGACTGGGGCATCCCGATCCCGTGGGACGACAAGCACGTCATCTACGTGTGGGTCGACGCCCTGCTCAACTACGCCACCGCGGTCGGCTACGGCTCCGACCCCGCGCGCTTCGAGCAGATCTGGCCGGCCAACGTCCACCTGGTGGGCAAGGACATTCTCCGCTTCCACGCGGTCATCTGGCCCGCCATGCTGATGGCCAACGGGCTGCCGGTGCCCGGCAAGGTCTTCGCCAACGGCTGGCTCATGGTCGGCGGCGAGAAGATGAGCAAGTCCAACCTGACCGGCATCTCGCCGCAGCAGCTCACCGCGCACTTCGGCGTCGACGCCTACCGCTACTACTTCCTGCGGGCCATCCCGTTCGGCCAGGACGGCTCGTTCTCGTGGGAGGACTTCGCCGCCCGCTACACCTCCGAGCTGGCCAACGACTTCGGCAACCTGGCCTCCAGGGTGGCGGCCATGGTCGGCAAGTACTTCGACGGCGAGCTGCCCGCGGCCGCCGTCCGGGAGGAGGCCGTCGCGGCCGCGCTGGCCGAGGCCGTCGCCAAGGCCGACAAGGCGATCGGCGACGACCTCGACTTCGTCGGCGGTCTCGGCGCGATCTTCGACTTCGTGCGGCTGGTCAACGGCTACCTCAGCGAGCAGGAGCCGTGGAAGGTGGCCAAGGACACCTCGGACGAGGGCCGCGCCAAGCTGGCGACGATCCTCTACACCGCGGCCGAGTCGCTGCGCGCGGTGGCCGTGCTGCTCAACCCGGTGATGCCGGCCACGGCGGAGAAGCTGTGGGCGTCGCTGGGCGCCGAGGAGCACCTGGGGGCGCTGGCGGAGCAGCGCGTGAGCGAGGCCGGGCAGTGGGGCCGGCTGCCCGCGGGCTCGCGGATCGTGAAGGGCGAGATCCTCTTCCCGCGCCTGGAGAGCGCGGAGTAGGAAGCGCCGTCCCCGCCCTCCGCGGTCACGCGGAGGGCGCTCGGCTGCTCAGCCCTCGTCGCGGAGCACGAGCATGATGTGGTCGTGCTCGCCGTACCGGACCGTCTCGGTGCGCTGGAAGCCGTGCTTCTCCAGCAACCGCACCGAGCCGGTGTTGCCGGCGAAGGGGTCGGCATGGAGCGGGCGGGTCCGCTCCTGCCGCAGGAAGAGGCCCAGCGCCGCCGTGCCGATGCCCCGGCCCCAGTACTCCCCCTCCGGGTCCTGTTCCTGCTGGAAGAACAGCTCCAGGTCGGTTTCCTCGACATCCCGCAGCCGCACATCGTCGCTCATGCGCAAGGAGTCTGGCACCGGGCACCGACAAACCAGGGGCCGGCCACGTGACCTCACCCGTCGTCGGCCAGGATCTCCAGCCAGATGTCGGCATGGCAGGGCTCGTCCGGTTTGCACCAGCAGGCGAGGTCGTGCCCTGCCAGCTCGCGGCGAGCCTGCTCGACCAGCTCCGGGTGCTCGTCGAGGTAGCGGCGGAACAGCCGGAGAGCCTCTTCCCGCCCGCGGTTCTTGATGGGGTACGGATTGCGGTAGGGGCTGGCGGGCAGGCCCGGACACGCCCGCCCGACGTAGATGGCACCGGGCGGGACGTGTCCGTGGTAGAGGTCGCCGATGACCTTCACCCTCCGGGGCGTCATGCCATCCATCTTCCCTCAGGACGACGAGGGCGTTCCCTCAAGACGACGAGAGCCTTCCCCCGGAACGACGAGAGGCGGCGGAGGGCTCGGCCGTCGAGCCGCACGACCGGGCGCGGATGTCCCGCCTCTCGGCGGCCGGCGCGTCGGGTCAGGTGCGCCAGATGACGACCAGGGCGGAGTCGTCCTCGCGGTTGCGGACGGTCTTGACCAGCGTGGCGGTCTCGCCGAAGCCTTCCCGCACGAGGGAGTGGGCCGCGCCGAGGATCCGGTCGAGGCCGGTGTCGGGGTCGGCGCGCGGTCCCCAGAGGCCGTTGGTGAACAGCATGAGCGCGTCGCCCTTACCGAGCGTGCCCTCCGCCCCGGCCCGCGCCGGGTTGTCCACCACGCCGAGGGCGACGCCCTGCGCGGCGGCGGGCTGCCAGGTGCCGCTGCCGCCGAAGTACTGGGCGGCGGGCGGGTGGCCCGCGCAGGTGACGGTGTAGGCGCCGCTCTTCAGGTCGAGGTCCAGGTGGACGGCGGTGACGAGGCGTTCTCCGCCCTTGCGGGCCAGGTAGTCGTCGCAGGCGGGCAGGAAGCGTGCGGCAGGCACGGTGCTCAGCAGCCCGCCGAAGGTGCCCGACAGCATCAGCGCGTGGGCGGCGGCGTCGTTGCCCTTGCCCGACACGTCGACGAGGGCGAGCTGGAGGCGGGAGTCCTCCAGGTGCGAGACGAGGAAGTCGCCGCCGAACAGTGCACCGGGCGCGGCCTGCAGGGCGACCTTGCGGCCCCATCCTCGGGGCAGCGGCGGGATCTGGTTGATCGCCCTGAGCTGCGCTTTCAGCTGGATGAGCGCGTGGTCGCCGCGCAGGCCGTGGATGCCGACGCCGTCGCGCGTGTAGGCCAGGAACACGGCGAGGACGGCCACCGCCGCCAGGATGACCAGCTGCGCGATCTCGACCTTGACGGTCAGCGTGACGAGGGCGGAGACGGCCGAGGCCGTCAGGACGACGGCCAGGGCGGGCAGCCTGAGCTGGAGCCCGCCGAGAAGGATGATCGGGGCGAGCATGATCGGTGGTGCCCAGGCGACGCCGAAGGCGACCGCGAGCGGCCCGACGGCCAGGGCGGTGAGGGTGAGCACGGTCAGCAGCAGGCGGTGCCGTCGCATGCCCAGGGAGGGAGTGGTGTAGGTGGTGACCGCGGGAGGACGCCCCTCGCCCGTGGAGAACTCCATCACCTTGTCGCCGGGTGACCAGACGCTGCGGACGGCTTCTACCACGGACATGACACTCCCGCCTGTGTGCAGGTGTCCGAGTTTAGCGAGGGGAGGCCCGGTATCCAGGGCGTCTTGCCGTACACCTGCGGGCCGTATCCCCGGGACGGTCCCGGTACCTTGGGGTGGGTGAGCAAGCTTCCCGCCGCGCCTGAGCCGCTGGCCACGCCCGTCTTCGACAGCCACTGCCATCTCGACATCATGGTGGGCAACCGGCAGGCCTCCTCCGGCGATCCGGTGGCCCAGGCCGCGCAGGCGGCCTCCGCCAGCGTGGAGAGCATCCTGGCCGACGCGCGCGCGGTGGGTGTGCGCACGCTCGTGACCATCGGCTACGACCTGCCGTCCTCGGTGTGGGGCGCACGGGTGGCGGCCGCCCACGCCGACGTCTACGCGGGCGTGGCGATCCACCCGAACGAGGCGCACGCCGCCACGCCGGAGGTGCTGGTCGAGATCGAGGCGCTGGCGGGTGAGCCCGACGTGCGGGCGGTCGGCGAGACGGGGCTCGACTACTTCCGCGACTGGGCGTCCAAGGACGACCAGCACGCCGGCTTCCGCGCGCACATCGAGATCGCCAAGCGGACCGGCAAGGCGCTGGTCATCCACGACCGCGACGCCCATGACGACGTGCTGAAGGTGCTCGCGGCGGAGGGGGCGCCCGACCGGGTGGTCTTCCACAGCTACTCCGGCGACGCCGAAATGGCCAAAAAGTGCGTCGAAGCCGGATATTTCATGTCGTTTTCCGGTCCGGTGACGTACAAGAACGCCGGCTACCTGCGGGAGGCGGCCAGGGTGGCGCCCAAGGAGCTGATCCTGGTGGAGACCGACGCGCCGTACCTGCCGCCGGCGCCGCACCGCGGCAAGCCCAACGCCCCTTACCTCATCCCGCTCACCCTGCGCTGCCTGGCCGAGGTCAAGGACATGCCGGTGGACGATCTGTGCGCGGCCGTGAACGCCAACGGAGAGGCTGCCTTCGGCATGTTCCGATGATCTCCGCCCCTGCTCGGTCGGCCTTGCGCGGGTGATGGCTGGAGGACGACGACGCGCTCCCCAACCGGCAGGGGCAGTGGCTACACCGCGGCGCCGGGCTGTTCGACCGACCGGCTCAGCCCGCCGCCGACGCGCCGAACTCGACACCCTCCGGCGGCGCGAGCACCTGGACGGTGTCCTCGTTGCGCCCCGCGAGGCCCGCCACGCCGTACGGCGGAGCGTCGGGCGCCCCGGCGAGCAGGCGGTTGCCCGTGAAGGCCACCGACCAGCCGAACCGGCCGCCCCGCGGGGAGACCACGCGGCGCTCCTCGGTGCCGTCCTTGGCCGACAGGATCACCACGGCTCCCGTGCCGCCCTCGTCGGGGGCGCCGACCGCGAGCCTGCCGTCCTTGGAACCGGCCAGCGAGAACCCGAAGGCGCCCGTACCCGTCACCTTCTTGACCGGCTTGGCCGCTGCGTCGAGCAACTGCACGAAGCCGCCCTGCGGCGCGCTCGCCGCGATGCCCGCGCCCTCGGCGTAGGCCACCGCGTAGCCGAACCTGTCGCCCGCCTTCCGGTCGGGCGGCTCCCACCTGACACCCGACAGCTTCTGCGCGGTCACGTCGGCGATGAGGACCACCGAGCCGGAGTCGAGCTTCCCCTGACCGTTCTGGACGCCCGCGCCGTCGTCGTTCTCGTACGGCGCGCCCACGATCAGGCTGTTGTCCTTGCCGAAGGCCAGCGCCCAGCCGAACTGGTCGCCCACCTCGGGGCTCCCCGGCACCTCCGGGGGCGCCTGGTCGATCTTGCGCAGCGTGCTCTCGCCCTGCCCGACGTAGAGGGAGCCCGTGTCGGCCAGATCACCCGTGTCCTCGTACGGCGCGCCCACGGCGATCAGCGCCCCCTTGGCCGCCACCGACCAGCCGAAATGCGCGTCCGCCTGCGGCTCGGGGGACACCAGCGTCTTCCAGGTGCCCCTGGACAGCAGGTAGGCGACCCCCGCGTCGGCCAGCCCCTCCACGTCGGTGTACGGCGCGCCGACCAGCAGATCGGTGCAGCCGTCGCCGTCGACCTCGCCCAACGCCACCGACCAGCCGAACCCGTCGTTCTCCTGGAGGGCGGGCGGCTTGAGGGGCACCACCTTGCCGTTGGAGATGAGGTGGACCGCGCCCGGCCCGTCGAACGGGTCGCCCACCGCCGCGTCGCCCGTGCAGGCCATCGCCGACGAGGCGACCGCGCCACCATTTCCCGAGGTCAGACCGGCTGCGAGGAGGGCGGCGGCCAGGAGTACGCGGGTCATGACAGCCGCACCTCGATCTCCTTCCCGCCCTGCAGCATGGTGCCCGACAGCACGGCCGGCAGCCGCTGCGGCGGCAGGTCGAACACGAACGTCCCGTCGATGCGCCCGCCCGCCGGGATGGACTGGGGAACCGCGCTGGACAGGCTGGTGGCCTGGTGGCGGGCGCCCCGGTCGTCGAGCAGGGTGACGGACGGCGTGCCGACGGCGCGTGCCGTACCACCGGGATTCACCAACGTCCACTTGACCACGCAGAACCGGCCGGTGACGGGCCGGCTGCCGCCGTAGTCGGCGAGCCCGCAGGCGGGCCGCTGGGAGACGATCAGCTGCGGATCGTCGAACCCGGTGCCGAGCGTGAACCGCTTGCCGACGTCGGTGGGCGCCGTCGCCCGGGAGGCGACGGACCCCTCGGTCGGCCGGTCCACCGGCGAGGGCGACGAGCCGCTGGCGATCAGGATCGCGATGGTGGTCACCAGCGCCACTCCCGCCGCGACCGCGGCGACCAGCCAGCGCTTGGTCGTCGGCTTGCCGCCTTCCGCGGCGACAGTGACCGGCCTGGCCGGCACCTCGGTGAACGGCTGCGCGGCGAACGTCGTCGACAGCACCTCGGTGGCGTCGGGCTCGTTGACGACGTTCGGCGGGGGCCGCCACGCCTGGCCGAGGAGCTCTCCGGCGACCACCGTGGGCGGGTCGGCGCTGGGGACGCGCCCGCCGACCAGCGCGATCAGCAGGTCCTGGGCGGTCGGCCGCTGGAGCGGGTCCATCGCGGTGGCCTGCCGTACCAGGTCGTTGAGCGGTGCCGGCAGCGCCCCCAGGTCCGGCGCCTGGTGCAGCACCCTGGTCGCCAGCGTGATGGCGTCGCCGCGCCCGAAAGGGTGGCGGCCGTTGCCCGCGAACGCCACCAGGCAGCCCCAGGCGAAGATGTCGGCCGCGGGCGTCACCTGCTGTCCGCGCACCTGCTCGGGCGCCCACCAGCCAGGACTGCCCAGCAGCTCACCCGACAACGTGAAGTTGCTCTCACGGTCGAGGGCGCGCGAGATGCCGAAGTCGATCACCCTGGGCCCCGACATCGACAGGATCACGTTGGCCGGTTTCAGGTCACGGTGCACCAGCCCCGCCACGTGGATCGCGGCGAGCGCCGCCGCCACCCCCAGCGCCACGCCGTGCAGCGCGCCCGGCTCCAGCGCGCCGTACTTGGTGATCTGGTCCGACAGCGGCACGCCCGAGATGTACTCGGTCACCAGGTACGGCCTGCCCACGCCGTCGTTGCCGTTGTCGAGCACCTGCGCGGTGCAGAACGACGCCACCCTGCGCGCGTTGTCGACCTCCGCGTGGAACCGCGCGTTGAAGCCCTCCTGGTGGGCGAATTCGGTCTTCACCACCTTGACCGCGACCGGCCGCCCTGTTGGTGCGATCGCCAGGAAAACCGTTCCCATGCCGCCTTCGCCGAGCCGCCCGAGCAGGCGGTATGGACCGATCTCACGCGCGTCAGCCGGACGCAGTGGAGTGGCGCCCGTCGGCTCCATCAGGGACGTCCCTTCGTCGTTCATCCCATCCTCCTCCTCCTGCCGGGTTCTTCGTAGCGTCGGGGATGCTGGAGACTGAATGTGTGACATGGGGAGTGCCATTGTGAGCCTGCTAGGCCCGGTAGAAATACGTAATTTGGCCGACAAGCTGGACCTTCGTCCGACCAAGAAGTTCGGCCAGAACTTCGTGATCGACGGCGGCACGGTCCGGCGGATCGTGCGCACGGCCGGGCTGTCGCCCGACGACGTGGTGATCGAGGTCGGCCCTGGGCTCGGCTCGCTCACCCTCGCGCTGCTGCCCGAGGCCGCCCACGTCGTCGCCGTGGAGATCGACCCCGTCCTGGCCACCCAGCTTCCGCTGACCGTCGACACCCGCGGCCTCGGCGACAAGCTGACCGTCGTCCAGGCCGACGCGCTGAAGGTCGGCCTGGACGACTTCGGCGGGCACGTCCCGACGGCCCTGGTCGCCAACCTGCCCTACAACGTCTCGGTGCCCGTGGTGCTCCACCTGCTGGAGGCGCTGCCCTCGCTGCGCAAGGGCCTGGTCATGGTGCAGGCCGAGGTGGCCGACCGGCTCGCCGCCCCGCCCGGCTCCAAGGTGTACGGCGTGCCGTCCGCCAAGGCCGCCTGGTACGCCGACGTGCGCAGAGCCGGGCCCGTCGGCCGGACGGTGTTCTGGCCGGTGCCGAACGTCGACTCCGGCCTGGTCTCCCTGGAACGGCGCGACCCGCCCGCCACGTCGGCGACCCGCGAACAGGTCTTCTCCGTGGTCGACGCCGCCTTCGCGCAGCGGCGCAAGACGCTCAGGGCCGCGCTGGCCTCGCTGTTCGGTACGGCGGCGCGGGCGGAGGAGGCGCTACGGGCGGCGGGGGTGGAACCTTCGACACGGGGCGAGCAACTGGACATCGTGGCCTTCGCCCGGATCGCGGAACACCTGACGGGATGAGGTTCGGCTTCCGTCTCTTCGCGTCGGCGTGGGTTCTCGCCCGGGGCGCGGGCTCGTGGTCGGGCTGCGGTCTGTTGGTCGGGGCAGGGTCTGTTGATCGGGCTGCGGGCTGTTGGTCGGGCTGCGGGCTGTTGGTCGAGCCGCGGGCTGTTGATCGGGCCGCGGGCTGTTGATCGGGCCGCGGGCTGTTGACCGGGGCGTAGATCCTTGAGGCGGGGCGGGGCGGGGCGGGCCGTCGGTCGGACCACGGTCTGGGCGCGGGCCGTCGGTCGGGTTGCCGGCCGTCGGTTGGGATGCCCTGGTCCGGGCGCGGCCGTCGGCCAGGGTGTGGGTTGCCTGGTGTGTGGGTCACGTTGGGGCGTGCCTCCGCCTGTAGGCGTGGGTCGCCTCGGGGTGAATCGTCGCCTCCGGGTGGATCGTCGGCTCGGGGTGGATCGTCGGTTCGCCCCGCCGGCCGCTGCGGCTGCCGTCGCCCTGTCCACAGCCGGTGCGCCGGCGAGCGCCCATATCCACAGAACGCCGCTCGGCCCCTCCCACCCAAGCCACTCCACACGATCCTGAGCCTTCCTTCCACGGCTCAGGAGGTTCTGATGTGGCTCACCATCGGTTTTCTCGCCACGCTGGGCGCCTCGCCGGGGACGGCGGCCGCCCTCGCCATGCCGCCGTGCCCCGGCACGGTCAAGCCGCCCGGCGACCATGCCCACACAACGGTCGTCCTGTCCTCGCATACGTGCGCATCAGCGACCCGCTGGCCGGTGATGCGCATTCCCGCCACCGACGCCGACTGGCTCACCGCCTGGGCCGCCCGCATCCCCACCTGGAAGCGTCCGCCGGGCACCTCACCGAACACCTCCTGGTCCCCGCCGGGCACCTCACCCCACACCTCATGGGCCCTGCCGTCCCGCTGGCCCCTACCCCCTGGTCGCTCAGCGCCGGGGCGACCGCTCCCACCCGATCACCTTGTCCCCCGATGGACAGTCCTCCCAGATCATGTAGCCCTCGACGAGGTGGCGCGGCCTGACCATCCCATCCCCGCATGGGCCTCACCCCAAGACCGCTCCGCCCCCGCCTGGCCGGTGCCGCCGACTCTCCCCGCTCACGGCAGGGAAGCACCGCCCGGGCATCCTGCCCCCGGGTGGTTGATGCGATCAGATCTCGCCGACCACGTCCGGGGAGTACCGCCCGGGCGTCCTGTCGCAGGGTGGTTGGTGCGGCGAGATCCCGACGCCTTCGGATGGGTGGTGCCGCCAGGGAGTCCTACCCGCGGGTGGCAGGTCAGGTCGGATATCGGTGCCTTCGGACGGGTGGTGCCGTCAGGACGCCCTGTCCGTGAGTGGCTCGCGCGGTCGGATCGTCATCCCCGCTGGGTGGTGCGGCCCGGGAGTCCTGTCCCCGGATGGCTGATGCGGCTTCCCAGGTGGCTGATGTGGCGAGATCGCGATGCCTCCGGATGGGTAGTAGTGCGGCCTGATGCGTTCGGGCGTGTGGGGTCACCCGATGGACGTGGCGCGGATCAGGTGGCTCCTCGTCGCCCCGGCGTCCGTGCCCCGCGCGAGCGTCGACGCCCCAGCACACCGCGAGGCACGGGCAGACCGCGCAAGACGACACCCGGCACCGGCAAACCACGCGCCACCCGAACCAAGGGCGACACGGCCGCCGGCGCGGCGATCGCCCGCTTGGGGACCCCGTTCTCCTGGGGCGGCGGCACTCCCTCTGGACCGAGCCGGGGCATAGGCAGAGGCGCGGGAACCATCGGCTTCGACTGCTCGGGCCTGACGCTCTACGCCTGGTCGAGAGCAGGCGTACGGCTCGGCCACTACACCGGCACGCAGTTCCGACAGGGCAAACGCGTCATGCTGCCCGACCTGCGCCGGGGTGACCTGGTGTTCTTCGGCGGCGGCACCGGTGACCCCACCCACGTGGGCCTCTACCTGGGCGACGGCATCATGATCCACGCCCCCAAGACCGGCGACGTGGTCAAGAAGACCAACTTCCTGGCCTCGGCCTACTACCGCGCCCGCTACCGAGGCGCCGTCCGCCCCGGCTGACCCGAGGAAACCTGCGGGTCGCCTGGGCCGCGCATCCCCCAGACGACCCGCGAGGACCCAGCACGTCAATGACGAAAGCGCCGGGGTAAATCGCAAGGAACCGGCCTGACCTCCCGTCCCTGGTCAAGGGGCCCTGAGATCAGCCCTGCGTAGGGAAGCCATGGGTTGGGTTCCGTGACCAGGGACCTGCGGAGGCGTCTCCAGGACACATGGGCACGCCCTGGTCACGCTGGGCACGCCCTGGTCATGCTCGCCCTGGTCGTGCTGGGCACGCCCTGGTCATGCTGGGCACGTCCGGGAGTGGTCAACATTCGGATACTGCCGACCATGGTGACGGACGACGGCGGACACTGCCGACGGGTCGCTGCAGCGCCTACGGGCCACTGGCCATCGGGGTTCTCACGCGCCGGAATCGGCACCAAGGGCGACAGGGGGAGGAAGCGGCGCAGTGCTGCCCGGCCGATTGCAGAGCTGGCAAGGAGGCGTCGGTGACAAGCGTCGCCACCAGGGTGGCCAAGACGAGCGCCGCGACCTGGGGGCCAAATCGCGGGACAGGTCCGTGGTGAGGATCGTCGTGATCAGCGGACCGAATCGGAGCGTGGGTCAGGAGGCTCTGGCGACGAGCGTCGCGATCAGCGGGCTGAGGAGTGTTTGGTCCTCCAGCCGAACGGGCTCGTACTCCGTGATGCCGAGCCCGGCCGGCTCGAAGCGCTCCACCAGCGCCGCGACCAGCTTGAGGAGGTGATCGGGCTGCAACCCGCCCGGCGCAGGACTGCCCACGGACGCGAACACCCCAGGATCCAGCACATCGAGGTCGATATGCACGTAAACGGCCTCAGCCCCGGTGGCCGCCACCGCCTCCACCAGGATCGCCGGGTCGGACAGCTCGGCCACGGTCACATGGGTGAGGCCGCTGTCGGCGATGAAGCCCCGCTCGCCGGGATCCAGGTCACGCGCCCCGGCCAGGACCACCCTGCCGGGACTGATGGCTCGTCCCGGCAGCAACTCGTCATGCCCTTCGCCGGTGAGCGCGCGAAGGATCATCCCGTGAAAGGCGCCGGACGGGGACGACGCCGGAGTGTTGAGGTCGCCGTGCGCGTCGAACCAGACGAGGCCCAGGCGCTCGCCGTACCGGTCGAGGGCGGCGGACACGGGCGCCAGTTCGACCCCGCAGTCCCCGCCCACCGTGACCACGAGCCCGTCCCCGACGCCGTCAACCGCTGCCCTCGCCCTGGTCGCCGTGACGGCGAAGGCGGCGGGCGAGTCGCCGTCCGCGACCTCCACCCGGTGCCGCGCGGCGTTCGGCACCATCGCGGCGAGCAGTCCTGCCCCCTCGACCAGTCGCCGAGCCGTACGGGAGCCCGAGCCCTGCCATTGCGGAACCTCGATGACCGTCACCTGAGACATCGGTTTCACCTCGTCTGTACTGGTTGCCTCCGGCGGGACCTCGCCGTCGGCAGGATATGCCCGCGCCACCCGCCCGAGATCAGCCGCCCAGTCGCGCCCGCCCGAGATGACCTGCTCGGTCCCGCCGGCCCGAGTCCAGCCGCTCAGTCCCGCCCGCCCGAGATCAGTCGCCCAGCCCACTCGCCCGGTCCGGGCCCGTGACACAGCCCCGAGACCCCTCAGAACCCACTCCACGTCCTCGCGAGCTGGCCCCTTCACGACTCCACCCGCCTTCCGTGTCTCCATCCGGGCGATTGTCACCGCATGCCTCTTTGGCCCCGCGGATGCCTGGGACCCCGAACTGCCCTCGCCCTCTCTGAAACCGCACCTCCCGTGACTCCGCACTGCCCTTGCCCGCTCCGGAACCGCGCTTCCCGTGACTCCGTACTGTCCACGCCAGTTCCCTTGGCTCCGTACTGCCCACGTCCTCTGCGGAACCGCAGTTCCCGGGGCTCCGCACCGCTCTCGCTCGCCGGGAAACCGCACTTCCAGGGCATGCCGCTCGAAACCCCCAAGGCCGGGCATGGAATTGTGTGGCCGGTGGGTGGGCACCGCTAGCATCGAAGGCCTTGACCCACCAGGCGACGAGAGTGACAGAAGATCGATGAGTTCCGTGACCGTCCGGGTGCCCGCAAAGGTCAACGTGCAGCTGTCCGTGGGCCCGCTGCGGGATGACGGCTACCACGACCTGGTGAACGTCTTCCTCGCCGTCTCCGTCTTCGACGAGGTGATCGCGAAGGAGTCGGAGACCGTCTCCGTGAAGGTCGAGGGTGAGTGGACCGACCAGGTGCCGGTCGACGACGGCAACCTCGCGATCCAGGCGGCCAGGGCGCTGGCGAGGCACGCGGGCAGGACGTACGGGGTCGAGCTCGTGATCCGCAAGGCGATCCCGGTGGCGGGCGGCATGGCCGGTGGCAGCGCGGACGCGGCGGGCGCCCTCGTGGCCTGCAACGAGCTGTGGGGTCTGGGGCTGCCGCGCGAGGATCTGATGGAGATCGCGGCCGACCTGGGGAGCGACGTGCCGTTCTCGCTGCTGGGCGGTACGGCGGTCGGCACCGGCAGAGGTGAGCAGCTGGCCGAGCTGCCGACGGACGGGCGGTTCCACTGGGTGTTCGCCATCGCCGACGGCGGCCTGTCGACGGCGAAGGTCTACGCCGAGTGCGACCGGCTGCGGGAGACACGGGGCGAACAGGTGCCGTGGCCGCAGGCGAGCGAGGCGCTGCTGACGGCGTTGAAGAAGGGCGACGCGCGGGCGCTCGGCGCGGAGCTGGTCAACGACCTGCAACCGGCGGCGTTGTCGCTGCGTGGTTCGCTGGCGCGCACGCTGGGGACGGGTCAGGCGCGGGGCGCTCTGGGCGCGATCGTGTCGGGGTCGGGGCCGACGTGCGCGTTCCTGGTCGCTGACGAGGAGCAGGCGCGACAGCTGGCGGTGGCGCTCGTCGAGGAGGGCGTGTGCCGTACGGCGGTGCCCGCCTACGGCCCCGTGGCGGGCGCTTCGATCGTGTGACCGGCCGGGAGACGGCCGTCTCGCGTGTGACCGGGGCTCTTGCCAGGTGGTGTCCTGGTCGGGACGGCGGCGCCGGATAGTGCCGTGGGGAGCTGGCCGGGTGGGTGTGGCGAGGTCGCGCCTGGGGCCAGGATGGTGACGCCGGATGGGGCTGTGAGGAGCCGACCGCGTCTGGCGAGGTCGCGTCCGGGGCCGGGATGGTGGCGTCGGAAAGGGCACGTGCTGAGCTGCGTGGTGTGGCCGCCGACGGCGGACGACGGGTCCTGCGGCTTGCGACGTCGTGGCGGGCGTTCGGCAGACGATACGAGCCGAAAGAGCGGGCGGCGCGGGCGGAGAGGGCTGGCGGCGGGGGCCGGAGGGCTGGCGGTGCGGGGCCTGGAGGGCTGGCGGCGCGGGCGGAGAGGGCTGGCGGCGCGGGCTCGGAGGGCAGGCGGTCCGGGGGTCAGGCAAGGGCTGCGTGAGGCTGCCGTACCGCCGAGTGCTTGGTCGCTTAGCCAAATGGGGCGGTAGTCCGTACCCTTGGGGACGATGAATCTGGTCAATCTCGAGTCGGTCTCCCACGCCTACGGGCCCAAGCCGCTGCTCGCCGACGTCTCTCTCGGTATCGAGGCCGGTGAGCGCATCGGCGTCGTCGGGCGTAACGGCGGCGGCAAGACGACACTGCTGTCCGTGGTCGCGGGCGGGTTGAAGCCCGACTCCGGGCGGGTGACGCACAACAGGGGTCTGCGGGTCGGTCTGCTGTCGCAGCGTGACGACCTCGATCCCGGCAAGAGCGTTCACGAGACGGTGCTGGGCGCCAGGGCCGAGCACGAGTGGGCGGGTGACCAGACGATCAGGGAGATCCTCGCCAACCTGATCGGCGATCTCGATCTGGAGAGCCCGGTCGGCGACCTGTCCGGCGGGGAGCGGCGGCGTACGGCGCTGGCGAAGCTGCTCATCGACGAGCACGAGCTGATCCTGCTCGACGAGCCCACCAACCACCTCGACATCGAGGCCATCGCCTGGCTGGCGGCGCACCTGGCGCAGCGCAGGAGCGCGCTGCTGGTCGTGACGCACGACAGGTGGTTCCTCGACGCGGTGTCCACCCGGACGTGGGAGGTCGTCGACGGCAGGGTGGAGCGCTACGAGGGTGGTTATGCCGCCTACGTGCTGGCCAAGGCCGAGCGGGCGCGCATCGCGCAGGCCGCCGAGGAGCGCCGCCAGAACCTCATGCGCAAGGAGATCGCCTGGCTGCGCCGGGGTCCGCCCGCGCGTACGTCGAAGCCGAAGTTCAGGATCGAGGCCGCGCAGGCGCTGATCGCCGACGAGCCGCCGGCGAGGGAAACCGTCGAGCTGATGAAGTTCGCGGCGGCCAGGCTCGGCAAGACGGTCTACGACCTGGAGGACGTCACGCTCCACGCGGGCGGGCCCGGCATGGGCCCGCTGGTGCTGGAGCGGTGCACCTACCAGTTCGGGCCGGGCGACCGCATCGGGCTGATCGGGGTCAACGGCTCCGGCAAGTCGTCGCTGCTGCGCCTGCTGGCCGACCAGGTCAAGCCGGACGCGGGCCGCGTGGTCACGGGCCGCACGGTACGGCTGGCGTACCTGTCGCAGGAGCTGGCCGAGGTCGACCCGACGCTGCGGGTGCTGGAGTCGGTGGAGCGGATCCGCAAGTACGTGCAGCTCGGCAAGAGGGAGTGGACCGCCTCCCAGCTGCTCGAACGTCTCGGCTTCAAGGGCGAGGCGCAGTGGAAGGTGGTCGGTGAGCTGTCCGGCGGCGAGCGGCGGCGGCTGCAACTGCTGCGCCTGCTCATGGACGACCCGAACGTGCTGCTGCTCGACGAGCCGACCAACGATCTCGACATCGAGACGCTGAACGAGCTGGAGGACCTGCTCGACGGCTGGCCCGGCACCCTGGTGCTGGTGAGCCACGACCGCTACTTCCTGGAGCGCGTGGCCGACAGGTGCGTGGCGCTGCTGGGCGATGGGCGGCTCTCCCTGCTGCCCGGCGGGGTCGACGAATACCTCGAACGGCGGGCGGCGGGCACGGCGGTGACGGCCCGGGTCGCAGGCGCGGCCGCGGCGGCCGCGGCCGCTCCGGTCGAGAAGGTGGAGAAGGTCGAGGCCGCTGGGCTGTCGGCGAAGGAGGAGCGTGAGCTGCGCAAGGAGCTCAACCGCCTCGAACGCCAGCTCGACAAGCTCAGCGGGCAGGAGGACAAGCTGCACGCCGCGATGGCGGAGGCGGCCAGCGACTACGCCAAGCTGGGCGAGCTGGACGGCAAGTTGCGCGAGATCCTCAACGAGAAGGACGCGGTCGAGGCGGAGTGGCTGGAGGTCGCCGAGCGCCTGGGCGAGTGACCGGCGACCAGGTCACCCGCCCCAGGCTGGGCTCCCGAAGGCGGGGATTCCAGGTTCTCTGGGTCAAGGCCGGGCAGAGAGCCGGGCGCTGGAGGTTTCCCAGGGTGTGGCCGGGGGCACGAGGACGCGACAGGGTTTCGGGGTGTCAGGAGTCGAAGGGTGTGAGAAGGGTGCGGAGCAGATCTGCCAGGACCTTCTGCTCGTCGCCGCCCAATCCGGCCAGCAGTTCCCGTTCGCGCCGCAGCAGGTCGGCGAAGGCCGCGTCGACCCTGGCCCGTCCGGCGTCGGTCAGCGACACGAGCACTCCGCGCCGGTCCTCGGGGTCGGGGCGTCGCCGTACCAGGCCGGCCTGTTCGAGCCGGTCGATGCGGTTGGTCATCGTTCCGGAGGTGACCAGGGTCGCGCGCAGCAGCGCGCCCGGTGACAGCTCGTACGGCCCGCCCGCCCGCCGCAGCGCGGTGAGCACGTCGAACTCCCACGGTTCGAGGTCGTGTTCGGCGAAGGCGGCGCGCCGTGCCCGGTCGAGGTGGCGGGCCAGGCGGGAGACTCGACTCAGCACCTGCAGCGGCGTCACATCGAGATCGGGGCGCTCCTGCTGCCAGGACGCCACGAGCCTGTCGACCTCGTCCATCGTCATGACACAAAGTGTACTGTCTTGACATCGAGATATCTCTCTCGATATCAATTATCTTCATGTCAAGAGATATCTGGGACCCGGCGACCTACGCGAAGTACGCCGAAGAGCGCGGCCGGCCGTACGCTGAGCTGGTCGGACGCGTGTACGCGGATGCCCCCGATTATGTCGTCGACGCCGGCTGCGGCTCAGGGGAACTGACCGCCACGCTCGCCGAGCGCTGGCCGGAGGCGACCGTCTACGGCTTCGACTCCTCGCCGGCGATGATCAGCAAGGCCCGCGAGCTGAAGACCACCGCCCGCTTCGACGTCGCCGACGTCACTCTGTGGCACCCGGACCGCCCTGTCGACGTGCTCGTCTCGAACGCGCTGCTGCACTGGGTGCCGACGCACCGCGACCTGTTCGAGCGGTGGGTCGACGACCTCAGCGTGGGCGGCTGGCTCGCCTTCCAGATGCCGGGCAACTTCGACGCCCCGAGCCACGTGCTGGTCAGGCAGCTGTGCGCGAGCGAGGCGTGGCGCGACAGGCTCGGCGACTTCGAGCGGCCCTGGCCGGTGGCCGAGCCGGTGGAGTACGTCGACCAGCTCAGCGGCCTCGGACTGCGGGTGGACGCCTGGGAGACGACCTACGTCCACATCCTCCAGGGCGAGCGCGCGGTGCTCAACTGGATCTCCGGTTCGGCCCTGCGCCCGATCTTCGACCGCCTCGACGCGGGCGAGCGGCAACGTTTCCTCGACGAACTCGCCGGCCTGCTGGACGACGCCTATCCGGCCAGGCCGTACGGCACGCTCTTCCCGTTCCGGCGGGTCTTCGTGGTCGGTCAGAAGGTGCGATAGCGCCCCGAAAGCCTTCTGAACAGGTCGAATATGGGTAGGAATACCGCAAGGGTGCTGCCCGCCACCTGACAGCGAGGCTCCGATCAGCCTTCTCCTGTTCATCGCGCAGTGGCATCATTGTCCGCAATTCGACACTTGCGAGGTGTAGTGGGCATCGAGATCGAAGACAAGTTCGACGTTCCTGACGATTACGAAGTCCCCGACCTCAGCAAGTTCGGCGAGGTTCTCGGGCCGAGAAGCTACCAACTCGTGGCGCTCTACTACGACACGCCCGATCTACGGTTGGCCGCCAGGGGTATCACGCTGCGCAGGCGCAGGGGCGGCGCGGATCCCGGCTGGCACCTCAAGCTGCCCCGGGCCAAGGGCGCCCGTCAGGAGATCCAGCTCCCGCTCACCCGCAGCACGAAGATCGTGCCCAGCGAGCTGGCCGGACTCGTCCAGGCCTACACGCGCGGCGCCGCGCTGGCCCCCGTGGCCGAGCTCGACTCCCGCAGGAGCGTGCGGGTGGTGTCGGGGCTGGTGGAGGTGGCCGACGACCGGGTGAAGGGCACGGTGCTCGGCGATGAGCCGCGCGTGGAGCGCTGGCGCGAGGTCGAGGCCGAGCTGCTCGAGCAGGGCGACCCGAAACTGCTGGCCAAGGTCGGCAAGCGGCTGCGCAAGGCGGGAGCCGTACCCGCGGGGACCGGGAGCAAGCTGGCCAGGCTGCTCAAGCCGGCACCGCCGGCGCGCGTCCAGGTCGGCGACGGCACCGCCGCCGACGTCGTCATCGCCTACCTGGCGGGACATGTCGACGCGCTGCTGGCGCAGGATCCGCGCACGCGCAGGGCGGAGGAGGACGCGGTGCACCAGATGCGCGTCGCCTGCCGCAGGATGCGCAGCGCGCTCAAGGCGTTCAAGACCGTCGTGCAGGACACCGTGCACCTCCAGGACGAGCTGAAGTGGCTCGGCACCGTGCTCGGCGAGGCCCGTGACCTGGAGGTCATCAGGGCGAGGTTCGCCCGTCACCTGGAGAGCCTGCCGCCCGAGCAGGTGGTGGGTCCGATCCAGGCGCGGCTCGGCGACGACCTCGGCGCCCGCGAGGAGGAGGCCTACGGCAGGATCAGGGAGGCGTTGAGCGGCGGGCGCTACTACGCCCTGCTCGACGCGCTCGACGGGCTGGTCGCCGATCCGTCGCTCGGCAAGGCGGCGAAGAAGCCCGCCGACGACGTCCTTCCGGCCATCGCCGACAAGAACTGGAAGCGGGTGACGAAGGCGTACGACACCGCGCAGACCATCGCCGAGCCGGAGCAGCGTGAGATCGCCATGCACGACGTGCGCAAGGCGGCCAAACGCGCCCGGTACACCGCCGAGGCGCTCGGAATGGGCGATCTGGCCAAGCGCGCCGAATCCATCCAGGACGTGCTCGGACTGCACCAGGACGGGGTGGTCGCCCAGGAAACGCTCGCCAAGGAGGCCGAGACCGCGCGCCAGGCGGGCGAGGACACCTTCACCTACGGCGTGCTGGTGGGCATCGAGCGGGCCACGGCCGAGCGCGCCCAGGCGGACTTCCCCGAGGTGTGGGCGGGGGTTCAGACGGGGTAACGCTCGACGCCGACGACCTTCCCGTCCGCGCGGTGGACGACGGCGAACGCGCCCTTGCGCAGGTGCAGGCGCACTCCGCCGAGCTCGGCGATCAGCGGAGGGAGTACCTTGCCGTGACTGCACACGACCGCGGGGCCGTCGAGCCGGCGGACGAGCTCGGCGGTCCTGGCGGGGTCGTAGCCCGGCTCGCTCAGCAGCGGGTCGAGCCGGATGTCGCCGTCGGGCAGGGTCTGGACGCACCGCCTGCTCGGGGAACTGAGCAGGGTGGCGGGCAGGTAGGCGGGCAGCACCGTGGCCAGCGTGCGCGCCTGGGCCTGGCCCTCCTCGTCGAGCGGGCGCAGGTCGTCGTCGCCCGTCCATTCCTGGCGTGAGCCGGCGCTGCCGTGCCGTACCAGGATCAGGGGGGTGGTCTCGGGCGGCGCGGCGGCGGTCAGCGCGCGCAGCAGCCGCACGTCCCATGCGTACGTCAGGCGCGCGTACGCCTCCTCGACCGGAAGCCAGACCAGCTCGTCCACCTCGGGGCCGGGCACGAACCGGCCGGAGACGGCGCGGGCCGTCCAGTAGTCGACCCGCTTCAACCGGCCCTTGTGCGGGTAGTGGGCGGGCGGCAGGGAGCGGCCGAGGGCCACGGTGAGGCCCGTCTCCTCGCGCACCTCCCGTACGGCCCCGGCGATCGGATGCTCGTCCTTGCGCAGCTTGCCCTTCGGGAAGCTCCAGTCGTCGTAGGCCGGCCGGTGGACGAGGGCCACCAGGTCGCCGCGCCGGACGACCGCGCCCGCGGCCCTGATGGAGTCAGTCATCGACCGTTCTCCAGCGCCTGGTGCCGAGCAGGTGGGTCTGCAGGTCCTGGCCGTGGTGGCGGCTCCACGTGCCGTCGGAGTTCAGCCACCAGCTGTTCGTGGTGTCGGCCATGACCAGGTCGAGCAGCTCGATCAGGTAGGCCCGGTGCGCCTGGCCGGTGACCTTCACCAGCGCCTCCACCCGGCGGTCGAGGTTGCGGCGCATCAGGTCGGCGCTGCCGATCCAGACCTCCGGCCGCCGGCCCAGCCCGAACTCGTAGACCCTGGAGTGCTCGAGGAAGCGCCCGAGAACCGAACGGACGCGGATGGTCTCGCTCAGGCCGGGAATGCCCGGACGGAGCGTGCAGATGCCGCGGACCCACAGGTCCACCGGCACGCCCGCGCGGGAGGCCCGGTAGAGGGCGTCGATCAGCTGCTCGTCCACCAGCGAGTTGGTCTTGATCCTGATCCTGGCGGGACGGCCGGCCTGCTGGTGGGCGATCTCCCGCTCGATGCGCGCCAGCAGGCCACCGCGCAGGGAGTGCGGGGCGACGAGCAGCCGGCGGTAGGCCGAGTGGTTGGAGTAGCCGGTCAGGTGGATGAACAGGTCGGTGACGTCCTCGCCGACCAGCGGGTCGCCGGTGAGCAACCCGAAGTCCTCGTACAGCCGTGCGGTCTTCGGGTTGTAGTTGCCCGTGCCGATGTGGCAGTAGCGGCGCAGTTCGCCCGAAGCCTCCTGGCGGACCACCAGCGCGAGCTTGCAGTGGGTCTTCAGCCCGACCACGCCGTAGACCACGTGGCAGCCCGCCTTCTCCAGCTTGCGCGCCCAGGAGATGTTCGCGTGCTCGTCGAAGCGGGCCTTGATCTCGACGACGACCACGACCTGCTTGCCCGCCTCGGCCGCGTCGATCAGCGCGTTCACGATCGGGGAGTCGCCGCTGGTGCGGTAGAGGGTCTGCTTGATCGCCAGGACGTTCGGGTCCTCGGCCGCCTGCTCGATGAAGCGCTGCACGCTCGTGGCGAAGGAGTCGTAGGGGTGGTGCAGCAGCACGTCGCGTTCGCGCAGCACGGCGAAGATGTCGTCCTCGGCGTGGATCGCCTCGGAGGGGACGAACGGCCGGAAGCTCAGCTCGCCCCTGTCCAGGTCGGCGATCGCGTGCAGCCCGGTCAGGTCGAGCGGTCCGTTGATCTTGTAGATCTCGTGCGGCGCCACGTCCAGTTCGTCGACCAGCAGCTCCAGCACCTCGGGCGTGATCGTGTCCTCGACCTCGAGCCGGACCGCCGGGCCGAACCTGCGCTTGAGCAGTTCCTTCTCCAGCGCCTTCATGAGGTTCTCGGTGACGTCCTCGTCGACGTCGAGGTCCTCGTTGCGGGTGACCCTGAAGGCGTGGTGCTGCAGGATCTCCATGCCCTTGAACAGCTGCCCGAGGTGGGCGGCGATCACGTCCTCCAGCGGCACGAACCGGTCCTTGGAGGCGGTCACGAAGCGGGGCAGCTGCGACGGCACCTTGACCCTGGCGAAGACCGTGTGGTCGGTCGACGGGTTCCGCACCACGACGGCCAGGTTGAGGCTGAGGCCGGAGATGTACGGGAAGGGGTGGGCCGGGTCGACGGCCAGGGGGGTCAGGACGGGACGGATCCGCTCCCTGAACAGCTTGCGCAGCTCGGTGCGCTCCTCGCGGCCGAGGTCGTCCCACCGGACGATCTCGATGCCTTCAGTTGCCAGCTGCGGGCAGACCTGCTCGTGGAAGAGGGCCGCGTGGCGCTTGGCCAGGCCGTCCGCGACCGTCGCGATCCGCGCCAGCTCCTCGCGCGGCTTGAGCCCGCTCTTGGTACGCAGCAGCAGACCTGTGGCCATCCGCCGCTTGAGGCCCGCCACCCGCACCCTGAAGAACTCGTCGAGGTTGCTGGCGAAGATCGCCAGGAAGCGCACCCGTTCGAGAAGGGGGAGCGAGGGGTCCTCGGCCAGTTCCAGCACCCGTTCGTTGAACTGGAGCCAGCTCTCCTCGCGGTTGAGGAACCGCTCCTGAGGCAGGGGCAGATCGTTGTCGGGGTGCAGGAGCTCAACGGACATATTACGTAATATGCCCAACGAGATTGAACAAAGCGTTAACTTCTCTTCAACGACTTACTCTTGTTCGAGTTTGGCGGCCCGCTCGGCCAGCCTCGCCTCGCGCTGGCGCAGCTTCTCCTCGCGTTCCCTGGCCTTCTCGGCCTCGCGCAGCATCCGCTCGCGCTCCTTCAGCTCGCGTTCCCTGGCCTTCTCCGCCTCCTTGAGCTCCCTGGCCCTGGCCTTCTGCGCCTCCTTGAGCTCCTTCTCGGTCGGCCTCGGCAGGGCGGGCGCGGGAGACAGCTCCAGGCCCTTGCTCGTCGCGGTGATCTGCGGCTTGGGGCTGAGCCCCGTCAGCCCGTTCCACGACAGGTTCACCAGGTGCGCGGCGACCTCCTCGCGGCCGGGCCTGCGCACGTCGAGCCACCACTGGCCGGTCAACGCCACCATGCCGACCAGCATCTGGGCGTACATCGGCGCCAGCTTCGGGTCGTAGCCCCTGGCCTTGAACTCGTCGGCCAGCACGTCCTCGACCTGGCTGGCGATCTCGCTGATCAGGCTCGCGAACGTGCCCGTGCCCGAGGCGGCGTGCGAGTCGCGCACCAGGATGCGGAAGCCCTCGCTGCTCTCCTCGATGTACTGCAACAGCGCGAGCGCCGCCCGCTCCAGCTTGACCAGCGAGTGCGACGCCGACAGCGCCGCGGTGATCATGCCGAGCAGCTTCTGCATCTCGCGGTCGACCACCACCGCGTAGACGCCCTCCTTGCCGCCGAAGTGCTCGTACACCACCGGCTTGGACACCTGCGCCGTGGCGGCGATCTCCTCGATGGAGGTCCCGTCGAACCCCTTCTCGGCGAACAGGGCGCGGCTGATGGTGATCAGCTGCTCTCTTCGCTCTCTTCCTGTCATGCGTCTGCGGGAACGGGATTCGGTGGTCACAGGTTCCATCATGACGGTGCCCGGTCGAGAACCGGGCACCGTGGTATCGGCACTAGCCAATGCGCTTCGCCGCCAGCCGCTCAGGCGTCGGCCACCGTACGTCGTGGACCCAACCCAGCCGCTCGAAGAGGCGGATCACCGCTGCGCTGATGTCGATCTGCCCCTTCAGGACACCGTGACGGGCGCAGGTCGGGTCGGAGTGGTGCAGGTTGTGCCACGACTCGCCGAACGAGGGGATCGCCAGCCACCACACGTTGCGCGACTTGTCGCGCACCTCGAACGCCTCCTCGCCGAAGACGTGGCAGATCGAGTTGATCGACCAGGTCACGTGGTGCAGCAGGCCGATGCGCACCAGCGAGCCCCAGAAGAAGGCGGTCACCGCGCCCTGCCACGACCAGGTCAGCAGCCCGCCGAGGACGCCGGGGAGCACGATCGAGGTGAGGGCCAGCGCGCCGAACCACTTGTGCAGCCTGACGATGTCGGGGTCCTTGGAGAGGTCGGGGGCGTACTTCTCCCTGTTGGTGCGCTCGCTCTCGAACAGCCAGCCCATGTGCGCGTAGAGCAGGCCCTTGGTCATGGACCTGAAGCCGGGGCCGAAGCGCCACGGCGAGTGGGGGTCGCCGTCCTTGTCGGAGAACTTGTGGTGCTTGCGGTGCGTGGCCACCCAGTCCAGCACCGACATCTCCAGCGACAGGCTGCCCGCGATGCCGAGAGCGATCTTCAGCGGGCGCTTCGCCTTGAAGGAGCCGTGCGTGAAGTAGCGGTGCAGCCCGACCGTCACGCCGAGACCGGAGACGACGTAGAAGACGAAGGAGATCGCGACGTCGGTCCAGCCCAGCCCCCAGCCCCACGCGAACGGCACGGCGGCGGCGAACGCGACCAGGGGGAGGCCCACGACGAGAGCGAACATGATCAGCTCGGGCTTGGTCCTGGGCTCGGGATCCGCGTCTGGCTTGGGACCGGGCGCCGGTCGATCGGTCAGGACGGTCATGGGCTACCTCTCACGACAGGTATGAGGATGATTGTCCGGGCTACGCATCCGTAACCTACGTCAGCGTAAGTTAGGAATTCCTAAGAGGCGAATGTGGGGAAGGTGAAGGTATCGACGAGTTGCCGAGTGGGTTCTGTGCCTTGCGGAAAGCCGTTGCCGGCTGGTATAAGCCTGGGCCGATCGGCCGAGGGTCCGCCCTGTCCGGGAGGTGGAATGCGGGCGCGGAGGTGAGGTGCGGGTCGGTATCGTATGTCTAGCCGTGACACGCCAGTGTCCGGATTATCCCGGATCGTCTAATTGGCAGGACAAGTGGTTTTGGTCCACTTTGTAGGGGTTCGAGTCCTCTTCCGGGAGCTCTGAGGCGGTTCGCGGCCACCGGCTGGGTGGCTAGAGAGACACCGAGGGCGGGAAGGTATCCTCACGGTGTCGGGAGGGTGGCGGTGCGGTAGCCGTACCGCGCCCTGATCCGCCTCGTCACAGGGAGCCTCAGTCCGTGAGTGTGCCGCGCCCGGCCGCCGTCATCGTCCTCGCCGCAGGCGAGGGCACCCGGATGAAGAGCCAGACCCCCAAAGTCCTCCATGAGCTGTGCGGCCGCCCGCTGGTCGACCACATGCTCGCCGCCGCCAGAGAGCTCGACCCCGAGCGGCTCATCGTCGTCATCGGTCACGCGAGGGAGCGCGTCGGCGGTCACCTCGCCCGCAACAGCCCCGACGCGCGCGCCGTCGTGCAGCGCGAGCAGCGGGGCACCGGCCACGCCGTCCGCACCGTGCTCGAAGAGGTCGGCACGATCGCCGGCACGGTGCTGGTCACCTACGGCGACACCCCGCTGCTGCGCGGCCGGACCCTCGCCGACCTGCTCGAGGCCCACGCGAGCGAGCGCAACGCGGTCACGGTCCTGACCGCCGAGGTGCCCGATCCGACCGGCTACGGACGGATCATCCGCGACGGATCGGGCGCCGTGCTGGAGATCGTCGAGGAGAAGGACGCCACCTCGGCGCAGCGCGCCATCAGGGAGATGAACTCCGGCGTCTACGCCTTCGACGGCCTGCTGCTGGCCGACGCGGTCAAGCGGGTCTCGACCGACAACGCGCAGGGCGAGGAGTACCTCACCGACGTGCTGTCCATCCTCAGGGCCGACGGCCACCGGGTCGGCGCCCACATCGCCGCCGACTACGTCGAGGTCGAGGGCGTCAACGACAGGGTGCAGCTCGCCTTCGCCCGCAAGGTGCTGAACCAGCGCGTCCTCGAGACGCACATGCGGGCGGGCGTCACCGTGATCGACCCCGCGAGCACCTTCGTCGACGTGCAGGTCAGGCTCGAGGCCGACGTCGTCATCCACCCCGGCACGCAGCTGCACGGCAGCACCGTCGTCGAGACCGGCGCGCAGATCGGCCCCGCCTCCACGCTGACCGACACGACGGTGCGCGCCGGAGCGGTGGTGCGCTACGCCGTGTGCGACGGCGCGGTCATCGGGCCCGAGGCCGCCGTCGGGCCGTACGCCTACCTCAGGCCCGGCGCCGAGCTGGGGCACAAGGCCAAGGCGGGCACCTACGTCGAGGTGAAGAACTCCACGGTGGGGGCGCGCTCCAAGGTGCCGCACCTCACCTACGTCGGCGACGCGACGATCGGCGAGGACGTCAACATCGGCGCCTCCGCCGTCTTCGTCAACTACGACGGCGTCAACAAGCATCACACCACCATCGGGGACGGCGTCTTCGTGGGGTGCGACACCATGCTGGTCGCTCCGGTGACCGTCGGCGACGGCGCCTACACCGCCGCCGGTTCGGTGATCACCGAGGAGGTCCCACCCGGGGCGATGGGCGTGGCGAGAGCGCGGCAGCGCAACATCGAGAAATGGGTCTTGCGCAGGCGCGCGGGCACGAAGTCGGCAGCGGCGGCCGAGAGGGCGCTGGCCGAGAAACAGCGGGAGAGTGGCACGTGACGAGCATCAAACAGCCGGGGTCGAAAGAGCTGATGCTCTTTTCTGGCCGGGCCTACCCTGAGCTGGCCGACGAGGTCGCCCGGAATGTCGGGGTCTCGCTCACGCCGACGAAGCTGATCGACTTCGCCAACGGTGAGATCTACGCGCGCTACCTCGAGTCGGTGCGCGGGTGCGACGCCTTCGTGATCCAGAGCCACACCGGGCCGATCAACAAGTGGATCATGGAGCAGCTCATCATGGTCGACGCGCTCAAGCGGGCCTCCGCCAAGCGCATCACCGTGGTCATGCCGTTCTTCGGCTACGCCAGGCAGGACAAGAAGGGCCGCGGCCGCGAGCCCATCACGGCGCGGCTGATGGCCGACATCTTCAAGACGGCGGGCGCCGACCGGCTCATGTCGATCGACCTGCACACCTCGCAGATCCAGGGCTTCTTCGACGGCCCCGTCGACCACCTGTTCGCGATGCCGGTGCTGGAGAGCTACCTCAAGGACAAGCTCGACCTGGCCACCACCACGATCGTCTCGCCCGACACCGGCCGCGTACGGCTGTCGGAGCGGTGGGCCGACACGCTGGGCACCCCCATGGCGTTCATCCACAAGCGGCGCGACCTCGACGTGGCCAACACGGTGAAGGTCAACGAGGTGGTCGGCAAGGTGCGCGGCCGCACCTGCGTGCTGATCGACGACATGATCGACACGGCGGGCACGATCTGCAAGGCGGCCGACGCGCTGTACGAGCAGGGGGCCACGAACGTCATCGTGGCGGCCACCCACGCGGTGTTCTCCGACCCCGCCGTGGACCGGTTGAAGAACTCCCGCATCTCCGAGGTGATCGTGACGAACACCTTGCCGCTGACGGAGGAGAAGCGGTTCGACAAGCTGACCGTGCTGTCGATCGCGCCGCTGATCGCGCGGGCGATCACCGAGGTGTTCAGCGACGGCTCGGTCACGAGCATGTTCGAGGGCAACACCTGAGTTCGCCTGGGCCGGTGCGCCCAGGCAGGACCTGCGGGGGAGCTGTTCCAGCTCCCCCGTTTTCTTTTCCCCGCGGCGGATCCGGGGGTCGCGTGCACACGGCTACCGGCCCGCCGTGAAGACGGATCAGGGCAGCGCCGTACCACTGGTGTCCGACACACATCGTCGAAGGGCCACCATGCATGTCAGCCCACCACAAGATCCCGAGATCCTCCTGCTGGGTACCGATGCCGAGCTGATCGGCGCCTCGCTGGAGCAGCCCGAACGCTTCGGCGCCGTCTTCGACCGCCATTTCGACGCCATCCACCGCTACGTCCACCTGCGCCTGGGCGAGTCGACGGCCGACGACATCGCCGCCGAGACGTTCCTGCGCGCCTTCCGCGCCAGGAAGCAGTACGACCTGTCCAAGCCCAGCGCGCGCGCCTGGCTCTACGGCATCGCCTCCAACCTCGTCGCCGACCACGCCCGCTCCGAGGCCCGCAGGTACCGGGCGCTGGCCAGGAGCGCCGCGCCCGCCGACCAGGAGAGCCACGACGACCGGGTGGCCGGCCGGGTGTCCGCCGCGGTCATGCAGCCGGCGCTGGCCGCGGGCCTGGCGAAACTCTCGGCGGGTGACAGGGACGTCCTGTTGCTGATCGCCTGCGCCGACCTCAGCTACGACGAGGTGGCCGCCGCCTTACGCATCCCCAAGGGAACAGTGGGCTCCCGGCTCAACCGGGCGCGCAGGAAGCTACGCAAGATCATCGGAATGAACGGGGAGGACCTGTGATGAACGAGCTCGACCTGATCAAGGAGTACCACGACAACCTCCCCGGGCCGTCCCGGCGGGCCTCGGCGCGTGCCTGGAGCCGGCTGGCCGCGCAGGCGCAGGCGCCGGAGGGGCTCGGACCGGTCCCCGCTCGCGGCCGTGGCCTGCGCCGGCTGGCCTTCAGGGTGGGCGTCGTCGCGGCGCTCGTGTCGGCCGTGAGCGCCGGCGTGGTCGTGGTGGGCGGCGACGGCGGTGGCTCGCCGCTGTCGCTGCGCCCGGCCAACGCCGCCGAACTGCTGGAGCAGGCCGCGGCGGCCTCGCTCAAGGACCCGCGGCCGCGCGCCGACCAGTTCGTCTACCTGGACCGCAAGGACCTGCAGTACCACATCGGCAGCGGCCCGGAGGGTGAGTGGGAGGGCGCGCAGGAGGTTCGCAGGGAGATCTGGGTCCCCGCCGCACCCGACGGTGAGGTGATCACCCGCGCGACCTTCGGGAAGGACGTCCTGACCCGCGGCAAGCCGTACGAGGGCCAGGCTGCCGAGGGGACGGTGAACTACTACCGCGGCGACCAATGCCTTGCGATCGCGGGCGGCGTGCTGCGCCGGGACGCGGGCGAGTTCCCGACGGAGCCGGGCGCGCTCCTGGCCAAGGTACGCCAGGAGGCGGAGCAGGAGGTCCGTGACCCGTCGACCTTCGACCAGGAGCTGGCTCCCGAGGCGATCCCGATACTGGTCGAGGGCTTCGTCGTGGACAAGCTGGTGTCGCTGGTCGAGAATCCCTTCGCCACCCCCGAGATCAGGGCCACGGTCTTCCGCGCGCTGAAGACCATGCCGAACGTGACGATCGCCCCCGACCTCGCCGACGCGGCCGGCCGGCACGGGATCGGGGCCGAGATCTCGTGGGCCGGGCTGGAGGGCAGGCAGCGATCGGAGATCGTCTTCGAGCAGGAGACCTTCAAGCTGTTCGGCTGGCGGCACTTCGAGGAGCTGAAGCAGCCCGACGGCGGCGTCAAGGAGACGCTGACAGGCAGCACGGCGCTGATGGCGAGCGAGGTCGTCGATTCCACGCCGGAGATTCCCGCGGACAACGAGCCCCAGTACCCCTGCTGAAAGCCGGCGCCCGTCTCCTCGGCCACGGGGCCGCCGAGGAGGCGGCGCGGTCCGCGCCGAGACACGACGTTCTTCACAGTTATCCCAGCCCTCTCGAATGTCACTATGTGCACATGTATCATTGCTCTCTGTAGTCAATCGGTGGTGATGCGTACAGCGCGCCCACCGCTCCACGACAAGGACTCTCGTGAGTTCTTGCGCATACATCGGGGATGAATCATGAGCATTCGAGTGATCGGCGCGACCATCGTGGCCGCGACCGCGATAGCAGGCGGTCTGGCGGTCTTCGGCGGCGCGTCCATGGCGTCCGAGTTCAGGCCGGCGCCGACGCCTGGGCCCGGCTCCGAGAACAGGACCATGTCCGACTCCGACGCCAACTCGACCTCCACCACCTCCTCCCAGTCCGCTCCCAGGAAGAGCCGGTCCAGGAACCAGAGCAAGTCGGTCTCCTGCTCCAACGGCTCCTGCACGGTGAAGCTGTCCGGCGCGCCGGTCAACAGCGCCGACCTGATCGCCACCAGCGACACCTCGGTCTCCGACCTGGGCAGGGCGAACCTGGGGATCAGCGACTTCATGTCCGACGGGGTCTCGGTCGAGGTGGAGGGACAGGAGAAGGGCCTCAGGATGGGCGAGCCGGTGACGATCGGCGACTGGACCATGACCTTGGAGCGCGTCAACCCGCGCAGGTACGAGGCCCAGCTTGTCGCCACCTACAAGGCGCCGAACACGGGACGTTGATCCCGGCGCCGCAGGGGGTCCGGCGGACGTTCCGCCCCGGCCGGTCGCCGGCCGGGGCGGTTCCCCGCGCCCCGCGTGCGAGCCGAGGGGTGAGGGAAGCGGGTAGACTGCACAGGTTGCGTTCGTAACGCCTTCCGCTAGGGCGGGTGAGGGTGAGCGCAGTATCCGATCTTTCCGATGCATCCCTAGGAGATGTCGTGTCCGAAGTACTTATCGCCGCCGAGTCGCGCACCGAGTTCGGCAAGGGCGCCGCCCGCAAGATCCGTCGCGCCGACAAGGTGCCCGCCGTTCTGTACGGGCACGGCATCGACCCCAAGCACCTCACGCTGCCCGGCCACGAGGTCCTGCTGGCCCTGCGCACCGCCAACGTCCTGATCCACCTCAAGGGCGAGGGCATCGACGAGCTCGCGCTGCCCAAGGGCGTCCAGCGCGACCCGATCAAGGGTTTCGTCGAGCACGTCGACCTGCTGCTGGTCAAGCGCGGCGAGAAGGTCACGGTCGAGATCCCCGTCACCACCGTCGGTGACGTCAACTCCGAGGGCCTGCTCGACCAGCAGTCGGTGAGCGTCGCGGTCGAGGCCGAGGCCACCCACATCCCGACCGGCGTCGAGGTCGACGTCGAGGGTCTCGAGGTCGGTGCCTCCATCACCGCCGGCGACCTGCAGCTGCCGAAGGGCGCCACGCTGGCCGCCGACCCGGAGACCGTGATCATCCAGGTCATCGCCAAGCCCACCGAGGCTCCCGCCGAGGGTGAGGCCGCCGAGGGCGAGGCCGCCGAGGCCGCCGAGGGTGAGACCGCCGAGGCCGCCGAGTAAGAAGCCAGAGCCCGGAACGGGGCGAGCCGGGCACGCGCCCAGCTCGCCCCGTTTCTGCATGGAGGAGCGATGGATCGCTGGCTGATCGTCGGCCTGGGCAACCCCGGGTCCCAGTACGAACGCAACAGGCACAACGCGGGCTTCATGGTGCTCGACGAGCTGGCCGCGCGGGCGGGCGGCACGTTCAAGGCGCACAAGAGCCGCGCGCACGTGCTGGAGACCAGGGGCGCGGTGCTGGCCAAACCGCAGACGTACATGAACCTGTCAGGGGGCCCCACCAAGCATCTCGCCGACTTCTACAAGATCCCCCCGGAGCGGGTGATCGTGGTGCACGACGAGCTGGACATCCCGTACGGCGCGCTGCGCGCCAAGTTCGGCGGCGGCGACAACGGCCACAACGGGCTGAAGTCGATCACCAAGGTCCTGGGGACCCGTGACTACCTGCGGGTACGGTTCGGCATCGGCCGCCCGCCCGGCCAGATGGACGCGGCCACCTTCGTGCTCAGGGACTTCGGCACCGTCGAGCGCAAGGACCTGGCCTTCCTCGTCGACAGAGCGGCCGACGTGGTCGAGTCGCTGGTGGAGAAGGGGCTGGAGACCACGCAGAACGCCTTCCACAGTCTCGACCTGAAGATCTCCGGCCCGCCACGCTGAAATCCCGCCATCGGGTACTACCGGGCGCTACCATTCCATGACTGTCCGTTGATACAGGTCGTGGGGGGGCAGATGACGGTCGCGAAGGTCGAGCCGCCGCTCGTCTGGCGGGCCAGCCCTCGCATGCCTGGATGGGTGCGTTCCTACCGCGTGCAGGCGTTGTGGACAGATCTGTCGTGCGCGGCGGCGGGGGCGATGCTCGCCTTCGCCGCCCGGTTCGGCGAGATCACGCCCCACGCCGCGCCGTACATCGTGCTCAGCCTCGCGCTGCCGCCCGTCTGGGTGTGCGCGGTGGCGCTCAACAGGGCCTACGAGCCGCGCCTGGTCGGCATCGGCTCGGAGGAGTTCCGCCGGATCGTGCGGTGCGGGGTGGCGCTGACCGCCGCGATGGCGATCTGCGCCTACGCCACCAAGACGGAGGTGGCGCGCGGCTACGTCGTGCTGGCGCTGCCGCTGACGACCCTGCTGACCGTCGTCTTCCGGTACGGCCTGCGCCGCGCCCTGCACAGGCGCAGGGCGGCCGGGAGGTGCATGCGCAGGGTGGTGGCCGTCGGCCACGCCGCGGGCATCGCCGAGCTGGTCAGCAGGTTCCGCAAGGAGCGCTACCACGGCATGGAGATCGTCGCCGCCTGCCTGCCCGAGGACTCTCCGGACAAGGAGGTCGGCGGCGTGCCGGTGGCGGGCGGGTTCGGCGACGTCCCGCTGGTGGTCGGCCAGTACGGCGCCGACACCGTGGCGGTGCTGGCCTGCCAGGAGATGGACGGCGTGGCGCTGCGGCGCCTGGCCTGGCGGCTCGAGCGCACGCACACCGAGCTGGTCGTCGCCCCGGCGCTGATGGAGGTGGCCGGCCCGCGCACGACGATCAGGCCCGCCGCGGGGCTGCCCCTGCTCCACGTGGAGCACCCCGAACTGGCCGGGATGCGGCAGCTGGTGAAGAACGTGTTCGACCGGCTGGTGGCCGGAGTGCTGCTGGTGCTGGCCACGCCGCTGCTGCTGGCCGTGGCGGTCGCCGTACGGCTGGACAGCCCGGGCCCCGCGCTGTTCAGGCAGACGCGCGTGGGCAAGGACGGCAGGCTGTTCACGATCGTGAAGTTCCGCACCATGCGGCAGGACGCCGAACGGCTGAAGGTGCTGCTGGTCAGCGACGCCGACGGCGTGCTGTTCAAGGTCAGGAACGATCCACGCGTCACCGGCATCGGCGCGCTGATGCGCCGCCATTCCCTGGACGAGCTCCCGCAACTGGTCAACGTGTTGCTGGGGCACATGTCGCTCGTCGGCCCGCGCCCTCCGCTGCCGGAGGAGGTCGCCAGGTACGGCGACGACGTCCGCCGGCGACTGCTGGTACGCCCGGGGCTGACGGGGCTGTGGCAGGTTTCCGGCAGGTCGGATCTGTCCTGGGAGGAATCCGTCCGCCTCGACCTGCGTTACGTCGAGAACTGGTCACTCATGCTGGATCTGCAGATCCTGTGGAAGACTTGGTCGGCCGTCGCCCGCGGGCAAGGAGCTTATTGATGACGATTCGCGACGACCATTCCCTGGCCTCCGACCTGGCGACGGAGGCGGGCGAGCGGCTGCTCGCGCTGCGCTCCCGCGAGGGTTTCGGGCACCCGCCCACGCTGCGCGCCGAGGGTGACCGGATGTCCCACGTCTTCCTCACCGAGGCGCTGGCGCGGCTACGGCCCAGCGACGGCGTGCTGTCGGAGGAGGCCACCCGCGAGGAGCGCGAAGACCCGGCCAGACGTGCGGCGGACCGGGTGTGGATCGTCGACCCGCTCGACGGCACCAGGGAGTTCGCCGAGGAGGGCCGCGCCGACTGGGCGGTTCACGTCGCGCTCTGGGAGCGTGGGGCGCTGGTCGCCGGAGCGGTGGCGCTGCCCGCCCAGGGCCGCACGCTGTCGACCGGCGAGCCGCCCAAGCTGCCCGGCTACCAGGGCGGCAGGTTCCGTATCGCGGTCAGCCGCACCAGACCGCCCGAGTTCGTCCAGAGACTCGCCTACCTCGCGGGCGCCGACCTCGTGCCGATCGGGTCGGCCGGAGCGAAGATCTCCGCGGTGCTGACCGGCGAGGTCGAGGCGTACGTCCACGCGGGCGGCCAGTACGAGTGGGATTCCGCGGCCCCCGTGGCGGTCGCGCAGGCCGCCGGAGCGCACGCGAGCCGCATCGACGGCGCTGAGCTGGCCTATAACCAGGAGGACCCCACTCTTCCGGATATCCTTGTTTCCCTACCGGAGCTGGCGCCAACGTTGCTCGCCGGGATCCGCGACCTGCACCGCTAATGCCGGAGGAAGCCCCCATGCTTCAGCGCGACTACACGACGTCGCAGCTCGACGTCCTAGAGGCCGAGGCCATCCACATCATGCGCGAGGTCGCCGCGGAGTTCGAGCGGCCGTGTCTGCTGTTCTCCGGCGGCAAGGACTCCATCGTCATGCTGCGCATCGCGGAGAAGGCGTTCTGGCCGGCGCCGATCCCGTTCCCGCTGATGCACGTCGACACCGGACACAACTTCTCCGAGGTCATCGAGTTCCGCGACCGGCGGGCGGAGGAGCTCGGCGCGCGCCTGGTGGTGGCCAGCGTCCAGGACTCCATCGACGCCGGGCGCGTCACCGAGGAGACCGGACGGCGCGCCTCGCGCAACCGCCTGCAGACCACGACGCTGCTCGACGCCATCGAGGACCACGAGTTCGACGCCGTCTTCGGCGGCGCCCGCCGCGACGAGGAGAAGGCGCGCGCCAAGGAGCGGGTCTTCTCCTTCCGCGACGAGTTCGGCCAGTGGGACCCGAAGAACCAGCGCCCCGAGCTGTGGAACCTCTACAACGCGCGCATCCGCAAGGGCGAGCACATCCGGGTCTTCCCGCTGTCCAACTGGACCGAGCTCGACATCTGGGACTACATCCGCCGCGAGGGCATCGAGATCCCCTCGATCTACTTCGCGCACACCCGCAAGGTGTTCGAGCGCGACGGCATGCTGCTGCCCGACGCCTCCGTGGTCAACAGGGGCGAGGACGAGCCGCTGTTCGAGGCCGTCGTCCGCTACCGCACGGTCGGCGACATGACCTGCACGGGCGCCGTGCAGTCCACGGCCGCCACGGTCGAGGAGATCATCGAGGAGATCGCGGCGACCAGGATCACCGAGCGCGGTGCCACCAGGGCCGACGACCGGGCCTCCGAGGCCGCGATGGAAGACCGCAAGCGGGAGGGCTACTTCTGATGCGCGACCTTCCCCTCGCCAGCCGTACCACCATGGGAGAGCAGCTGTAATGGACATCCTTCGCTTTGCCACGGCGGGAAGCGTCGACGACGGCAAGTCCACCCTCATCGGGCGCCTGCTCTTCGACTCCAAGGCCATCTTCGAGGACCAGCTCGAGGCCGTCGAGCGCACCTCGCGTGACCGCGGCACCGAGTACACCGACCTGTCGCTGCTCACCGACGGCCTGCGCGCCGAGCGGGAGCAGGGCATCACGATCGACGTGGCCTACCGCTACTTCGCGACGCCGCGGCGGAAGTTCATCATCGCCGACACCCCTGGTCACATCCAGTACACCCGCAACATGGTGACCGGCGCCTCCACGGCCGACCTGGCGATCATCCTGATCGACGCGCGCAAGGGCGTGCTGGAGCAGTCGCGCCGCCACGCGTTCCTGACCTCGCTGCTGCGGGTGCCGCACCTGGTGCTCGCGGTCAACAAGATGGACCTGGTCGACTACTCCGAGGACCGGTTCGAGGAGATCCGCGAGGAGTTCACCGCCTTCTCCTCCAAGCTCAACGTGGCCGACCTGACCTTCATCCCGATCTCCGCGCTCAACGGCGACAACGTGGTGTCCAGGTCGGAGAACATGCCCTGGTACCAGGGCTCCTCGCTGCTGCACCACCTGGAGAACGTGCACATCGCCTCCGACCGCAACCTGGTCGACGTGCGCTTCCCCGTGCAGTACGTCATCCGCCCGCACAAGACGGAGTTCCACGACTACCGCGGCTACGCGGGGCAGGTCGCGGGCGGCATCCTCAAGCCTGGCGACGAGGTGCTCCACCTGCCCTCGGGTCTGACCTCGCGGATCGCCGCGATCGACACCTTCGACGGGCCCGTCGAGGAGGCGTTCCCGCCCATGTCGGTCACCCTCCGGCTGGAGGACGACATCGACATCTCCCGCGGCGACATGATCTGCCGGCCCAACAACCGGCCGCACGTCGCCCAGGAGCTGGAGGCGATGGTCTGCTGGATGTCCGACGCGGCCAAGCTCGCGCCGCGCTCCAAGCTGACCATCAAGCACACCACGCGGACGGCCCGCGCCCTCGTGCGTGACCTGCACTACCGGCTCGACGTCAACACGCTGCACCGCGACGAGACGGCGACCTCGCTGGGCCTGAACGAGATCGGCCGGGTGTCGCTGCGGGTCACCCAGCCGCTGTTCGTCGACGACTACGCCCGCAATCGGCTGACGGGCGGGTTCATCCTCGTCGACGAGGGCACCAACACGACGGTCGGCGCCGGAATGATCGTCGACGCACGAGCGTGACGTTCGGCAGGGCCCGCGGTGCGACCGCGGGCCCTGTCGCTTTTCCGGGCACTTCCCGTTTTCCGGGCACTTCCCCGCCCGCTTTCCCGGGCGTTTCTCCGCGTGCTCGGGTGGGACGGGCCATGCGTGGTCATCGCCTGCCGGGTCCTGCGCGCCTGGCCGCGCGGGCAGTACGGCCGGCGGCTCATGATCGGGTCGGTGGGGCCGCCGCTTAGGTAGATCCTTTTACGTTTCCGTGACACCGTGATTACTCTCCGCGCTAATGTCTCCACGGTCCGTATCCGCCGCACCGCCGGAGGCGAGCCCATGACCAGCCGGGTGATCTTTCTCGGTGGCCTCGGCCGCAGTGGTACCACGCTGCTCGAACGCCTGCTCGGCGAGCTGCCCGGCGTCGTGCCGCTCGGCGAGGTCGTCCACCTCTGGGCGCGCGGAGTGCTGGCAGACGAGCCGTGCGGCTGCGGCGAGCCGTTCGGGCGCTGCCCCTTCTGGCGGCAGGTGGGCGAGCGCGCCTTCGGCGGCTGGCCCCGGGAACTGGCCGAGCGGGTTCTGGCGCTGCGCCACCGGGTCGACCGCACCAGGCGCATCCCCGCCGTCGGTCACCCCGACCTGGCCGAGTACGTCGCCGCCTACGACCGCGTCTACTCCGCCGCCCTGGAGGTCACGGGCGGCACGGTCGTCGTCGACTCCAGCAAGCACGCCTCGCTGGCGTTCTGCCTGTCGGCGGGCGGCGTGGCCCCCCGCGTGGTCCACGTCGTGCGCGACCCCCGCGCCGTGGCCCACTCCTGGCGCAGGACGGTCGCCCGCCCCGAGGACGGCCGCCCGATGACCAGGTGGGGCGCGATGCGCACCTCCCTCCACTGGAGCGCCCAGAACCTCGCGCTCGACCTGCTGTCCCGACGGGGCGCCAGGGTGACCAGGGTCCGCTACGAGGACCTGCTCGCCGACCCCCACAGCACCCTCACCGCGCTCGCCACCGAACTGGGCCTCGAGACCCGCCTCGCCTTCCTCGACGGAGCCACCGCGAGCCTCGGCCCCGCCCACACCGCCTCGGGCAACCCCATGCGGTTCGCCGTCGGCCAGGTGCGGCTCTTCCACGACGACGCGTGGCGCGGCGGGCTGCCTCCCGTCCAGCGCGCCGTCGTCTCGGGCCTGACGGCCCCTCTCATGACCAGGTACGGCTATCGCGGAGCGGCGGCATGACTCCTTCGGTCGGCGTGGTGATCCCCACCACGGGCAAGCGGCCGGCCCAGCTGCGGGCAGCGACACGCGCGGTGCTCGCCCAGGACTATCCAGGCCGCATCGAGCTGGTCATCGTGGCCGACGGCGGAGACCCGCCCGCGGTCGCCGAGCAGGTCGCCGACGTCGTCGCGCCCAGGTCCCACGCCGACGGGCGCCACCGGGTGAGGGTGCTGCCCAACCGGTTCAGCCCCGGCCTGCCCGGCGCCCGCAACACCGGCATCGCCGCCTCCGACACCGACCTGGTCGCCTTCTGCGACGACGACGACGTCTGGCTGCCCGGCAAGCTCGCCGCCCAGCGCCACGCCCTCTCCGACGGCGCCGACTTCGTCAGCTGCTCCATCGAGGTCGAGTACGGCTCCCGCCGCGTCCCCAGGCTCGCCGGAACCGACCAGGTCACCAAGGCCGACCTGGTGCGCTCGCGCATGGTGATGGTGCACTCCTCGACGTTCCTGTTCCGACGCGGTGCCTACTGGGTCGACGAGAGCGCGCCCGCGGGCCAGAACGAGGACTGGGACCTCGCGTTGCGCGCCGCCAAGCGGCAGCCGATCGCGCACGTCGACCGTCCGCTGGTCAGGGTCCGCTGGGGGGCGTCGCAGTACGTCACCAGATGGGCCGACCGCATCGCCGGGCTGGAGTGGATGCTCGCCCGGCACCCCGAACTGGCCGTGGATCCGCGCGGCGCGGCGCGGATCTACGGCCAACTCGCCTTCCACCACGCGGCGCTGGGGCGGCGCAGGGAGGCGGGCCGGTGGGCGCTGCGCACGTTCGCCGCCCACCTGGGCGAACCACGCGCCCCGATCGCGCTGGCGGTGGCGGCGGGGCTGGTGTCCGCTCCCGCGGTGCTGGCCCTGCTGCACGACAGGGGCCACGGGATTTGAGCGGTCCGGCACCGCACCCCACCCCCGACAGGAGCCCCGCCGAGGACCAGCCCTCCCGGCCCACCACCCAGGACCTGACCGGGGAACCGCTCTCCTCGCCCGGGACTCCCAGCCGCTGCCTGGGGCTTCCCGCTCCCGAGGTGTTCCCGGCTTGCGGGGTGTTCGCGGCTCCTGAGGCGTGTCGCGTGCCTGAGGTGCTTCCGGTCTCCGGGACGCCATCGGCTTCGCGCGTGGTGCTCGCTCCTGGGGCGGGTCCGGCTTCAGAGGGGTCCAGCGCTTTCGGGACGCTTCGCGCCCCCGGGGGCTCCGCGGCGCGTGGTGTGGTCCCGGCGCGCGGGGTGCTTCCAGGCTGTTGGGCGCTTCCGGCTTCTGGGGCGCTTCCGGTCTCTCAGATGGTTCCCGCTCCTGTGGTGCCGTCGGCCCCTGGGGTGTTGCTCTCTCCGGGCGCGGCACGGGCACCCCAAGGCGCCGCCGGTTCCGGCGTGGCCGGGGTGCGCGAGCCCGATGCCGGCCGGACGGGCGGCCGGCCCGCGCGGGTGGAGGTGGCGGGGGTCGAGGTGGACCCGCTCACCGAGCGCCAGGTGGTCGACTGGGTGGCCACGGCGCTCCGGCGCGGCACGGGCGGCCACATCGTCACCCCCAACATCGACATCTGCCGCGCCGTCTCGCGCGAGCCCGCGCTCAGGCGCCTGGTCGCCGCCGCCGACCTGGTGGTGGCCGACGGGATGCCGCTGGTGTGGGCGTCCAGGCTGCTCGGCACGGCCATCCCCGAGCGGGTGACGGGCGCCGACCTGATCTGGTCGCTCAGCGCCATGGCCGCCGCGGCCGGTCATCCGGTCTACCTGCTCGGCGGTCCGCCCGGCGTGGCGGCCGCAGCGGCGCGGGAGTTGACGGCGCGGTGCGCTGGGCTGGCGGTGTGCGGGGTGGACGCTCCGCCGTACGGGTTCGACAGGAGCGCCGAGGTGCTGGCCGAGGTCAGGGCCAGGTTGGTCGCCGCCGGGCCGGGCATCGTGTTCGTGGGGCTCGGGTTCCCCAAGCAGGACCGGCTGATCGCCGAGTTGCGTGCCGACCTGCCGCAGGCGTGGTTCGTAGGGTGCGGGTCGGCGATCGCGTTCGCGGCGGGGTCGGTGGCCAGGGCGCCGGCGTGGATGCGGCGCACGGGGACCGAGTGGTTGTTCCGGCTGGCGGCCGAGCCCGACCGGCTGGCCAGACGCTACCTGGTCGACGACCTGCCGTTCGCGCTGCGGCTGATGGCCAGGTCCTTACGGGACCGGTGGACGTCGGCCCGGCGGTGAGAGCTCACCGGTTCTGACGATCTCGGAGGCGATCACGCGGCTGAGGGCGGCGATTCCGGTGGTCTCACGCTTGGGCCAGCTGATGAGGGCGCGCGGGTTCCGGTGGCTTCGGGCCCTGGGGTGGCGAGGGCGCGGGTTCTGACGATCTCGGAGGCCGGGCGTCCGTGCTGGTGGGCTCGGGGTGGTCAGCTGGTGAGGGTGCGGATCGTGGCGATCTCGGCGTCGGTCAGGCGGTCCCGGTAGGAGTGGAGCGCGCTGCTGGAGTCCATCGGGCGGTAGGCGGTGCGTGACAGGCCGGACCAGGCGAAGCCGCGCTCGGCCGTACCCGGGGTCGTGCAGGCGCGCGTGACGCGGCGCTCGGCGGCGGGGGACCAGCGCAGGTCCGCCACCTCGTAGAGCCTGCGGAATCCCGGCAGGGGCGCGCCGGCGAGATCCTCGTAGGAGACGACGGTGACGCCCTCCGCGCGGGCGAGGACCGCGCGGGCCACCCGCCACAGCGCGCAGATCTTGGCGATGCGGTCCTGGGAGCCGACCAGCGCCCGTAGCTCCTCCACCTCGGGGTGGTCGCGGACGAGCAGCGGCTGCTCGAGCAGTTCGTGGAAGTAGACGGTCCAGCCGAGCCGCGTCCACGAGCCGGCGAGCGAGACCGGGTCGCGGACCAGCGCGATGACCGTGCAGCCGAGCGTGCGCGCGAACCAGCTCGCCGACAGCACGGCGAAGGGGTCGTCCAGGAGCGCCCGCCGTCCGGTGCGGCGTCCCCAGGCGAAGGCGGTGCCGTACCGGACGAGCCGGGCCAGGTCGTACGGCGAGCGGTTGGCACGCAGTTCGGCCAGCCAGCCGTAGCGGAGGGCGACGGTGTCGCGGAAGGCGGGCAGCCAGTGGGCGGAGTTGTCGTCGCAGATGTACTGGAAGCGGTGGGTGACGCCGGCGCGCAGCACGCCGGGGCAGCGGCCGGGCGGGTGTTGCGGGTTGAGCGGCTCGTTGACGTAGACCAGCTCGCCCGAGGCGGCCAGCATCTTGCCGACCCAGCTGGTGCCGCTGCGGGGCAGGCCCGTCACGAGGACGGGGTTCACGCGGCCGCCCATGAGCGGAACCTGAGCGCGGTCATGCTGTGACGGCCGAAGGGGCGCAGGCCGTAGCGCTGGTGGATCTGCCAGAGCGGCAGCAGGTTCTTCAGCAGCACCCCGCCCGACCAGCCGAGCGCCGCGCCCAGCGCGCCGTGCGCGGGGATGAGCGCGAGGTCGAGCAGGACGGTGAACCCGACGGCGGCGAGCAGGTTGGCGAGGCTGGTGGTGGTGTGGCCGGCCGAGGTGAGCACGACGTCGACCATGCCGCACGCCGTCGCCACCATCATCGTGCCCGCCAAAACCAGCGCGATGGGCACCGCGTGGCCGTACCCGGTGCCGAAGACGCGCAGCAGCCAGGGCGCCAGGACGGCGTAGCCGAGCCACACCGGCCAGGTCAGGAGCACCAGCCACATGGTGGTCACCTGGTAGAGCTCGCGCGCCCGCGCCAGGTCGTCCTCGGCCAGAGCGCGCACCAGGCGGGGCTGGGCGGCCTGGGCCAGGCCCTGGTTCGCGAGCTGCCCGACCACCTTGAACCTGGTCGCCGCGGTGTAGCAGGCGACCTCGGCGGGGCCCGCCAGCAGGGCGACGACCACGATGTCGAGCCGCTGGAACACCGCCTGGATCGCGCCCGCGGCCGACCGTGGCGCGGTGTGGCGCCACAGGTCGCGCCCGGTGCCGGGCAGGTACGGCGTGCGCGGCAGCCGCGCGCGCAGGCTGACCGCCGCCAGGACCACGACCATCAGGTACGGCACGCCCCACGCTGCGGCGAGCGCTTCGGGGACGGGGAGGCCGGGCAGGAGGCCGGCCGGCACGGCGTACGCCACGGCCGCCACCAGGGCCAGTTGCTCGACGGGAAGCACGATCCCGTCGAGCAGCACGGTCGGGCGCATCGCGCCGAACCCTCGGGTGGCGGCCAGGAGCACGTCGGCGACGACGATGCAGGGGAGCGCCAGGGCGAGGGGGCCGAGCTGGGGGTGGAGGAGTACGCCCGCCGCGAGGGAGAGCACCGCGCCGGGAGCCACGGCCGCCCGGACGTATCCGGAGATGCCGCGGTAGTCGTAGGTCCTGGCGCGGGCGATGAAGTAGACCAGGCCGTTGCCCGCGTCGAGCTTGGCGACGCCGGCGACCATCAGGGCCAGCGCGGCGGCGGTGAAGAAGGTGCCCGCCTGCTCGACGGTGAAGGCCCTGGTCACCACCACGGCCAGCAGGAACTGGGCGAGCGCGCCGGCTCCCGCGCCGGTGATGCCCGCGATGCCCCCGCGGGCCACCCGCCCCACCGCTCCCCGCCCTTCCCGGCCGGCGGGATCCGTCGTCACCTGCGCCACGAGGGATCACCGCCCAGCCACGGGACGAGGTCCAGGTCGTACACCTCGAAGTGCTCCATCAGCGCCTGCCGTATCGGCTCGGGCAGCGGTTTGGGCCTGGACCTGCCGTTGTGCCGTTCGAAGACCGGGTTGCCCATCGGGGGGACGCCCAGGAAGTCCAGCACTTCGTCGTGGACCACCTCCGGCTCGGCGAAGAACCGGTGGCTGTCGATGACGAGGATCCGCTCCCGCCCGAACAGCGGCTCCAGCCGGTTGAGCTGCTCGGCGTAGCGGCCGCGCGCCAGGTAGGCGTGGTGACGGTGCGAGTGGTGGACCGAGTAAGGCTGGGAGCGCAGCTGGTCCTCCGCCCCTGCCAGGCGCCTGAGCTCCAGCTCCACCGCGTACTCGAAATGGGACTCGAGCTCGAACCCGCGCGCCAGCTCGTGGGAGTGCGCGGAGAAGGCCCGCTCGACGGGGTCGCGCACCAGCACGATCAGCTTCACGCCCGGCAGGTCCCTGACGATCCGCTCGCCGGCCAGGGGATGGAACATGTAGTAGGGGGCCGACTCGAAGGCCAGCGGCTGCCTGCCGTACCGCTTCTTGAGCAGCGCCGCGCCCACCTTGAGCGGGAAGTGCCCCTGGTACCACGACGGGCCCTTGGCGTAGTCGATGTCGAAGTAGTGGATGCCCTTGTGCAGCACGGGCTTGAGCAGGAGCGGGTGCTGGGCGAGCGCGCGGTAGAGCGAGGTGGTGCCGCACCGCTGGGCTCCCACGATCAGGAAGGACGGCAGCACCCGGCCGCCGGAGGTGAGCCGCCCGGTGGTGCGCGAGACCGACATGACCGAGTGCTTCATGGCGTTCATATGAGGAGCTCCTGGTGATCGACGAGCGGGTTGAGCCAACAGGACGGCGGGCCCAGCGGCTCGTGGCCGTCGGCGGCGTGCCGGTCGGCGAGCGCGATGAGGTAGCGGATCGCGGTCAGCCGGGCCTGCGCGGACGAGAGCCCGAGCGGCGCGAGCGCCCGCGCCGACCGGGCCAGGCAGGCTCTGGCGGCCTGGTCGGGCGGCATGCGGCGCAGTGCCCGCTGGAACAGGTGGTGGAGCGCGTCGAAGCCGGGCGGCACGCCGACCTCGTAGCGCTCCCAGTCCCACACGTGGAGGCGGCCGTCGCCGGTCGGCGCGATGTTCCACGGCGACAGGTCGCCGTGCCAGGCCGGGCCCGCGGGGCCGCCGGTGGCCGCGATCTCCTTGACGGCCGCGGTGAGCAGCGCGGGGGAGACGCGGGCCCGCCGTACGGGCAGGGCGGACAGGGCGAGGACGGCCAGCTCGTTCCAGGCGCCGTGGTAGAGCACGACCGGCGGCACGACGGTCTTCAGCGGCAGGTCGGCGAGCTTTCGCAGCGTGGCGGCCTCGTGGGTGATGAGCTCGCGGGTCCGTGGCGTGTCGCCGATCTTGGCGTAGGCCATGAGCGTGCCCTGCGAGTGGAGTTCGAGGACGGGCTTGCGGTTGGCCCTGCGCGCGGGCCGTACGTGCAGGACCACGCGGACGGGCGCGCCGAACACCTCGCTCAGATGGCTCTCGATCGAGCCCTCGAGAGGCAGCATGAGCTTCGGCGCGAGGGGCGCGTGCCACCAGCGGCGCGGTCGCAGCCGCCGGGGGAGTACGGCGTGCGGGAGCACGCTGTAGGCCTGCGGCCGGCCCTGCCCCGGGTAGAGCAGGCGGATGGTCTGACCGAGGTAGCGCAGCCTGACGCGGGCGTCACGCATAGGTGTTCCTCCACAGGAGGGCGAACGAGACGAGGTAGAGGCTGAGCGGCGTGACCAGGCCGTCGTAGACGAACATGTAGAGCAGCACGAGGATCATCACCAGCACGCCCGCCAGGCCGATGGGGCTGCGGTCGGGCCAGTGGCGGCGGATCGCGCCGAGGAAGAAGGCGACGTAGAGCGCGGCGCCCACGAAGCCCTGCGTGATGATCAGGTGCCACAGCTGGCCGTCGCTGCCCAGCGGTGGGTGGCCGCATTCCCTGCACCAGTCGGTCCTGCCCGTGGTGATCGTGCGGTGGTTGCCCATGGCGTTGCGGGTGTTGCCGTAGCCGATGAACGGCGAGCCGGCGGCGGCCTTGACGGTGGCGGCCACGGTGAAGGCTCTGATGTCGTTGCTGTGCGGGTTGTCCAGGCGCTGGATCACCAGGTCGGTGAGGGGGCTGGCGGCGAACACGACCGCGCCGAGCGCCCCCGCCGCGCACAGTGTCAGGCGGGTGCGCCCGCCGACCCTGACGACGAGGTAGACGACGATCAGGCCGAGGCCGATCCACAGGCCCCTGTTGAGCGAGTAGACGACCGGTACGGAGGCCGCCGCGACGAGCGCGACGGCCACGGCCTTGCGGCGCGGCCCGCCGTGGACCCACCAGCCGACCACGAACCAGATGAGCAGCACCGACAGGTTGCTGCCCCACGCGTTGGCCCACTCGAAGGGCGCCTCGGGCCGCGGCGAGGCGTGGCCGAGCACCTTCTGGATCTGGGCCGCCGTCGGGTGGATCAGGTTCTCGACGAACGGGTTGCCGGCGATCCAGGCGGGCAGCACGCGTTCGAGCGGCGAGGTGAAGGCGAAGGTGGGCCAGAACACGCCGAGCAGGCCGCCGGCCACCGTGGTGACGAACAGTACGCCGAGCATCCTGACCAGGCGCAGCTGCGGGAGCTCCCGCTCGGTGAGGTTGCCGAGGTAGAGCACCATGATCAGGAGGGAGACGTAGAGAGCCAGGCGCATGAGGTAGCCGATGACGCGGCCCGCGCCGAAGTCGCCGTAGGTGTCCTGCGGCATCTCGCCCAGCATGAGGGCGCTGAGCAGGTAGCCGACCAGCATGAGCGCCCACAGCCCCAGCCCGCGCGGCAGCCTGATCGGCCGCCTGCGCCACAGGACGCACGCCATGGGGACGGCCAGGACGATCACGGCCAGGCCGCCGAAGCCGAGGGCCCACCATACGGGATAGCCGACCAGCAGGGCTCCGATCGGCCATGCTGCCCGGCTGTTCGGGCGGGTGTCCCGCACCGTCACGTGTCGGACACCTGGGGCATCGGTGACGTCTCCGGCCCCTCGGTGCGCTGCCGCGGGCCCGTTGCGCCCCGCGCCAGGATGTCGCCGGTGACGGGACTGACCCTGGCCGCCCGGCGCGCGGGGGCGGGGACGATGGGAGTGGGGATGCTCGTGGCCGCCTTCGCCGGCACCGCCTTGCCCGGCACCGCCTTGCCCGTCGCTGCCTTGTCCAGCGCCGCCTTGCCCAGCGCCGCCTCGCCCGGCACCGCCTTGCCCGCGACGGGTGCGGCCGGCGAGGGACCGGGCGCCGCGACGGTGACCGCGCCGATGACCGGCACCCGGTGCCGCTCCAGCCGCCGTACGGCGAGCGTCACGTCGCCGGCCCGTACCGCGCCCAGCCCGATGACCAGCAGCGCGCCGTCGGCCCTGGCCACGTCCGCGACGTCGGCCCCGGTCAGCACGGTGACCCGCGCGGCCATCGACAACGGCTGGGCCAGCGGCGCCGCGCCGATCGCCGGCGGCACCTGCCACAGCAGCAGGCGCGGCCCCCGGCACGAGGCCACCACGGCGGTGGCCAGCTCGTGCAGCGTCCGGGAGTCGGCGGGGCCGGACAGGTCGGCCAGCAGCGGCAGCCCGGTCAGCCGTTCGACGTCGCCTGCCGTACGCACTCGGGTGTCGAGCCGGTCGCAGGCGTAGGCGGCGGCCGCGCCGCACAGCAGCCCGAGCATCACGCCGCTGCCGAGGTAGAGCGGGACGCTGGGGGAGCTGGGCGCGGCCGGTTCGGCGGCCTGGCTGATGACGTAGCCGGGGGTGACCGCGACGGTCTTCAGCGAGTCGTACTTCATCGTGAGGCTGTAGACCTGCCGGGTGAGCAGGTTCTGCCGCTGGGTGGCGACGGTGTGCTCGGCGGACCCCCTGCGCAGCAGGGCCAGCTCGGCGACGACCTTGCTCAGGCCGGTGTTGACCTGCTTCAGCTTGGTGGTCAGCACCTTGAGCTGGGCGCTGAGGGCGGCCTGCGCGGTCTCGGTGCGGTGCTGGAGGTAGGCCTGGGCGTAGGCGCGCGACTGGGCGGCGGCGATGGCGGGGGTGTCGGCCGTGACGGCGATGGACAGCACCGCGGAGTTGGGCGGCACCGTCACCTCGGCCGGCGAAGGGGTGGCCTTCAGCACCACCGCGGCCTTGGCCGCCACGACCGCCGACTGGGCGACCTGCGCCTCGGTGTCGAGATTGAGCGCCTCGCGCTGCCTGCCCGTCACCTGGTTGGGCTGCTCCTGCACGCCGGTGGAGGCGACGAGGACCTGCGTGGTGGCGGTGTAGGCGGGCGGGATGAGGCAGAGCAGCGCGAGACCGCCGAGCAGGCCGGTGAGAAGGCAGGCGAGGAAGAGGTTTCTGCGCCTGCGCAGCAGTGAGAGGTGCTCGGCCAGGTCCACGCCGGAGGACATCAGGCATCTCCCTGTAGTCGCTGTGCGACTCTGGGTTACTGGGTCACGTCACTATAGGGCGGGCGGATATTTCCCCGGTTGAATACTGAAGATTTTCTCCCGGACCCCCCGCTAAATATCGCCAATTATTGCGAAATGTCGGTGTTGGCGATCCGGGAAACTCGCGACCCAGCAGGTGGCAGGCGTGGCAGGGTAGTTCGGCAACACGGCGGGGGCTGACAGTAATTACGAGGGGAGTGGAGACGACTTGCGTCTCAGAAAAGCAGTGGCGCTCATTCTGCTCGCCGCACTGCCGGCCTGCTCCACGGCCTCGGGTACGGCCCGGCACGTCCAGGCCGACCCCACGGTCGAGGCCGAAGTGAACGGCATGCTCGGCATCACGGAGTCGCCGGCGTGCGAGGTCACGGCCAAGCTCATCCCGTCCTGCGGCGCGTGGTGGGGGATCGCGCCCGAGATCTTCACCGGGCTGACGTCCGACAGGGCGCTCGCCAGTGCGGAGAAGCGCATGGGGCGCACCGCCGACATCCTGCACGTCTACCACCGCGGCAGCGAGCTGTTCCCGACCGGCAGGGAGATCGCGCTGGCCCGCGACCCCGCCCACCCGAGGCTGCTGCTGGTCAACTGGAAGCCGACGTTCGACACCACCTGGGCCGCCATCGCCGGAGGGGCGCTCGACCGCCGCATCGACCGGCTGGCCGACCACATCAGGCGGACCTTCCCCGAGCGCTTCTTCCTCACCATCCACCACGAGCCCGAGGACGACGTCAGGGCGGACCCCGGCTCGGGCATGACGGCCACCGACTACGCCGCGATGTTCCGTCATGTCGTGCAGCGGCTGCGCGCGAAAGGGGTCAGGAACGCCGTCACGGTGATGACCTACATGGGGGCGCCCAACTGGGCCTCACAGCCGTGGTTCGAGCAGCTCTACCCCGGCGACGACGTGGTCGACTGGGTGGCGATGGACCCCTACGTCGACAGCGCGGTGCGCGACTTCGACGGGCTGGTCAACAAGACGCGCAAGGACTACCCGCGCTGGCCGGGCTTCTCCCGCTGGATGCAGTGGCGCTTCCCCGGCAAACCCATCATGATCGCGGAGTGGGGGGTGTTCTCCGCCGGCCACAAGCGCGCCTTCTTCGAGTCCGTGCGCGCCCAGATCGGGCGTTACCCGCAGATCAAGGCGCTGGTCTACTTCGACTCGCCGCGCGCGCCGCGGGGCGACACCAGGTTCGACACCGACCCGGGGGCCGCGCGCGCCTTCACCACACTCGCGACGGATCCGCACTTCTCCGCGACGAGCGTGCCGCGACCGTGAGCGCGGCGCCGCCGAGGACGGCCGTCGCGCCAACGATCCACAGCGTGGCCGGGTCGGGCACGCTCAGGAGCTTGAGCGCCGACGCGAGCAGGACCAGGACCAGCAGCGCCCTGATGGTCGCGCCGGGCGCCCACGCGGAGATCCGCGCGCCGAGATAGACGCCGGGGACCGAGCCCAGCAGCAGCGAGAAGGTGAGGTCGAGCTGGAAGTCGCCGAAGAACAGGTGCGCCAGCGCCGCCGCGCCCACGAGGGGGACGGCCTGCACCAGGTCGGTGCCGACGAGCTGGTTGGCCTTGAGCGCGGGGTAGAGGGCCAGCAGCGCCACGATGATCAGTGACCCGGATCCGACGGAGGAGACACCGACCACCACGCCGCCCACCATACCGACCAGTACAGTCGGAATCGGGCGCACGACGATCTCATGGGTGCTCGACGAGCCCCCCTTGCCGCCGAGCCAGGCCTTCAGCACCAGACCGGCGACGGCCAGGAGCAGCGCGATGCCCAGCGACACCTTCACCGCCTGCTGGACGGCCGCGCCGTCGCCGAAGGCCCGCACCAGGAAGACGCCGCTGAAGGCGGCCGGCACCGAGCCGGCGCACAGCCAGCCCACCAGGCGCAGGTTGACGGTGCCCCTGCGCAGGTGGACCAGGCCGCCGACCGGCTTCATGACCGCCGAGGCGACCAGGTCGCTGGAGACGGCCGCCAGCGGAGGGACGTTGAAGAACAGCATCATCATGGGCGTCATCAGCGCCCCGCCGCCCATGCCGGTCAGGCCGACGACGATCGCGACGACGAACGACCCGGCCGCCAGGGGGAGATCGATCAACGAACCCATCCTCCGCCGCGAAGGGTGTCGAGGACCCGGGAGACGGCGGCCCCCACCGAGAGGTGCGTGGTGTCGATGACCAGGTCGGCGTCCTCGGGCTCCTCGTAGGGGTCGGAGACGCCGGTGAACACGGGGATCTCGCCGGCGCGGGCCTTGGCGTACAGGCCCTTGCGGTCGCGGCGCTCGCACTCCTCCAGCGGCGTGGACACGTGCACCAGCAGGAAGTCGGCCCCGACCGACTCGACCAGCGCCCGCACCTCCTCGCGGGTGGCGGCGTAGGGCGCGATGGGCGCGCAGATGGCCAGCCCGCCGTGCCGCGCGGCCTCGGCGGCGACGAAGCCGATGCGGCGGATGTTGAGGTCGCGGTCGGCCTTGGAGAAGGTCAGGCCCTTGGACAGCAGGTGGCGCACCACGTCGCCGTCCAGGTAGGTGACCGTGCGGGTGCCGAGCTCCAGCAGGGCGTCGCGCAGGCCGCGGGCGATCGTCGACTTGCCGGACCCTGACAGGCCGGTGAAGAAGACCACGACACCCCTGCGGTGCGGCGGGCCCGGCAGCGTGACCGGCTCGGGGCCGGCCAGGTGCTCGGCGGCGCCGTAGGCCGTCGCGACGTGCTCGCGCAGCTCCAGGTCGATCTCGTGGTCCTCGCGGGGGGCCAGCGGCACCGAGACGACGATCGTGTCGTCCGGCAGCTTCTCACGGGCCTTCAGCGCGGCTCTGACCACCGCGGGGCCGCCCTCGCCGTACGCCAGGGGCAGCAGCACGACGACGCCCTCGAGTTCCTCGGCGACGGCCAGGATCTCCTGCGTGCTCAGGTCGTCGAGCGGGCCGCGCATGGTGACGGCCAGCGCGGGACGGCCGGCCAGTTCCTCGCGCACCTCGGCGGGGGTGCGGCGCAGCCGGGCGAAGGGGCCGTGCTCGGCGGCGCCGAGCGCCTCGACGGGGCCCGCCACCAGGTCGTCGTGGCCGGTCTCCGCCACCGTCAGCACGGCGAGCGCGACGCCCTCCGGGTCGAGGAGGGTCACCCTGTCGCCCTGCTTGGCCTCGGGGACGCGCAGCGTCACGGGCGCGGGCCAGGGGCTGCCGTCGGCGAGCGTGCCGTGCTCGGCGACCTCATGAAGGTCGTCATGACCGAGAAAGCCGGTCAGCGGGTGGAAGGCGCCGGAGAGCAGCAACTCAAGGTCGGCGAGCTCACGAGGGTCGGGGGTCCACTGGAGATTCGCCGTCATCGCTCCACAATTCCGGTCGACTTAGTCGGATATACCTTACCCGGTCATATCAGCCGGGCGAAATGATTCTGGGGCTTCCTGATGACCATCGTCACCTCGTCGTAGGAAGAGGTGAACCGCCCCCGCGACAGCTTGTCGACCAGCCGCACCACCGCCGAACCGATCCGCCCCATGGCGGGGCCGCTGGTCGAGCTGAGGTCGTCACAGATCATCAGGCCGCGCATCAGGCAGAACGCGTGCATGCCCTCTCGGGAGCAGACCGGCTCGTAGACGGCGGGCAGCGGCCCCGCGCCCTCGCCGGTCGACAGGCGCGACCACAGCAGGCGGCGCAGCCACCCGGGGGTGAGCCTGGCGCACAGGCCGTAGGCGGTGGACCGGTCGCGCATCCGCAGCAGGAGCAGCCCGCCCGGCCGCAGGCCGTTGAGCAGGCGGTCGAGGACCAGCTCGGCGTGCTGGATGCGCTCGACGAGAAAGGTCACCTGGACGGCGTCGAACGAGCGCGGCGTGACGGGCACCGAGCGCAGGTCGCCGAGCGTCCAGGCGTCCAGGTCGGTACGGCCCGCCATCAGGGCCCTGACGGCAGGCAGGTCCTCGTCGACGCCGAGGGCCCTGGTGTCGATCCCGTCGAGGGCGAGAGGCGAGTCGTGGGCGCACCCAGCGACGAGCAGGTCGAGCCTGCGCCCCAGTTGCTCGGTCCACTGCTCGCGGATCCGCTGCTCGAAGAGGTCGCCCCTGGCGACCGACTGCACGTCAGCCATGTCACCCAGAGTAATCACACAAACTCGATCTGTTGGGTATTTCCTTCGCGATCCTGTGGGGTACTCGCGGGCGAGTCTCGGTTGACGTCAGGGGCTGCTCCGGCGGGCGCGGTGCCGTCCTCGTGGACTCTAGCCCGCGCTCGCCCGCCGTCGTGCCGGGTTCGGGAGGAGAGGGGTTCGGGCTGGTCTCCGGGCGGCGAGCGACCCGGGGTGAGGGCGGGTCGCTCCGGCATCCCCTGGGAGGCCGAGGCTCCGGCATCCCCCTGGGAGAGCGAGGGGAGGGCCGTGGGGCGGCGTCGCGGGCGTGTGGTGGCGCCGGTGGAAGTAGTCTGGTCGGACAAGACCCCCGCGACCCCACCCGGCCGGGGGTAGTCGTGTTGCCGTCGTGGGGCTTGAGGGCGTATCTGATGAGTCTTTCCGGACTGCTTGACCTTGTCTCCGCCGACCCGAAGTTGACCGCCGCCCTCAAGCAGGGCGGCGACGCCGCGTTGATCGCGCCTGCCGCGCTACGGCCCTTCGCCGTGGCCGCGCTCGCCGAGCACGACCGGCGCACGGTGCTGGCCGTCACCGCGACGGGCCGCGAGGCCGAGGACCTGGCGGCGGCGCTGACCAGCCTCATCGACCCGGGCACCGTGGCGGTCTTCCCCACGTGGGAGACGCTGCCGCACGAGCGCCTGTCGCCGCGCAGTGACACGGTGGGCCAGCGGCTGGCCGTCCTGCGCAGGCTCGCGCACCCGGTGAAGGGCGACGCGACGGCGGGCCCGCTGTCGGTGATCGTCGCGCCGGTCCGGGCGCTGCTGCAGCCGATCGTGAAGGGCCTGGGCGACCTGGAGCCGATCCGTCTCAAGGCGGGCGACGACGCCGAGCTCGACGACGTGGTGGCGCGCCTCATCCAGAACGGCTACTCCCGGGTCGACATGGTCGAGAAGCGCGGCGAGGTGGCCGTGCGCGGCGGCCTGCTCGACGTGTTCCCGCCGACCGAGGAGCACCCGTTGCGCCTGGAGTTCTGGGGCGACACGGTCGAGGAGATCCGCTGGTTCAAGGTCGCCGACCAGCGCTCGCTCGAGGTGGCGGGCGACGGCCTGTTCGCGCCGCCGTGCCGCGAGCTGCTGCTGACCGACGAGGTGCGGGCGCGGGCGGCCGAGCTGGCCGGCGAGCACCCGTCGCTGGCCGAGGTGCTCGACCAGCTCGCCGAGGGCATGCCGGTGGAGGGCATGGAGGCGTTCGCGCCGGCCCTGGCGGGGGAGATGGACCTGCTGATCGACCACCTGCCCGCGAAAGCGGCGGTGTTCGTGTGCGATCCGGAGCGGATCAGGGGCAGGGCGGAGGAACTGGTCAGGACGAGCCAGGAGTTCCTCGAGGCGTCGTGGATCAACGCGGCGGCCGGCGGCGAGGCGCCGATCGACCTCGACGCGGCGGCCTTCCGCACCCTGGAGGAGGTCCGCGACCAGGCCGACTCCCTCGGCCTGCCGTGGTGGACGATGGCGCCCTTCGGCGAGGGCGTCGAGCTCGAGGCCCAGGACAGCGAGTCCTACCGGGGCGACACCCAGAAGGCGCTGGCCGACATCAAGGGCTGGCTGGGCGAGGACAAGGCGGTCGTGCTGCTCAGCGAGGGCATGGGGCCGGCCGAGCGGATGGTCGAACTGCTCAGGGGCGTGGACGTGCCCGCCCGCCTGTCGAGGTATCTCGACAGCACACCGGAGCCGAAGGTGGTGCACGTCTCGACCGGGCGCATCGAGCACGGCTTCGTGACGCCGGGGCTGGCCGTACTCACGCATCTGGACCTGGTCGGGCAGAAGGCGAGCACCAAGGACATGCGCCGCCTGCCCAGCAGGCGGCGGAACATGGTCGACCCGCTGCAGCTCAAGGTCGGCGACCACGTGGTGCACGAGCAGCACGGCGTGGGCCGCTACGTGGAGATGGTGCAGCGGACCGTGCAGGGCGCCACCCGCGAGTACCTCGTCATCGAGTACGCCAAGGGCGACCGCCTCTACGTGCCGACCGACCAGCTCGACGAGGTGACGCGCTACGTCGGCGGCGAGGCGCCCACGCTCAACAGGATGGGCGGCGCCGACTGGGCCAAGGCCAAGTCGAGGGCGAAGAAGGCGGTCAAGGAGATCGCCGGTGAGCTGATCCGCCTCTACAGCGCGCGCATGGCCAGCCCCGGCCACCCCTTCGCGCCGGACTCGCCGTGGCAGCGGGAGATGGAGGACGCCTTCCCCTACGCCGAGACGGGCGACCAGCTGGAGGCCATCGACGAGGTCAAGCGCGACATGGAGCGGCCCGTCCCGATGGACCGGCTGGTCTGCGGCGACGTCGGCTACGGCAAGACCGAGATCGCGGTGCGGGCGGCCTTCAAGGCGGTGCAGGACGGCAAGCAGGTCGCGGTGCTGGTGCCGACGACGCTGCTGGTCCAGCAGCACCTGTCGACGTTCAGCGAGCGCTTCTCCAGCTTCCCCGTCACGGTGAAGCCGGTCTCCCGCTTCCAGACCGACGGCGAGGTGAAGCAGACCCTCGAAGGGCTCAAGGGCGGCCAGGTCGACCTGGTGATCGGCACGCACCGGCTGCTCAGCCCCGAGGTGCGTTTCAAGGACCTGGGTCTGATCATCATCGACGAGGAGCAGCGCTTCGGCGTCGAGCACAAGGAGGCCATGAAGCACCTGCGCACCCAGGTCGACGTGCTGGCGATGTCGGCCACGCCGATCCCGCGCACGCTGGAGATGGGTCTGACCGGCATCAGGGAGATGTCGACGATCCTGACCCCGCCGGAGGAGCGGCACCCGATCCTGACCTTCGTCGGGCCGTACGACGAGAAGCAGATCGCGGCCGCCGTCAGGCGCGAGCTGATGCGCGACGGCCAGGTCTTCTTCGTCCACAACCGGGTCGCCTCGATCAACAGGGTCTCGGCCAGGCTGAAGGAGCTGGTCCCCGAGGCGCGCATCGCGGTCGCGCACGGCCAGATGAACGAGCACCAGCTCGAGAAGATCATGGTCGGCTTCTGGGAGCGCGAGTACGACGTGCTGGTCTCCACGACGATCGTGGAGTCCGGCCTGGACGTGCCCAACGCCAACACGCTGATCGTCGACCGGGCCGACAACTACGGTCTGTCGCAGCTCCACCAGCTGCGCGGCCGGGTCGGCCGGGGCCGCGAGCGCGGCTACGCCTACTTCCTGTACCCGCCGGAGAAGCCGCTCACCGAGACCGCGCACGAGCGCCTGGCCACCATCGCCCAGCACACCGAGATGGGCGCGGGTATGTACGTCGCGATGAAGGACCTGGAGATTCGCGGCGCGGGCAACGTGCTCGGCGCCGAGCAGTCGGGATTCATCGCCGGCGTCGGCTTCGACCTGTACGTCCGGCTGATGGCGGAGGCCGTCAAGGAGCAGAAGGCCAAGCTCTCGGGCGTCGAGGTCGAGGAGGAGCACCAGGACGTCAAGGTCGAGCTGCCCATCAACGCGCACATCCCGCACGACTACGTCACCTCGGAGCGGCTGCGCCTGGAGGCGTACAAGCGGATCGCCGCCATCACCGCCGAGACCCACATCGACGAGGTGCGCGCCGAGCTCACCGACCGGTACGGCAAGCCGCCCGTCGAGGTGGACAACCTCATGGAGGTGGCGCGCTTCCGGCTCAAGGCCCGCAAGGCGGGGCTGACCGATGTGACGCTCCAGGGCCAGAACATCAAGTTCGGCCCCGTCGTGCTGAAGGATTCGCAGCAGGTCAGGCTGGACCGGCTGTACAAGAAGGCCATCTACAAGCAGGCGGCCGAGACGCTGCTCGTGCCCGCGCCGAAGACCAAGCCGCTGGGCGGGGTGCCGCTGCGCGACCTCGAGCTGCTGAAATGGTGCTCGGACCTGGTCGAAGTCATGTTCCTCGAACCGGCGAGGGTAAAGTAACCGACGAAACGCGCTCGGGCAGCGTGATCGATCGCGAAGGGATCAAAGTGAAGTCGATTCGAGTGGCCGTCGCCGTGGCCGCGCTGGGTGTCGCGGTGACCGCCTGTTCGTCGCCCGTTCAGGCCGGGGCCGCGGCCATCGTCGGCAACGAGCGAATCTCGGCCGACGCTCTGAACACGAACGTCAAGCAGCTCGAAGCGGCGCTGGCCAAGGCCAAGATCCCGCAGTCGCAGATGCAGCTGCCGGTCACGCAGTACGCGCTGCTGCAGATGGTCAACGTCGCGCAGTTCAGGCAGCTGGCCGCCAAGGCGGGCGCCAAGGTCACCGACGGCGAGATCGACCAGCTCATCGCCCGTTCGGGCGGGCTGCCCGCGGTCGAGCAGCAGACGCTGGCCCAGGGCGTGCCGCCGGCCTACACCCGCGAGTGGATCGGCACCTCGATCGCCATCTCCAAGCTGATGCAGCAGTACGGCGGCGGCACCGACCAGGCCGCCCAGCAGCGCGGCCAGCAGAGGCTGATCAAGGAAGCCGCCGCCATCAAGATCACCTACAGTCCGCGCTACGGCACCTTCGACCCCACCAAGGGCTTCGTCGACTCCGGCCGCTTCGGCAAGCTGTCCGCCCAGGGCTGAGATGCCGCTCGTCATCGTCACCACCTCCCCGCGGGTCGCGCCCGGCCTGCTCAGCCGCCAGGCGTGGCAGGCGCTGGCCTCGGGGCGGGTGCTGACCGCCTCGGAGGACCACCCGCAGCTGCCGTACCTGGCGGAGGCGGGCATCGCGGTGGAGGTGGTCGTACCTGACCACGCCGCCCTGGTACGGCAGGCCGTAGACGCCACGGTGGTCTGGCTCGCCACCGACGACGAGCACTTCATGCGCGCGGTCGGCCACGCCGCTCTCGCGCTCGACGAGCCACCGGTGATCGAGGTCGTGCCCGGCTCCTACGACCTGCCGGGCGCCCGCGTCCTCGACCTGGTCGCGGTGATGGACCGGCTGCGCGCCGAGTGCCCGTGGGACCGCAAGCAGACCCACGCCTCCCTCGTGCCCTACCTGATCGAGGAGGCCTACGAGGTCCAGGAGTCGGTCGAGCGGGGCGACTACGCCGAGCTGCGGGAGGAGCTCGGCGACGTGCTGCTGCAGGTCGCCTTCCACTCGCGGGTGGCCGAGGGCTTCGACATCGACGACGTGGCCGACGCGATCGTCACCAAGCTCGTGCGGCGCCACCCGCACGTGTTCGGCAGCGTCATCGTCGAGAGCGCCGACGAGGTCAACGCCAACTGGGAGGCCATCAAGGCCGCCGAGCGCGCGGGCAAGGAACTGTTCGACGGCGTGCCGATGGGCCAGCCCGCGCTGTCCCTCGCCGCGCAGCTGATCCGCAGGGCCGAGAGCACGGGTGTCCCGGAGAGCCTGGCCCACGCGGTCGGGCAGGGCGTGGCCAGGGAGCTGTTCGACCTGGTACGGCGGGCGCAGCAGGCGGGGCTCGACGCCGAGGCCGAGCTGCGCGCCGCGGCGCGGACCTACCGCGACCGGGTGGAGGCCTGGGAGTCCCGGTAGCGGATGTCACTCCCGAATGCCAGGATCGTCCGGCATGGGGGTATTAAGGCGACTGCATCCTGGTGAGCCGCCCGAGGTAGGCGGCTACCGTCTGGTCGGCGGTATCGGCGACGGCGGTCAGGGCTCGGTGTTCCTGGGGGAGGGACCCGACGGCCGCAGGGTCGCGGTGAAGATCCTGCACGCGCGGCTGCTGGGCGACCAGCACGCCAGGCGCAGGTTCCTGCAGGAGGGCGCGACCGCCGCGCGGGTGGCCGCCTTCTCGACCGCCAAGGTGATCGAGACGGGGCTGGCGCAGGGCAGGCCGTACATCGTCAGCGAGTACGTCGAGGGCCCCTCGCTGCAGGAGCTGGTCGCGAAGGAGGGCCCGCGCGCCGGCGGCGCGCTCGACCGGCTGGCCGTCGGGACGGCGGCCGCGCTCGCCGCCATCCACCGCGCGGGCATCGTGCACCGCGACTTCAAGCCCAGCAACGTGATCATCGGCCTGGACGGCCCCAGGGTGATCGACTTCGGCATCGCGAAGGCCGTGGACGCGGGCACCACCGCCTCCAGCGTGGTCGGCACTCCCGGCTACATGTCGCCGGAGCAGATCGCTGGCCGGCCCGCCGGTCCCGCCTCGGACATGTTCGCGTGGGCGACGACGATGGCCTACGCCGCCACGGGCCGGGCGCTGTTCGCGGGGGAGTCGATTCCCGCGGTGATGCACCGCATTCTCACGGCGCAGCCCGACCTGCGGGGCGTCGGCGAGCCGCTGCGCTCGCTGCTGGCCGCCTGCCTGGCCAAGGAGCCGGACTCGCGGCCGTCGGCCGACGAGGTGCTGCACGCCCTCCTGGACGGCACCACGACCCGTGGCACCGCACCCGGCAACGCGAGGCCTTCGCGTGCGTCCTCGCGCGATTCCTCGCGTGCGTCCTCGCCCAGGGCGCGCCGCGCGGCCCCGGTACGGCGCCGCCCGCTCGCCGTGGGCGCCGTGGGCGCGGTGCTGATGACCGGGCTGGCGGCCGGCCTGGTCTGGCAGGGCGGCACCACGGCCCCGAGCGCGGGCGGAGGCGCCGTCGCGGCCGCGTCACCCGCCCCGGCCTTCGGCAGGCGGATCGGCGCGGCGTTCGGGAGGGGAACGGTGAACGCCCTGGCCGTCGGCCGGCTCAACGGGGCGGCCGTCGTGGCGGCGGCCGAGGCAGGAACCGGCGAGCTGAGCGTGTGGGACCCGGTCAAGGGCGGCCTGGTGGCCCGGGCGCCGCGGCAGCGCGCCCGCGGGCTCGGCTCGCTCACCTTCGCCGACGTGGGCGGGCGGCAGGCGCTGGTGTGGGCGGCCGACGACGGCGCGGTGCGCTGGTGGTACCCGGGCAGCTCGGTTCCCGTGAAGGCGATCTCCGTCTGCGAGGGGCGCCCCCACCTGGCGGTCGTCCAGCGGCCGGAGGGCGCCGCGGCGGTCGCCGGCTGCGCGGAGGGCCGCATCCAGGCGTGGGACCTGGCGACCGGCGGCAGGACGGGCACGTTCCTGCTCGACGGCCGCGGGACCGGCAGCCTGTCGTCGGCGGGGGACGGCGAGAGCGTCTTCGTCGGCGGCTCCGACGGCCGGGTCAAGAGGTGGCGGCCGTGGGCCGGCACGCCACGGCCCGAGACGATGCCATGGGAGGGCGCCGTCGCGGTCCACGCCGCCGTCCCTGCCGCGGGCCGGCGGGTGCTGGCCGTCCAGGGGCGCGGGCAGGTGGAGGTCGTCGACTCCGACGGTGGTCAGGAGACCTGCCGCGTCGACTCCGCCCCGCCCTTCCTCGCCGCCAGCGGGAACCTGCTGGTCGGAGCGGGCGACGGCGTGCGTGTATGGGACCTGGCGACCTGCCGGCCGTACGCCACCGTGATCGCCGCCGGCGAGGTGGGCGCCGTCGCCACGGGGGTGGTCGGCGGCGAGCCCGTCGTGGTCGCGGGCGTCGCCGGCAGGGGCGTGGCCATGTGGAGCCTCGATGGCGTACCGGCTGGTAGAGGTCGATAGGCTTTCATGGCAAACCGTCCTTCGACTCTAGGAGCGCCTGACGTGGCTTCCATCGAGGCCGTTTCCGCCCGCGAGATCCTCGACTCCCGGGGCAACCCGACGGTCGAGGTCGAGGTCCTCCTCGACGACAACAGCACAGGCCGCGCAGCGGTCCCCAGCGGGGCGTCCACCGGCGCTTTCGAGGCCGTGGAGCTCCGTGACGGCGACGAGCGCTACGGCGGCAAGGGCGTCGAGAGGGCCGTGCTCGGTGTCACCGACGAGATCGCCGACGAGATCCTGGGCATCGACGCCGACGAGCAGCGCATCATCGACCAGGTCATGATCGACCTGGACGGCACGCCCAACAAGGGCAAGCTCGGCGCCAACGCCATCCTCGGCGTGTCGCTGGCCGTGGCCAAGGCCGCGGCCGACAGCGCCGACCTGCCGCTGTTCCGCTACATCGGCGGACCCAACGCGCACGTGCTGCCCGTGCCGATGATGAACATCCTGAACGGCGGCGCCCACGCCGACACCAACGTCGACATCCAGGAGTTCATGATCGCCCCGATCGGGGCCGAGACGTTCCGCGAGGCGCTCCGCGTCGGCACCGAGGTCTACCACGCGCTCAAGGGTGTGCTGAAGGAGAAGGGCTACGCCACGGGCCTGGGCGACGAAGGCGGCTTCGCGCCCAACCTGCCGTCCAACCGCGACGCGCTCGACCTGATCCTGGTCGCCATCGAGCGCGCCGGCTACCGGCCGGGTGAAGACGTCGCGCTGGCGCTCGACGTGGCCGCCTCCGAGTTCCACAAGGACGGCGTCTACACCATCGACGGCAAGGGCCACTCGGCCGACGAGCTGATCGCCTTCTACGCCGACCTGGTCGAGTCCTACCCGCTGGTCTCCATCGAGGACCCGCTGGACGAGAGCGACTGGGAAGGCTGGAACAAGATCACCAAGGCGCTCGGCGACAAGGTCCAGCTCGTCGGCGACGACCTGTTCGTGACCAACCCCGAGCGGCTGGCCCGCGGCATCGCCGAGGGCACCGCCAACGCGCTGCTGGTCAAGGTCAACCAGATCGGCACGCTGACCGAGACGCTCGACGCGGTCGACCTGGCCCACCGCAACGGCTACCGCTGCATGATGAGCCACCGTTCGGGCGAGACCGAGGACACCACGATCGCCGACCTCGCCGTGGCGACCAACTGCGGCCAGATCAAGACGGGCGCCCCCGCGCGCTCCGACCGGGTCGCCAAGTACAACCAGCTGCTCCGTATCGAGGAAATCCTCGACGACGCCGCGCGCTACGCGGGTCGCGCGGCTTTCCCGCGGTTCCGGCGCTAGTTTCTACTACGGCCCTGCGTCAGGCCTCGGGCACCTCCTCGAGACCGGCCGCCGGGGTCGCCCGCGCGCCGGGCCCCGTGGCTCGCCGAGCCCGGACGGCGGCCGCTCGACGAGCGGGGAACACCCCGTGGCCTGGCCACCTGGTGACCGGAGCGAGCGGGAACGTCCCGCGTGGTCCGGCCACCTGGCGGCTGGGATGAGTGGCAACGCCTTGGACGGTCCGGACACCTGGTGACCCGGACGAGTGGTCCGGACACCTCGTGTCCGGGCGCCCGCCCGGACACCGACCATCCGCCGGCCCGGTCCCACCGGTCTGCGACCGGCCCGGTATCACGGCCGGGCAGCCGGACCGGTAGTGGCCGGTCGAGCCGCCGTACCGGGACCATCCGGCCTACGGTGGGAACACCGGCTGAGCGGCCGACCCCGGCGGACGGCGGGGAGGCAGGCGGCCGTCGGACGGTCCGGACCTGCTCCGGCGGTCCGGGGGTGCTTGGGCGGTGCTGGGCGGCCTGTGCGGCTGTCGGGCGGTACGGGCGTGCCGGGTGGTCCGTGTGGCTGTCGGGTGGTCCGTCGAGCGTCCTGGGGGCGGACTGGAGCGGGCGCGCTGCCGGGCCCCGGTGGCCGAGGGGCCGCCCCCCGATCGCAGGGGAGGCCGTCACGGCCGGGGGTAGGGGCAGCGGAACGAGGCGGAGGGAGCACAGGTGGCGAAGCGACCGCAGTTGACGGGACGGGCCGCGATCCTCGCGGTGGTGGTGTGCGCGATCGCCATGAGCCTGGCCTATCCCGTGCGCGAATACGTCGCCCAGCGTCGCGCGATCGCCGAGCTGGAGGCCGAGAAGGCCAAGGAGCAGGAGGAGCAGCGCCTGCTGGCCGAGCGCCAGCGGCAGCTGCAGGACCCCAACTACATCAAGCGCGAGGCCAGGCGCAGGCTCCACTACTGCGGCGCGGGCGAGAAGTGCTTCATGGTCGCCGACAACAAGCCGAAGCAGGCCAAGTCGGGCGCCCGGCAGCAGCTCGCCATGACGCCGCCCTGGTACCAGACGCTGTGGGAGTCGGTCGAGGCGGCCGACACGGGCAAGGGCGTCAAGGCCCCCGCGTCGGCCACGGCCGAGGAGAAGAAGGACGATGGAAAGCCATGACATCGAGGCGGTCGAGCGGCAGCTCGGCCGTCCGCCGCGGGGCCTGCGCAGGGTCGCGCACCGCTGCCCCTGCGGCAACCCCGACGTGGTCGAGACGGCGCCGCGGCTGCCCGACGGCACGCCGTTCCCCACGCTCTACTATCTGACGTGCCCGAAGGCCGCCTCGGCGATCGGCACCCTCGAGGGCTCGGGGCTGATGAAGGAGATGCAGGCCAGGCTGGCCGACGACGAGGAGCTGGCCGCCGCCTACCGGGCCGCCCACGACGACTACGTGGCCGGGCGTGACAAGGCCGCGGCCGAGGAGGGCATGGAGCCGCTGCCGCGCGACATGCAGAGCACGGGCGGCATGCCGTACCGGGTGAAGTGCCTGCACGCGCTGGTCGCGCACGAGCTGGCGGTGCCGGGCGGCAACCCGTTCGGCGCGGAGGCGCTGGAGCGGCTGCCGGAGTGGTGGACGGACGGTCCCTGCGTGCGGGTGGAGGACGAACAGTGACCAGGGTGGCGGCCGTCGACTGCGGCACGAACTCCGTCCGCCTGCTGATCGCCGACATCCGGTGCGGAGAGCTCCACGAGATCGAGCGGCGCATGGAGATCGTCAGGCTCGGCCAGGACGTCGACCGGACGGGACGGCTCGCGCCCGAGGCGCTCCAGCGGACCTTCGCCGCCATGCGCCACTACCGCAAGCTGATCGACCAGCACGGCGCGACGGGCACCAGGGTCGTGGCGACGAGCGCGACGCGCGACGCCGCCAACCGGCAGGAGTTCGTCGACGGGGTGCGGGAGATCTTCGGCGTGGCGCCCGAGGTGGTGTCGGGCGGGGAGGAGGCCGAACTCTCCTTCACCGGCGCCACCCACGGGCTGCTCCACCTGTCGCTGGAGACCGGTGTGCCCGAGGGGCCGCTGCCGCCGTACCTGGTGGTCGACATCGGTGGCGGCTCCACCGAGTTCGTCGTGGGCACCGACCACGCGCAGGGGGCGCTGTCGGTCGACATCGGCTGCGTACGGCTGACGGAGCGCCACCTGCGGGAGGCGGGCGACCCGCCCTCGGCGGAGGCGCTCGAGCGGGTGGTCGCCGACATCGAGGCCGCGCTCGACCGGGTCGAGGCGGAGGTCCCGGTACGGCAGGCGCGCACGCTCGTGGGCCTTGCGGGTTCGGTCACGACGGTCGCCGGCATCGCGCTCGACCTTCCCGCCTACGATCCGGAGCGGATTCATCACGCGATTATCTCGGCCGAAGAGGTTCATGAGGTGACGCGTCGGCTTCTCGCCATGACGCATGGTGAGCGGGCTGCGGTTCCTGTGATGCATCCTGGACGCGTCGACGTCATTGGCGTGGGGGCGCTGATTCTGGACCGTATCGTGCGACGTTTCGGGTTTGCGCAGGTCGTCGTGAGCGAACACGACATTCTGGACGGAATCGCCTGGTCCATCGCCTGAAATTTTCTGGATTTTCGGACATTCACCCCCTTTGGGGTCTGTTGAGAGTGCATTCTGTTCTGTGATTAGGTAAAGGAGCTTTACGGGGGCTTTGCCATATGGTTCGGCACGGGGTGTGCCGGCGTGGCGACCGTTCCCGAGCGCACCTTTTCCCTCACGGAATGGAGCACTCTCACATGAAGTCCTCAGGACTGGCTCGCAGAGTGGCCGCCTTCGGCGCCACGACTGCGGTGCTGGCCGCCATGGTCACGGGGCTGGCCGCCGCCCCGGCTCAGGCGGCGACCACGGCCAAGGCCGGCACGCTGTCCACCGCTGCCGGTGCCACCAAGGCGAAGCCGCTCGCGATCTCGGTCACGACGCCCAAGGCGTCTGTCCGTGACTACGAGGGCGCCTGCCCGGTGAACGTCAAGTTCTCCGCGCAGATCAAGGTCAAGCTCAAGGGCTCGACCACGGTCGCGTGGCGCTGGCTGCACGGCAATGGGTCCAAGGGCAAGGTCCAGACCAAGAAGGTCGCGGGCAACGGGGTCAAGACGATCAACGTTGCGCAGGCCATCAAGTTCACGGACAACGTCAAGGGCTGGGAGGCCGTCGAGGTCCTCGGCCCGAAGCACGTGAAGTCGAAGAAGGTCTACTTCTCGGTCGCGTGCGGTGACAACGGCAACAACGACGGGGACGGCCTGCACGAGGCCGACTACGACAAGGTGTACGCCCGTGCGTGGGCCTCGCCGAGCACGTACGTGGGTTCGTGTACCCCCGGCGACAAGATCGACTTCACCGGTGTGATCAAGGTGGACCGCCCCCGCTGGGTGCACTACCGCTGGATCCTCAACGGTGACGTCGTCGACGGCGGCAAGGTCAAGGTCTGGGACGCGCGGAAGGTCGGCTTCGGCTTCTCCCCGCGTTACAGCCACCGTGGCTGGGCGGTCCTCGAGACCCTCGGCCGTGGTGCGACCGAGTCGAACCGCGCCGGCTACAAGGTCTGGTGCAAGGATGACGGCGGCCACAACGAGACCAAGGTCTCGGTGGCCACTCCCACCACCGGCACCAACCACAACACCTGCGCGGTCGGCGCCAACGCCACCATCAACGCGACCGGCCGTGGCCGTGTCGAGTACGTGTGGTCGGTGAACGGCAAGGCCGTGGCCAGCGGCGACACCTACTTCGGTGGCGCCGGCAGCAAGACGGTCGGGCTTTCGGAGCAGGCGCTGAGCGGTGAGGCCACCAAGGGCGGCACCGTTTCGATCTCCATCGTGGGTCCGAACAACCGCGACTCGGCTTCGCAGTCCTACGCGGCCTGCCAGAAGCCCGAGCCGGCCGCGACCTCGGTGAAGGTCAGCGTCTCCGCTGTGCACGACCAGACCACCTGCAAGGACGGCAAGGGCTCGACGATCAACGCGACCGCGACCGTGACGGTCAACGGTGCCGCGAAGAACGTCGTCGTCCAGCTGTGGAGCCAGGTGGGCGGCTTCAGCAAGGACGTCACCCTCGACTTCGACAAGGCGGGCAGCCAGACCGTGTCCTTCAGCCTCCCGGCTGCGGGCACCAACGGCGTCAACGCCAAGGCGACCCTCGCGGGTGTCGGGTCTGACAGCAGCCTGGCCACGTACGGCGACCACTGCCCTGCGCCGGCCAAGGCGGACGAGAAGGCTTCCTCGGGTGCCTGATCGGCTGAACTGAGACCGGGCGGCGCCTTCGCCGGTGCCGCCCGGTTTTTCTGTTGCCGGTATTACGCATTGCACAGTAGTGTGCATCGCGTGGATAGCACCCAGCTCCTCAAAGGCGTGCTCGACCTCGCCGTCCTGGCGGTCCTCCACGAACGCGACAGCTACGGCTACGACGTCGTCCGGAGGCTGCGAGAGGCCGGTCTGGAGGACGTGGGTGACGCGTCCGTCTACGGCACGCTGCGCCGCCTGTTCAAGTCGGGCGCGCTGACCTCGTACGTGGTGGCCTCCGACGAGGGGCCGCATCGCAAGTACTACGGCCTGAACGACGTCGGCCGGGCCCAGCTCGCCGCCTCGGCCGCGACCTGGACCTCCTTCGCCGCGACGATGGCCGACCTGCTCAAGGAGAGGCATCCCTGATGACACCCGAACAGTACGCGCAGGCCGTACGGGAGGCCCTCGCCGGCCATCCCAACAGCGAGGAACTGCTGGAGGACCTGGACGACCACCTGGCCGAGGTGGCGTCGGAGTCGGAGGTCTCGCTCGAGGAGCGCCTGGGGCCGCCCGAGGCGTACGCGGCGGAGCTGGCGGCCGCCTACGGCGGCAGGACCGGCGAGCGGCGCACGAAGTCCCGGCTGAGGCAGGCGGGCGCGGCGCTGGCCCGGCATCCGGCCCTCACGCGGTTGAGCGGCTTCCTCCCCGAACTGCGGCCAGGGTGGTGGGTGCTGCGCGGTTACGTCCTGGCCATGCTGCTGATCTCGGTAGCGGACGAAGCGCAGCTCGTGCCCGACGCGTTGGGCGAGATCGCCCTGGTCGCCGCAGCCGTCTGGATCTCTGTCCTCCTCGGCAGGGCGCCGAGGAGCCGCTGGCCGCGGCTCACCTCGGCGCTCGCCTCGGGCGTCGCCGCGCTGGGCCTGCTGGCCGGCGCCGTCCACGCCGAGGAGATGCGGATGAGGCTCGAGAACCCGCCGATGGCCTACGAGGCGCCGGTCCAGATGGACACCGTCTCCTCCTTCGGCGACGTCGTCAACATCAGGCCGTACGCGAAGGACGGCACGCCGCTGACCGACGTCTACCTCTACGACCAGGACGGCCGGCCGGTCACCACGAACTTCGAGGATTCCGGCTACGTCGTGGACCGCTCGTGCGGCGAGCCGGTGCTCAACCGCTACCCGCTGCCGCTGGTCGAGCCGGCCGACGAGCCCGGCGTCGAGAACGGCCCGGTCCCCGCGCCCACCAGGGCGCCCGCCGCCTGTGCGAGGCCGTCCGAAGCGCCCGCGCCGATGGGCACCGCCACGCCCGCCCCCGTCCGGACGGACGAATCCGAGTAATCCGCCGCTCAGCCCCACCGGACGGCGCTGTCGCCCGCCGGAGGCCCACGGCGACGCGCCGGGCCGTTGCTGGGGCGCCGGCGATGGGCGGGGCCCTGCCGGCGGTTCACAGCATCGGGCACTATCGGTGCCATGAGCTTCGTACCTCCCGGCACCGGCTGGCCCGATGATCCCGCGGCTCCCGACACCCCCGTGGCGCACTCGCCCGAGGGGGTGCGGGAGCTCGCGGCCGCCAGTCGTACCATCGCGGAGCTGACGGCGCGCCAGTCGGTCTGCAGGGCGTGCCCGCGCCTGGTGGCGTGGCGGGAGGAGGTCGCGCAGGTCAGGCGGCGCGCCTTCGCGGAGGAGACCTACTGGGGACGGCCGGTCGCGGGCTGGGGTGCGCGGGAGCCGCGCGTGCTGCTGGTCGGGCTCGCGCCCGCCGCCCACGGCGGCAACAGGACCGGGCGCATCTTCACCGGCGACCGCAGCGGCGACTGGCTGTTCGCCTCGCTGTACCGCACGGGGCTCGCCGTCCAGGAGACCAGCGTGCGGGCCGGCGACGGCCAGCGGCTCATCGACACCCGCATGGTCGCCGCCGTGCGCTGCGCGCCGCCCGCCAACAAGCCGCTGCCGGAGGAGAAGGCCGCCTGCTACCCCTGGCTCCAGCGCGAGCTCGCGCTCGTCGCCGGCAGCGTGCGCGTGGTGGTGGCGCTGGGCGGCTACGCCTGGCAGGCGGTCTGGCCCGCGCTCAAGGAGACCGGGTACGGCATGCCGCGCACCAGGCCGCCGTTCGGCCACGGCGTCGAGGTCCCCCTGTCGTACGGCGAGGCCGGCGTGACGTTGCTCGGCTGCTATCACCCCAGCCAGCAGAACACCTTCACCGGCAGGGTCACCGCCGCGATGCTCGACGGGATCTTCCACCGCGCGGCGGAGATCGCCGGGCAGGTGCCCGAATGTGGGGAGGCTCACTAGGGAATCCCTTGGCCTCGTCCGCGGTTGCACGGTTATGCTTGTGAAAGATTTCACAAGGGTGAACTCGAGGATGGGACCTCAGGTGAACAAGCACATCCTGATCGTCGGCGGTGGCTACGTCGGCATGTACACCGCTCTGCGACTGCAGCGCAGGCTCGGCAAGGAGCTGCGCGACGGCCGCGTGCACATCACCGTCATCGACCCCAACTCCTACATGACCTACCAGCCCTTCCTGCCGGAGGCCGCCGCGGGCAACCTGTCGCCGCGGCACGTCGTGGCCCCGCTGCGTCGCGTGCTGCCGAAGGTCGAGATCCTCAACGGCGTGGTCACCAAGGTCAACCACGCGGGCAGGACGGTCACCTTCGCCCCCGGCGAGGGCGAGGCGAGGGACATCTCCTACGACGTCCTCGTGATGGCCGCGGGCTCGATCTCGAGGACCCTTCCCATCCCCGGCCTGACCGACATCGGCATCGGCTTCAAGACCGTCGGCGAGGCCATCGCCCTGCGCAACAGGGTCCTGCACCAGCTCGACGTGGCCGAGTCGACCGAGGACCCCGAGGTGCGCAGGCGGGCGCTGACCTTCGTGGTCGTCGGCGCCGGGTTCGCGGGCGTCGAGGCGCTGGCCGAGCTCGAGGACATGGCCAAGGACTCCACCCGCTACTACCGCAACATCAAGCCGTCGGACGTGCGCTGGGTGCTCGTCGAGGCGACCAACAGGGTCCTGCCCGAGGTCGGCCCCGAGATGGGCAAGTGGACGCTGGAGCAGCTGCGCGAGCGCGGCATCGAGGTCAAGCTGGAGACGCGCCTCGAGTCGGCCACCGGCGGCCACGTGGTGCTGTCGGACGGCACCGAGTTCGACGCCGAGACCCTCGTCTGGACGGCGGGCGTCAAGCCCAGCCCCATCGTGACCGAGGGCGACCTGCCGATCGACGAGCGCGGCAGGATCAAGACCACCACCAAGCTGACCATCGCCGGCACGAAGGACGCCTACGCCGCCGGTGACGCGGCGGGCGTGCCCGACGTCACCAACCCCGGCCAGTTCTGCGCGCCCAACGCCCAGCACGCCGTACGGCAGGCGAAGGTGCTCGCCGACAACATCATCCACGCGCTCCGCGGCGAGCAACTGGTCGAATACCGCCACAAGTATGTCGGATCGGTCGCCGGGCTGGGGCTCCACCAGGGCGTCGCGAACGTCTACGGCATCAAGCTTCGCGGATTGGCTGCATGGTTCATGCACCGCACCTACCATCTGTCCCGGGTACCGACGCTGAACCGCAAGGTGCGCGTCGTCGCGGACTGGACGCTTGCGCTGTTCTTCAAGCGGGAGACGGTGTCTCTCGGCGAGATGGAGCACCCGCGCGACGGTTTCAGGGCGGCGGTCGCGAGCAACCGCCGCCGATAACGCTTCGGAACCCTCCTTCCCGCACGATGAGAAGGGGGAGATCCAGGGGTGGGGCTCTCTGCGGTGACCGTGCTCGGCGTCGACCGGCCAGGCGTGATAGCCGAGGTGACAGGATCGCTGGCCGAGTGCGGCGTCAACATCCAGGACTCGACCATGACGCTGCTCGGCGGGCACGTCGCGATGATGCTCCTCGTCGCGGGCGAGCTGTCGGCCGAGCAGTTGCGTGAGCGGGTGCGCATCCCCGAGGTCGTGGTCAGCGCGGCGGCCGTCGACGCGAGCCGTCACTTCAGCTGTCCGGGCGCCGGTCTGGAGTACGTGCTCACGCTGCACGGCCCGGACAAGCCGGGGATCATCTCGGCCGTCGCCGGGGTGCTGGCCTCGGTCGGCGGCAACATCACCGGGATGAGCACCCGGCTGAGCGGGCGCCTCTACGTGCTCATCGCCGACGTCGCCCTGCCGGCCGCGGTCGACGTGGCCGATCTCATGCGCAAGCTGGCGGCGGTCGGCGCGAACCTCGGCTCCGAGATCACCTTCCGTCCGGGCGAACCGGACCTGCTGTGAGCGGAGTTCCGCGCGAGGTCGTGCGCGCCCCCCACGCGGTGCTGTCCGCCTCGGCCGAGATCGTGGACCCGACCGATCCCTTCGTCGTCTCCGCCGCCGACGACCTGCTGGCGACGCTGCGCGCGATCGGCAAGCCGTCCGGGCTGTCGGCTCCCCAGATCGGGCTGAGCTGGCGGCTGATCGCGGTGAACGCGAGCCTGCACCCACGCAGCAGGTCGAGCGCGGGCGCGGTCACGCTGGTCAACCCCCGCCTGGCGGAGGCGGCCGGCTGGCGCCACGGCAGGGAGGGCTGCTTCTCGGTGCCGGGACTGCTCGGCGAGGTGCCCCGCGCCACGAGGATCACGGTGTCCGGCGAGCTGCCCAGAACGGGCGAGTCCGTGACGATCGAGGCGGACGCCTTCGAAGCCCGCTGCATCCAGCATCAACTGGACCATCTGGACGGTGTGCTCTTCCTGGACAGAGTGTCCGGAGCGCGGGCACTTCACCACAGATCTCACTCTTGTTACGCCTGATACAAAGTTGTGCTCCTCGTGAGCATGGTCCGTTTCGTATGATTGCGGCGCCCCCGTGGCCCAATGGCAGAGGCAAACCCCTTAAAAGGGTTGACGTGCGGGTTCGAATCCCGCCGGGGGCACCGCTTTTTTATATCGAATTTATGGCTCTGACCAGGCGTTTCTCCTTGACGTCCGGACCTGCTGTCAGGGGGTCGCGACGCTGCGTGTCCGCCGGGCATCCCGGTGATCGGCGGGTCCGGCGAAGGGCTTGACAGCGGTCCTTTCCTCCGGTCGGTTCGGGTCCCTTTATGCGGGCGGCTGAAAACGGTTTTCCGGCCCGGTTAAACCGAGGTGAACACCTCTTACCGGAAGGCCACGCTTAGTGACGGCAATAGGTGGGCGGATGCGTTCCGCCGCCTCCAAAAACAGGACAAAACGGGCAAATAACGCCGACCTGGGATCCGGGCCGTTCATCGAGGTCGCGGCGTCCGGGAACCGGCGGGAGGCCTCGTTCGTTGGGCACGCTGCAGAAGTCTCGAAAGTACATAGATCCCGGCGTGACTTGGCCAGTGTGACGCCCTGTCCCATATTCTGATCACGTTGGTCGCAGCGTGGAGGCAGCGATGGAGAGTAAGAACCCCGTTTTCAGCCGGTCGCCGTACACCCACCAGCAGCAAGGGTGGACCCCGAGCCCCGAGCACCTGCAGGGGATGTACGACAGCCCGGCCTACGCCCCGCCCACCGCGCCGGCCGTCAGGACGATGACCATCGACGACGTCGTGGTCCGCGGGTTCATGACGCTCGGCACGCTCGTCGTGGCCGGCGCCGCCTCGTGGTACTTCGAGGTGGGCATGGGCGTGGCCGCGGTCTCCGCCCTCATCGGTGTGGTCCTCGGCCTGATCGCGTCGTTCAAGCAGAGCACGAGTCCGGCGCTCATCCTGGGCTACGCCCTGTTCTACGGCGTCTTCGTCGGCGCCCTGAGCCGCATGTACGAGTCGTTCTTCAACGGCATCGTGCTCCAGGCGGTGATCGGCACGGCGCTCGCCTTCGCGGCCGTCCTGACCGTCTACTCCCTGCGGATCGTCAGGGTCACGCCGAAGTTCACCAAGTTCGTGGTGGCCGCCGCGATCGGCGCGCTCGCCCTGGTCCTGGTCAACCTCATCGCCGGCTTCTTCGTCGACGGTGGCCTCGGCCTGCGGACCGACAGCCCGCTCGGCTGGATCTTCAGCGCCGCGATGATCCTGCTCGGCACCTTCTTCCTGCTGCTCGACTTCGACGAGATCGAGCGCGCGGTGAAGGTGGGCGCTTCGGAGAAGTTCGCGTGGCAGTGCGCGTTCGGGCTCACGCTGAGCCTGGTCTGGATCTACCTCGAGGTGCTGCGATTCATCAGCTACTTCTCGGGCGACGACTGATCGTCGACCCACGAGACCCCGCTGGTCCACCAGCGGGGTCTTTTCTTTGCGCCACCAGTGATCTACCCGGCGTGACAAAACGCTGGCCGCCGAGGGGTTGCCATTCGCGGTGAGGTGTTGCAGTGTCGAGCAAAGGACCAATCCGTGGAGGTGCCCATGTCCTTGAACCACTCACCGGAGATGCAGACGAAGCTGATCGCGAGGGTCCCTGCCATTACGGGACGCGAACTCCCAGAGTGGTTCCAAGCCATTGACAACGGTCCATCGTTCCTCAGATGCGACGAGCGAGCTCATTGGCTCGCCGAGGAACACGGGCTCACTCACGGCTACGCCGCAGCCATCGTCCTCGAGCACGAGCGGCACCGCCGTAACCGGATGGGGTTCATCTAAAACCCCACACGCCCCGACGCGCCCGTGCCGTGGAAACGGTCCGGGCGCGCATCATGGGTGAATGGATCTCGACAAGGCGCGCGACTTCCTGGCGCGCAACCATCACGCCGTCCTGCTCACCCACCACGCCGACGGGCGGTCCCAGATGTCGCCGGTGCTGGTCGGCGTCGACGAGGACGGCTACGCGGTCGTCAGCACCCGGGAGGGCGCGGCCAAGACCCGCAACGCGCGCAGGGACCCCCGGGTGGCCATCTGCGCGTTCACCGACGCCTTCTTCGGCGAGTGGATCCAGGTCGAGGGCACGGCCGAGGTCGTCTCGCTGCCCGCGGCCATGGACCACCTGATCGCCTACTACCGGGGCGTCGCCGGCGAGCACGCCGACTGGGCCGAGTACCGCGCGGCCATGGAGAGGGAACGCCGCGTGGTGCTGCGGATCGCGCTCAACCGGGCCGGCCCCGACCACCACGCCTGAGCAGGTACTCCCTGCCGTCGTCGGTGTACTCGCCCGGCCAGCCCACGGCCCACAGGTCCTTCGTGCCGGGAATCGCGGCGACGGCCGTGACCGTGCCGTGGCCGGCGCGCTCGGCGGTCCAGCCCCTGCCGTCGAAGCGCAGGAAGACGGGGACGTCCGGCCGGTCGCGATCCCGTGCCGTGACCCACACGTCGTCGGGGCCGAACGCGGTGACGCCGGTCAGCTCGGCGTTCATCGGCGGCAGGGCCACCTGCTTCCAGGAGCGCCCGTCCCAGTGGAGGGCCAGGGGAAGGGCCGGAGAGTCGGTCTCGGCCAGCACACCGGAGACCCACTCACCACAGGGGCGGCCGGGGATCCGCTCCACCCGGGCATTCTCGACGATCTTCCCCACGGCCCACACGTCCGTCGGGCTGATCTGCACGACGGAGGTCAGCGTGCCGCCGGGGACGAGCGGCACGCGCATGGCCTCCCACTGCCCGTATCCTTCGCGGCCGGCCTTCCTGCTGTGCACGACCAGCGGGGTGACCTCCGCGCAGTCGCGGTGGGGTGCCGCGCCCACGATCCAGGCGTGTCCCGATCCGGAGGTGACCGCGTCGAGCACGCCCTCGGGGCTGAACTGGAGACGGAAGCGGTCGCGCCTGCCGGTGACGATGAACGGCGCGCCGTCCTCGCTCGCGCCGATCAGCACCGCCGTGTCGCCGTCCGTGGCGACGTCGTCGAAGAACTTGTCCTCGGAGATGCCGAACGGCCGCGTCCGGGTCCAGCGGCGGCCGTCCCAGTGGGCGACCGTGTCCCCCGCCACGATCCAGAGATCGTCGGGACCGCCGGCGTCGAGGCCGTCGTAGCCGCCGACAGCCGGCGTGCCGGGCAGTTTCGACCACGTGGCGCCGTTCCATCGCAGCACGACGGTGGAACCGTCGCTGTCCTCGGCACCGTCCTCGTAGCCGAGCGCCCATGCCTGCCGCGGGCCCGTGGCCACCACGTCGACGAGCCCGGAAGCGGTCAGGAGCGGCAGCTTCTCGAACTCCTTCCACCGCGTGGAGAACGGCGGCGCCTGCGGCGTACGGCTAGGGCCGGGGGAGAGGGAGGGGGCCGGCGCCGCGCTCGCGGTCGTGGCCGGGCCCGCCGACGGGCGTCCGTGATCGCCGCCGCCCGAGCAGGCGGCGAGCAGCGACAGGCAGGCCACCGCGGCCGTCGCCCGGTATGCGATCGTCATCGGTCGGATCATGGCGAAACCTCCTCCACGGCACGCTGATTCCGCGAGATCCGCCCGGCCACCCGAGCGCCGTCGCCCCGCCCGGCCACGCGCGCCGGGTGACGCGTGTCTCCGGACGGACACCGGGCACGCGTGCTCGGCGCGTGTCCCCCGACGGAGGCCGGCCACGCGCCGAGGGTGGCGCGTGGCCGGGCTTGCCGTACGGGAGGGGTCAGGACAGGCGCTCGAGCACCATCGCCATGCCCTGGCCGCCGCCCACGCACATGGTCTCGAGGCCCAGGGTCTTGTCGTGGTGCTGCAGGCTGTTGATCAGCGTGGAGGTGATGCGGGCGCCCGTCATGCCGAACGGGTGCCCGACGGCGATGGCGCCGCCGTTGACGTTCAGCCGGCCGATGTCGATGCCGAGGTCGCGGTAGGACGGGATCACCTGCGCGGCGAACGCCTCGTTGATCTCGACCAGGTCGATGTCGGAGATCGACATCCCGGCGCGGGCGAGCGCCTGCTTGGAGGCCTCCACCGGGCCCAGGCCCATGATCTCGGGGGACAGGCCCGTCACGCCCGTGGAGACGATGCGGGCCAGCGGCGTGATGCCCAGCTCGGCGGCCTTGGTGTCGCTCATGACGATCACCGCGGCGGCGCCGTCGTTCAGCGGGCAGCAGTTGCCCGCGGTGACCGTGCCGTCGGGCCGGAAGACCGGCTTGAGCTGCGAGACGGCCTCGTAGGTGGTGCCGGCGCGGGGGCCGTCGTCCTTGCTGACCACCGTGCCGTCGGGCAGCGTGACGGGCGTGATGTCCTTCTGCCAGAAGCCGTCGGCCAGCGCCTTCTCCGCCAGGTTCTGCGAGCGGACGCCGAACTCGTCCTGGTCGGCCCGCGTGACGCCCTTCAGCTGGGCGAGGTTCTCGGCGGTCTGGCCCATCGCGATGTAGATGTCCGGCACCGTGCCGTCCTCGCGCGGGTCACGCCAGGTCTGGCCGCCCTCGGCGAACGTCGCGGTGCGGGCGCGGGCGCCGTCGAAGACGGGGTTCTGGGTGTCGGGCAGGGAGTCGGAGTTGCCCTTCGTGAAGCGGGAGACGGTCTCCACGCCCGCCGACACGAAGACGTCGCCCTCGCCCGCCTTGATGGCGTGGAAGGCCATCCTCGTCGTCTGCAGCGACGACGAGCAGTAGCGGGTGATCGTGGTGCCCGGCACGGTGTCCAGGCCCAGCATCACCGACACCACGCGGGCCATGTTGAAGCCCTGCTCACCGCCCGGCAGGCCGCAGCCGAGCATGATGTCGTCGATCGCGGCCGGGTCGAGCTGCGGCACCTTGGCGAGCGCGGCCTGGATCATCTGGACGGTCAGGTCGTCGGGACGGATCTCCTTCAACGACCCCTTGAAGGCGCGGCCGATCGGCGAACGCGCGGTGGCGACGATGACTGCCTCGGGCATGGGGCTCTCCTGGGTTCGTGTCAGCACTCCAACCGCGAGGTTACCCCTCAGTAGCCCGGATGCCACGACCTGGGGGCCGGAAAACAGAATGTTGTTTTGGGAAGGGAAGGCCGGGCCGATCCTGGCGCCCGGCCCCCGCTCAGCCGTACATGCCCGGCGCGGCGGCGGTGTCGTCCTTGATGCCGTGCATGCCGCCCTTCTCGTCGCGCCAGAGCCGCCAGCCGTCGTGGCTGCCGGTGAACCAGTGGGGCGGCGCGCCATCGCCGCTCACCCGCTTGCCGTTCGACAGGTCGAACTCGCAGACCGAGGCGATCGAGTAGAAGCCCGGCGCCTGCCCCTTCAACGGCAGCGGCTTGGGGTCGGTGACGCAGAAGGACCAGCCGCGCTGCTCCTTCACCGGCACCGGCTTGCCGCCGGCCAGGTCGAAGGCCGAACCGCCGCTGTCGTGCTTGAGGAAGCCGAGCTTCTCCATCTGCCCGGGGAAGGCCAGCCACCAGCCCGAGCCGGGCACCTGGTCGGCGGTGATCTGCCCCATGACACGGCCCGTCTCGGGGTCGAGCCTGGCGAATCCGCCGTACTGGCCGTGCTGGTCGACGGGGCGGACCACCGGGGCGAAACCGGGGTTGCCACTCGGGTAGACGCGCACGACCGACGGGCGCATCCAGTTGATCGTGCCGTCCGCGATCTTGATCGAGAACAGCCCGAACGTCGAGACCTTCTTCGTGCGCGAGTCGGTGTACGGCGCGACGTAGCCCACCAGGTTGTCGCCGGTCGCGCCGAACGCCCACCCGCCGGACATGTCGATGCCGGGCCCGAGCGCCTGCTCGATCGGCTGCTGCCACTGCAGCTTGCCGGACTTGAGCTCGTAGGACTCGATCATCGGGTCGCGGGCCAGGCGCAGGAAGACCACCCGGCCGGCGTCGGACCACTCCACCTCGGCGATGCCGGGCAGCTTCCACATCTGCTTGCCCGTGGCCGGGTCGAGCACGACCACCCTGGCCGCCTCGAGCGCGGTGTGCTCCGACACGCACACGTAGGGGCCGCAGCGCTGCGGCCCGAACGTCGAGTGGATCGGCCTGGTCCACGTCTGCTTGCCCGTGCGGGCGTCGCGGGCCACCAGGGTGGCGTTCCACCTGCCCTGCTTGACGGGGTCGAGCGCGACGACAGCGCCGTCGACGATCGCGGGCGGCGGCACGCCCATGCCGGGCAGCCGGCCGGCCATCGTGGCAGGCTGGGCCCACAGCTTCCTGCCGGTGGTCAGGTCGAGTGCCACCGTCTCCAGCGTGCCGTCGGGCCTCATGGAGGTGGCGGTGGCCACGCCCGCGGCGGTGACCATGCGGCTGACCACGTTGACGTCGGGGTTGTGCCAGGTCGGGAAGTCCGCCGTGGCGGCGTCGCTGCCGGAGCAGGCAGCCAGCGCCACGGTGCCGACGAGGGCGAGAGCCGGTTTCGCGAAGGGCCGGAGCACCGTTATTCCACTCCAATAGGGGCGAGGAGTGACGGCTCAGCCAGGGAGGGTGTCGTCGGGGCGCCGGCGGAACAGCGTCACCCACCTCCCGTGGGGGCCCGTCGCCCGCCCGGCGACCCTGGTCGCGGTGACCTCGGTGCCTGACTCCTCCGCGGCCGTCGCCGCCGCAAGGTAGATCGGTTGCAGTCCTTCACCACGCCTGGGCCGTGGCTCGGGCCACAACCCCAACGCAGCGCATACAGAAGGTAGCACCGCGTAAGCGGCCTGTGCGTAACCTCGGTCAGATGGATGGTATCGATCGGGTCCGAACATCTCTGTCGGGTTTGTGGCGAATTCCGGCCCCAGGATGTCGGCGAAGGCCACCGTCCTGCCGCCCGCCTCCACCACCGCCACCGTCTGCGCGGCGGCCAGCTGGCGGCTCCACCGCCGCGTCACCCACCGCAACGGCTGCGCGAGCGGCCGCACCGTGCCCAGGTCGGGGCAGGTGCCCACCACGACCTCGACGTCCGCCTCACGCAGCCGCCGCACCGCCTTGGCCAGATGCCGTACGGCCGTCGCCGGCGGCGTCTGCGTGGTGACGTCGTTGGCGCCGACGAAGATGACCGCCACCTCGGGACGTGCTTTGAGCGCCCTGTCGACCTGGTCGCCGAGCTCGGCCGACGGCGCGCCCGACTGGCCGACGACGGTCAGCGCGACCGGGCGCTCGGCGACGGCGGCCAGGCCGTGCGCCAGCCGTACGCCGGGAGTGTCCTTGGGGTCGTCCATGCCCAGGCCGACCGAGGTGGAGTCGCCCAGCATCGCCAGCCGCAGGGGCACGCCGGGGAAGTCGCCGTAGACGCCGTCGGAGGCGGGACCCTCCGTGCCGTGCGGGCGGCCGATCACCTTCCTGGCGACCAGACTCTCGGCGACGAGCAGGCCGTAGGCCGTCGCGCCGAGCGCCGTCAACCCGCCGCCGCCGAGGGCCGCCGCTGCCGCTATCCTGCGCGCGGTACGCGCCACCCCGGGAGTCCAGATCACCTCAGCGGCTCCTCTCGAGCTGTCGCGACGGTAGCGTTGTCCATGAGAAACGTGCTGGTATAACCGCTCGGGCGGCTCCCGCGCGATCCTCAGGGTCTGAAACCTAACCGAGGCTCCACCACCCCCTGGGAGCCGCGGCCATCCACAAGCTGATCAAGCTTCGGCAAAGAAGGTGAACACCTCAGTGCGCGTTTACGATTCCCTGATCGAGCTCATGGGGAACACTCCGCTCGTCAGGCTGCACAAGGTCTCCGCCGGCCTGCCCGCACAGGTGCTCGCCAAGGTCGAGTACTTCAATCCGGGCGGCTCGGTGAAGGACCGCATCGCGGTACGGATGATCGAGGCGGCCGAGGCGTCGGGGGCGCTGCGTCCCGGGGGCACGATCGTCGAGCCGACCTCGGGCAACACCGGCGTCGGCCTGGCCATCGTGGCCCAGAGGAAGGGCTACAAGTGCGTCTTCGTCGTGCCCGACAAGGTCGCGCAGGACAAGATCTCGGTGCTGCGGGCCTACGGCGCGGAGGTCGTGGTCTGCCCGACCGCCGTCGCGCCCGACCACCCCGAGTCCTACTACTCGGTCTCCGACCGGCTCGCGCGGGAGATCCCGAACGCGTGGAAGCCCGACCAGTACTCCAACGTCAACAACCCGGAGTCGCACTACCACTCGACGGGCCCCGAGCTGTGGGAGCAGACCGAGGGCAGGATCACGCACTTCGTGGCGGGCGTGGGCACAGGGGGCACCATCAGCGGCACGGGGCGCTACCTCAAGGAGGTCTCCGGCGGCCGGGTGAAGATCATCGGTGCGGACCCCGAGGGCTCGGTCTACTCCGGCGGTACGGGACGCCCGTACCTGGTCGAGGGCGTCGGTGAGGACATCTGGCCCGCGACCTACGACACGACGATCTGTGACTCGATCATCGCGGTGTCCGACAAGGACTCCTTCAACATGACCAGGCGTCTGGCCCGCGAGGAGGGGCTGCTGGTCGGCGGCTCCTGCGGCATGGCCACGGTGGCGGCGCTCCAGGTGGCGGCCCAGGCCGGGCCCGACGACGTGGTGGTCGTGCTGCTGCCCGACGGCGGCCGCGGCTACCTGTCGAAGATCTTCAACGACGACTGGATGGCCGACTACGGGTTCCTGACCACGGCGTCGGAGGACGGGCTGGTGCGTGACGTGCTGTCGCGCAAGAGCGGCACGATGCCGGAGTTCGTCCACGCGCACCCGCACGAGTCGGTGGGCACGGCGATCTCCATCATGCGGGAGTACTCGGTGTCGCAGCTGCCCGTCATGAAGGAGGAGCCGCCGGTCATGGCCGCCGAGGTGGTCGGCTCGATCGTGGAGCGCGACCTGCTGGAGGCGCTGTACCGGGGCAAGCTCGGCTCCGACGACCCGATCGCCGACCACATGTCGCAGCCGCTGCCGATGATCGGCGCGGGCGAGCCGGTCTCCCGGGCGGTCGAGGCGCTGGAGAAGGCGGACGCGGCGGTGGTGCTGGAGGACGGCAAGCCGTCCGGCCTGCTCACCCGCCAGGACCTGCTGGCCTTCCTGGCCAACCACTGACCGCCGGCCCCGAGGACCCTGGCGCGCGTGCCGCGCGGGCCGGGTCCTGGGCCGCGACGCGGCAGGCACCCCGGTCCCCGGTGGGGGCCGGGGTGCTTCGGTCACGGGTCAGGGCTTCTTGATGGACTCGACCACCGAGCCGAGCCCCTCCGCGGCATGTCCGTCGGCGACCGCGCGGGCGAACAGGTCCCGCAGCGCCTCGGGCAGCGTCACGTCCAGCCCCGCGTCGGCGAACGCGTGCACCACGTGCTCCATCCCCACCGCCTGCATGTGCAGGTTGTTCTGCGCCCCCGGGTAGGCCCGCTCCTCCATCTCGCCGGTCAGGATCTTCAGGTAGCCCATCGGCCCGTCTCCCGCGATCCCGCCGAACGTCTCCTGGGCGTACGGCAGCAGCTGCGTCACCGGCACTCCCGCGCTCTGCGCCAGCGCCCCCGCGTACATGTACGCCGTGAGCCCCGCCCAGAACATGAACAGCTGCGACTGGTAGAACAGCATCGCCAGCCCGGGGTCGGCCCCGACGTAGGTCACGTCGCTCAGCGCCTTCAACGTCTCCTCGTGGGCCGTCAGCGCCTCGGACGGCCCGCTGTAGAACGTGTACGCGCCGGGCTGCCCGATCCCCGGAGGCGGGGTCATGATGCCGCCGGTGACGAGCACGCCTCCCCTGCCCGCCACCCACCCCGCGGCCTCGCGCAGCCTGGCCGGAGCGTCGGAGCTCAGGTTGACCAGCACCTTGCCGGTCAGGTCGACCCCGTCGAGGCTGTCGTACATCGCCTGGTAGTCCACCTGGCTGATCACCATCAGCTCGCCGGCCTCGGCGGGGGAGGCCGCCTCGTGCGCGCCCAGCGCGACCAGGGCCCCGGCCTTGCCCGGCGTCCTGTTCCACACCGTCACCCGGTGGCCCGCCTTCAGGAACGTCTCGGCCATCGCGGAGCCCATCGCGCCGAGGCCGATCACAGTCACATGCGTCGTCATGCCCCCACCCTCGGCCCCGGCCCTACGGGAAACCTTCTGGTTAGCTACGGGTCATGCGTTTCGGAGTGCTGGGACCGCTGGCCGTGTGGGCCGACGACGGGAGCCTCGTGCGGGTGCCCGAGGCGAAGGTCCGCGCGCTGCTGGCCGACCTGCTGGTGCACGAGGGCCGTCCGGTGCCCATGGACAGGCTGATCGACGACCTGTGGGGAGCGCGCCCCTCCGGCAACCCGGTCGGAACGCTGCAGGCGAGGGTGTCGCAGCTGCGCCGGGCGCTCGGCGGCCCGCGAACGGTCGTGCGCGAGCCCGCGGGCTACCGCCTGGCCGGGGCCGAGGTCGACGCCGCCGAGTTCGCGGCGCTGCTGGCGCGGGCGAGGGAGGGAACGCCGCAGGCGCGGGCCCGCCTGCTGGCCGACGCGCTGGCGCTGTGGCGGGGCCCCGCCTACGCCGACCACGCCGACGCGCCGTTCGTCACGGCGGCCGCGGCGCGGCTCGAAGAGGCGCGCCTGACGGCGCTCGAGGACCAGGCCGAGGTACGGCTGGCGCTGGGCGAGCCGGTGGAGCTCGGCGCGCTGGTCGAACGCCACCCGCTGAGGGAGCGGCTGCGCGGGCTGCACCTGCGGGCGCTGTACCGGGCGGGGCGGCAGAGCGACGCGCTGGAGAGCTACACGGAGCTGCGGGCCCGCCTGGCCGACGAGCTCGGCGTCGACCCCGGCAGGGAGCTCGCGGCGCTGTACGAGGCGATCCTGCGCCACGACCCCTCGCTGGACAGGCCGGTCACGGGCGCTGTCCGCCTGTCCGGAGGCGGCATGCCCGCGCCGCTGACCGAGCTGATCGGCAGGGAGGAGGCGGTCGAGGAGGTGCGCGCCCTGCTCGACGCCGGCCGCCTGGTCACGCTCACCGGCCCAGGCGGCGTGGGCAAGACCCGGCTCGCCCTGGAGAGCGCGGCGGGGGTGGAGGGCGCGCTGCTGGTCGAGCTGGCCGCGACGACCGATCCCGTCCAGGCGGTGATCGAGACGCTGGGCGTCCGCGACGACGGCCCCGCCGCGGGCCCGGTCGAGCGCCTGGTCAGCGCGCTGCGCGACCGGCGGCTGCTGCTCGTCATGGACAACTGCGAGCACGTCGTCGACAGCACCGCCGACCTGGTCTCCACGCTGCTCAGGGCGGCCGGTGGGCTGCGCGTGCTGGCGACGAGCAGGGAGCCGCTGGCCGTCCAGGGGGAGCGGGTGTGGCCGGTGCCGCCGCTGGAGACCGCCCAGGGGGTACGGCTGTTCGCGGCGCGGGCCGAGGCCGCCGATCCCGCCTTCTCACTCGACGAGGACGACGCCCGGACCGTGGCCACCATCGTGGAGCGCCTCGACGGGCTCCCGCTGGCCGTGGAGCTGGCGGCGACGCGGGTACGCGCGCTCGGCGTGCGGGAGCTGGCCGCCAGGCTCGACGACCGTTTCAGGGTGCTGGGCGCGCGGCGGAGAGACGCGCCCGGCAGGCAGCGGACGTTGCGCGCGGTCATCGACTGGAGCTGGGAGCTGCTGTCCGAGGCCGAGCGGGTGGTGCTGCGGCGGCTGGCCGTCCACGCGGACGGGTGCCTGCTGGAGGCGGCCGAGCAGGTGTGCGCCGAGCCGGGGGTGGACGTCGTCGCGTCGCTCGCCCAACTGGTCGACAGGTCGCTGGTGAGCCCCGGCCCGCGCTACCGGCTGCTGGAGACGGTCCGGGCCTACGGCCTCGAACGGCTGGCGGAGGCAGGCGAGAGCGCCACGCTGAAGGAGCGGCACGCGGCCTACTACACCGCCCTCGCCGAACGGGCCGACCTGCGCGGGGCCGAGCAGGGCCGGTGGCTGCGCGCGCTCGACGCCGAGGGTGCCAACCTGCGCGCGGCGCTGGAGAGCGAGAGTCACGCGCTGCGGCTGGTGAACGCGCTGGGCTGGTACTGGTTCCTGCGCGGCAGGCGGGGCGAGGCGAGCAGGGCGATCGAGCGGGCGCTGTCGTCCGGCGGTGGCCAGGCGCGCGAGCGGGCGCTGGCCGCGGTGTGGCAGGCGGGGATGACGCTGTCGACCGGTGACGACGCGGGCGCCGTGCCGTACGGGGGGCTGGACCGCGCCGGGGCCGCCTTCGCCGACTGGTTCCTCAGCTACGTGAGATGGGCCTACGGCGACCACCCCGCGCACGAGGCCAGGGTGGAGCGGGCGCTGGCCGCCTACCGCGAGCTGGGCGACCGCTGGGGCGTCGCGGCGGCGCTGGACGTGCGGGCCAAACTGGCGCTCGTCCGCGGCGACCTGGCCGCGATGGAGGCGGACGGCGAGCGCAGCCTGGCGATCTTCCAGGAGGTCGGGGACGGCTGGGGCCGGAGCGAGGCGATGGAGACGCTCGGCCTGCTCGCCGAGATCCGCGGCGACTACGCGGAGTCGGCGAGGTGGCGCGGCGAGGGGCTGCGGCTGGCCGAGGAGCTGGGGCTGGAGTCGGCCTACCGCCTGTCGGTGCTGGGCAGGACCGCGCTGCTGAGGGGCGACTACGCCTTGGCCGACGACTACCACGAGCGAGCGCGCAGGCTCGCCGTCGAGCAGTCGTACAAGTCGGCCGAGGAGCACGCGGTGCTCGGCCTCGGGCTGGGCGCGCGGCGGCAGGGACGACTGGAGGAGGCCGAGGCGCTGCTGCGTCCCTGGCTGGCCTGGCTGCGGCAGGTGGACGGGCAGCCGGGGCGCGCGCTGATCCTGGCCGAGCTCGGCTTCGCCGCCGAGCAGCGCGGCGACACGGCGGCCGCGCTGGCGCTGCACCGCGAGGGCTACGCCGCCGCACGGGCCAGCGGCGACCCGAGGGCCGTGGCGCTGGCCCTGGAGGGCCTGGCCGGCGCGCTGCCCGGCCGTGACGCGGCCAGGTTCCTCGGTACGGCGGCCGCGATCAGAAAGTCGGTCGGCGCGCCGCTCCCGTCCGCCGAGCGCGGCGACGTCGCGCGGATCTCCGCCAGGGCGCACGCCGAGCTGGGCGAACGGGCCTACGCCGAGGCATGGGCGCTAGGGCAGCGGGAACTCGGCACGCACCTCCCACGCGCCCTCGGCCGTGGGCCCGGCCACCAGCCGGCCGCCCAGCGCCTCGACCCGCTCGGCCATGCCGACCAGTCCGAATCCGCCGCCCAGCCGTGAGATGCGGGGATCGGTGGCCGAGCCGTAGTTGCGCACGCGCAGCACCACCACGCGCTCGTAGCGCCGCAGGTCCGCCTCGACCCAGCCGGTGCCGGGGGCGTGGCGGCGGACGTTGGTGAGCGACTCCTGCAGCACCCGGTGCAGCGTCGTCATCACCTCCGGCGGCAGCGTGGCGTCGTCGATGCCCTGCCCGATCTCGAAGGCGACCTGGGGACCGCTGGCGGCGAAACGCTCGGTCAGCAGGCGCAGGTCGGCCAGCGAGGTGCCGGGCGTGCGGGCCGCCTCGTCCTGCGCGCGCAGCACGCCGACCAGCCGGCGCATCGAGGTGAGCGCGTCGGCCCCCGCGTGGGCGATGGCGTCGAGGGCGGGCACGACCGCCTCCGGCTTGTTCTCGGCCACCGTGCGGGCCGCCTGCGCCTGGACGACGATGCCGGTGATGTGGTGGGCGACCAGGTCGTGCAGCTCCCTGGCCAGCTCCAGGCGTTCGGCCCGCCGTACCGCGTGGATGGCCTCGGTGCGGCGCTCCTGCATGAAGCGCAGGTAGCCGCCGACGCCGGCGGCCGTCGCCCAGCCGATGAACAGCAGGAACGAGAAGGCGAGACCGGCGCTCCGGTAGTCGCGCATGCCGCCCTCGGCCATGAGGACGGCCATCGCGACCAGCGACAGCACCGCCGCCCGCGGCACCGGCTCCACGTGTCGCAGGATCCCGATGGTGAGGATGAGCAGCGCGCCGCTCTCGGCCATGCCGGGGAAACCGGCGAAGTCCGTGACACCGAACAGCAGGGAGACCGCCAGCGAGCACGCCATGAGGACGACGAAGCCCTCGACCCGGTAGCGCCTGCGCAGCACCACCGCGGCGATGCCGACCGCGCCGCACCCGGGCACCAGGTGCTGCGGGCCGCCCGCGCTGAACGAGGCCACCACGTCGACCATCAGCAGCAGGCCCAGCCAGCCGATCATCGCGATCTCGCTCAGCCGCCTGACCCAGTAGACGAAACGTTTGTTGTCCCCCACGGCACTCGAGCCTAGGCCGGAAGTCGGACCACCCATATCAACCATTCGGCCGAGGGCCCGGCCCGCGGACCAATCCTTCAGCGGAGGCGGCGGCAACCCCCGGCGGCCGATGCTTGAAGCGTCGAAGGGATGAGGGACATGGTGGTAATCGGATTCCTGATGCTGGCTCTCGGGCTCGGCGTGGTGCTGCTGCTCGCGCTGGCCGACCCGGTCCTGCTGTCGAGGATCAACGGCGAGCCCGCCGAGGGCGGCAGCGGCCGCCACATCGAGGCCGACATCGTCCGGCTGCCGCGGCGCTTCCAGGAGCGCGGCGAGGCCGAGGCGGCCTGACGGACACCCCCCTGTGCTCGTCACGGGAGGGCGGTTGGGGGACAGGCCGCCCGTGACGTCGGTGAGGCCCGTGATCGGTTGGGGGACGGATCACGGGCCTCACAGGTTTAGCGTGGTGGGTATGAGCCACGGATTTGAGACTCTGGCCATTCATGCCGGCCAGGAGCCCGACCCGACGACCGGCGCGGTCGTGCCGCCGATCTATGCCACGTCCACCTACAAGCAGGACGGCGTGGGCGGCCTTCGGGGCGGATATGAGTACAGCCGCTCGGCCAACCCGACGCGGACGGCGCTGGAGGAGGCGCTGGCGGCGGTCGAGGGTGGGGCCAGGGGGCTGGCGTTCGCCTCCGGCCTGGCGGCCGAGGACACGCTGCTGCGCACGGTGTGCAAGCCCAACGACCACGTCGTCATCCCGAACGACGCCTACGGCGGCACCTACCGCCTGTTCGCCAAGGTGCACCAGCGCTGGGACCTGCGCTACGACCCGGTGCCGCTGGGCGACCTCGACGCCGTCGCCGCGGCCATGACGCAGAAGACCAGGATCATCTGGGTCGAGACCCCGACCAACCCGCTGCTCGGCATCGCCGACATCGCCGCGCTCGCGCAGCTGGCGCACGACAACGACGCGCTGCTCGTGGTGGACAACACCTTCGCCTCGCCGTACCTGCAGCAGCCGCTGTCCCTGGGCGCCGACGTGGTGGTGCACTCGACGACGAAGTACGTCGGCGGCCACTCCGACGTGGTCGGCGGCGCGCTGGTCTCGGCGTCCGCTTCGCTGGGCGATGAGCTCGCCTACCACCAGAACGCCATCGGCGGCGTGGCGGGGCCGTTCGACGCGTGGCTGACGCTGCGCGGGCTCAAGACGCTCGGGGTGCGGATGGACCGCCACTGCGACAACGCCGAGCGCGTGGTCGACCTGCTGCTCGCGCACCCGCGCGTCACCCAGGTGCTCTACCCGGGCCTCGACGAGCACCCGGGGCACGAGGTGGCGGCCAAGCAGATGAAGCGTTTCGGCGGCATGGTGTCGTTCAGGGTGGCCGGCGGCGAGCAGGAGGCCGTCGAGATCTGCAACCGGACGAAGCTGTTCACGCTGGGCGAGTCGCTGGGTGGCGTGGAGTCGCTCATCGAGCACCCGGGCAGGATGACGCACGCCTCGGCGGCGGGCTCCCCGCTGGAGGTGCCGTCCGACCTGGTGCGGCTGTCGGTCGGCATCGAGACGGTCGACGACCTGCTGGCCGACCTGACCGAGGCGCTGGGCTAGGCGCCGGGGACGACCATCAGGAACAGGACGACCACGTAGATCAGCGCGATCACGCCGCCGAGCGCGGCGATCCTGCCGTTCTCGACCTTCGCGTCGTCGTCCGGGCTCTCGGTGGAGAAGACCCGGACCGCGGCGCGAAGGTCGCGGTCGATGATGAACAGCAGGACGAGGGCGACGAGGAACAGCGTCATCGACGCCGACATGTACCACTGGCCGATGACGCCGAGGCGGATCGCGAGCCAGATGCCGAAGACGAGCACGCCGAGCGAGCCGATGCCGTAGATCCGGGTCATCCGCTGCAGGACCTGCAGGACGGAGGCGTTCTTGGCCCGGATCGCGCGCGGCGCGGCCATGACCACCGCCGTGAGAGGACCGACGGTGAAGATGGCGAATGCGATGTGCAGCAAGAGCAACGTGCTATCCATGGGGCTGACCTTAGCCGCCCGGCGATCTCACCGGGAAACACTCTCTTCCTGGGGATCGTCCTGGTGGTGAGGGCAGCTCATGCACAGCTCGAAGGCCGCGACGGCCACGACCATCACGGCGATGATCACGATCATGGCGAGCATGGCTTCCTCCTTCCCCGAATATCGTCCGTAATGACTAGACGTCGTGGCAATGGAATAAGTTCAGCGCGGGTATGGTTGGTTGTCTGTTTCCCAGGGCACAAGGGGGTGCCGTCGTGGCCGTGAGGCACGTCGAGCCGTACTCGGACGAGTGGGTACACCAGCCGTTCTCCTATGTCACCCAGGTCGTCGGCGTGCTCGGCGCCGAGGTGGGCGACTGGTGGGAGGGTCCGTGCGACCCGCGCGACGCGACCGTGCGCCTGACCGACGGCTCTGCCCTGGTGTGGGACGAGGAGAGCGGCTGGCGGCTCGGCCGGTTCGTCTCCGGCTGCCGCGGCGCGCACAGCGAGCTCGAAGAGGTGCGCTATCTCGGCCACGGGCTGCTGCCGCGACCGGAACGGGTGCAGGGCGCGCTGGCCGACGCCCGCGCCGGGGTTGGCGCGAGCTCGGCCTGGCGGCCCAGCTACCGTTCGCACCGCAACTGCCGCGACGGGTTCGACGTCGCGCTCAGCTACTACTGCTCCTTGCTCAACGCCTGATCTCGCCCGTCGCAGGTCGGGCAGTCGAAGGGCGCGTGCTGCGCGTTGGTGGCGTACCTGCATCCCGTGTGATCGACGGTGAGCCTGAGAATCCGTCTGGTGCCCGCGTCCAGCGGGCCTGGCGGTGTTCCGGTCGCCGAGCTCCTGCCGTCCTCGTGGTGTATGCCGATGACCACGACGATGAAGATGCCCGCCGCCCCGCTCGCAATGATCAGCGCCAGGATGACGGCTGCTTCCATCAAGAGAGGCCTCCCCTCGGTGTGGGGTGGAATTCGGGGGCGCGGTCCCGGGTGATGCGGCCTCGTTGCCGCGTCCGTTCTCGCGGGGAATCCCGGGTGTAGGATTCAGTTTGGTGAAACCAGTCATACCAATGATTGGTCTCACTCAAACCATCGGAACTCAAAGAGGAGCGATCCGGTGCCCGTCCCGAAGTACCAGCAGCTTGCCGACCGTCTGCGCAAGGCCATCGAGGACGGGCGGTGGGGTCCGGGTGACCAGATCCCGACCGAGGTCGAGCTGAAGGAGTCGTCCGGATTCTCGATCAACACCGTGCGCGAGGCCATCCGCCAGCTGGTGAACCAGGAGCTGCTGGAGAAGCGCCAGGGCGAGGGCACCTTCGTCCGCCGCGCACCCGACACCTTCCCCGTGGTGCTGTCCGACGAGGAAGGCAGGCGCGCGGCCCACCTGCCGGGCGACGCCTACGTCTCCTCCGTCCTGCTGCGCGGCCGCCGTCCCGAGGTGGGCAGGCCGCACGTCGACGTGGTCGACGCCCGCGCCGACGTGGCGGCCAGGCTCGACATCCCGGTCGGCGCCAAGGTCGTCACCAGGGTGCAGCGGCGGTTCGTGGACGGCGTGCCGTGGTCGGTGCAGACCTCCTACTACCCGATGGACATCGCCGACGGCACCGACCTCATCAGGCCCGGCGACATCACCCGGGGCACGATCAAGCTGCTCGAAGACCTCGGGCACCCTCAGGTCGGCTACACCGACGAGCTGACCGCCCGCATGTCCTACACCGACGAGAGCGCGTTCTTCGGCGTCACCGGCGCGGGAGTGTCCGTGCAGGTCCTCTGGCGCACGGCCTTCGACCCCACGCGCCCGATCAGGCTGACCGTGACCGTCTACCCGGCCGACCGCAACCGTCTCGTCTACCACATCGGGTCCGTCCCGGCGAAGTACCGGGACGGGAGCCCGTGATCCACCCGCGCGGGGCCACGCCGGACGACTTCCCGGCGATCATCGGCCTGATCGACAACGCCGCGGCGTGGCTCGCGGGCAAGGACACCGACCAGTGGCAGCGCCCGTGGCCCGACCGGGCGGCCAGGGACGCCAGGGTCAGCGGCGGCATCGCCGAGGGGATCACCTGGGTCGAGGAGCGTGACGGGAGGCTCGCGGCCACCGTCACCCTCACCACGACGGTGCAGCGGGAGCTGTGGGCCCACCACGACCCTGACGCCGACGCGCTCTACCTGCACCGGCTGGTCGTCCATCGGGACTTCGCGGGGCGGGGCCTCGGCGCGGAGATCATCGACTGGGCGGCCGCGCGCGGCCCTGGACTGCTGCGCATCGACGTGTGGCGGACCAACGAGGCGCTGCACAAGTACTACCTGCGGCAGGGCTTCGAGTTCGTCGGGATCTCGCCGCTGCCCGGCTATCCCTCGGCGGCCCTCTTCCAGCGGAAGTTGGTTACATTAGGGTAAAGCCTCCCCCAGCGAAGGGAACAGCATGCGGCCGTACACATCGGAATGGCTCTCGCTGCCTGTCGCCTACGTCGCCGAAGTCGCTCTCGCCGTGGACGCCCTCGAATGGTGGGACGACCCCTTCGACCCCCGCGACGCCACGATCCTGCTGGTCTCCGGGTCGGCGCTGGTCTGGGACGAGGAGAGCGGCTGGCGGCACGGCCGGTTCGTCTCGGGGGAGAAGGGCGTGCGCACCGAGCTGGCCGACCCCCGCTACCTGGGCGGCGGCGTGCTGCCCAGGCCCACGGACGTGCCCGTCCTGCAGGCCATGGGCGGCAGCCCCGCCAGGCCCGTCTACCGGTCCTACCGCGACCACGGCGACGGGCTCGACGAGCGGCTGGCCACCTACACCGTCCCCGCGATCGTCTAGCGGGCCCGGCGCTGGCGCAGGAAGTCGCTGACGACGTACTCGCCCAGGCGGTCGGCGCTGGGGGAGAAGACCCTGCCGCCGTTGCGCCTGGCCACCTCGTCGACGAACTCCTTCAGCCGGTCGTCGCCGGCCAGCATGAACACGTTGATCGTCGCGCGCCGCCTGGTCATCTTGTCGACCTCGGCCAGCGTCAGCTCCAGCGTCTCCGGTGAGGGCGGCCACTCGAAGGCCGAGCGGCCGTTGCGCATCAGGTGCGCGGTGGGCTCACCGTCGGTGACCACGAGCACGACGGGCTCGAAGTCGGGATGCCGGTCGAGGTGGCGGCCCGCGATGAGCAGGGCGTGGTGCAGGTTCGTGCCCTGGACCATGTCCCAGTCGAGGCCGGCCAGCTCGTCGGGCTGCAGCACCCTGGCGTAGTTGGAGAAGCCGACGATCTGGACGGCGTCCTGCGGGAACTTGGCGGCGACCAGCGCCTGGAGGGCGAGCGCGGTCTGCTTGGCGGCGGCCCAGGTGCCGCGAAGCGCCATCGAGTACGACAGGTCGACGAGCAGGCACACGGCGGCGGCGCTGCGCCGTTCGGTCTCGCTGACCTCGAAGTCGTCGACGGACAGCCGGACCCGCGGGGAGGCGGCCCGCGCGCGCTCCCCGAGACGGTCGTCGGGCTGCCCCGCGGCGGGGGCCGGCCGGGGCGCGGTGCGGGCCGGCCGGCCGAGGTCGGTACGGCCGGCCACGTCGTGCCGGCGGATGCCGTTGACGAGCGTGCGGACCACGTCGATCGGCTGCTCGTCGCCGAAGCGCCACGCGCGCGACGACCCGGTCAGCTCGCCCGCCGCCCCCGCGTCCCGCTGGTCGTGGTCGCCGCGCCGTCCCGCGTCCAGGGAGGAGAAGACGCGCCGCAGCGCCGTCTCGCCGAGGCGGCGCACCGCCTTGGGGGTGAGTTCGAGCTTGCCGCGCCGCCGCAGCAGGTATCCCTGCTGCTCCAGCTCGCGTTCGATCCGCTTCAGCGCCTCCAGGTCGTCGACCGCCGACCGGCCGAGGGCGCGGCGGATGGCGGCCTCGTCGATGTCGTCCAGGCGCGCGCCGGGGTAGTCCTGCCGGAGCGCGGCCTCCAGTTGGGTGAGGTCGGCCAGTTCCTCGAGCGCGGTCACGGCGTCGCCCATGCCCATGGGGTCCTCGCCGGTCAGCCGCTCGGGGGTGGTCCACGCCAGGTCGGGCCTGCGGGCGTAGAGGGAGTCGCCCAGGCGGCGCATCTGCTCGGACAGTCCGGCCTGGTCGAGCGTCTGGTCGATCAGGTTGGCGAGCTCTTCCCGCTGGCGCGGGGTGAGCGAGGCGAGCATGCGCTGGGTGGCGGCGGCCCTGCGGGCGAGGGTGTCGACCAGCTCCTCGAGCGTGCGCGGCCGCTCCGGGAACATGTCGCCATATTTCGACATGAAGGAGTCGAAGTCGGCTTGGCTGTGCTCGCCCCGGGCGTCCCGGTCCAGCATGTCGTTCAGGTCGCTCAGCATCTGCCTGATCCGCTCCATGGCGGCCGGATCAGGGTTGGCCAGCGCGTCGCGCATGCCCTTGAACTGGGTGTCGAGCACCTCCCTGCGCAGCAGGTCGCGCAGCTCCTCGAAGGTCTGCCGCGCCGCAGGCGAGCGCCAGTCGTAGGAGCTCAGCTCCTGGATCGCGCTCGCGGTGTCGTCGGGCAGGGCGTCGAGGGCGGCCTCGCGCAGGCGGGCGTCGTCCGACGGATCGGGGAACAGCTCGGCCCGCTCCTGCCCGATCGCCTTGTCCAGCAGCGAGCGGGCCCGGTCGAGGGTGCCGTCGAGCCGTCCGCGCTCGCGCAGCTCGCGGCGGCGGCGCCGTACCTCGCGGAGCATGTCGTCCAGGCCCCTGCGGTCCTGCGCGCCCGGCAGGCCGCGCTTGAGCAGGTCACGCAGCGCGTGGACGGGGGTGGACCCGGACAGGATGGCGTCGCCCATCTCGTCCAGCGCCGCCCGCACGTCGTACGGCGGAGCGAGCGGGTCCGGCCCTTCGTGGTACTCGCCATAGCGGTAGGCCATGCGCCCACGCTAACCCGAGATATCCGGCTATGCGTCGCCGAAGACCTCCCAGACCTCCACCAGTTCGCCGCTGAGCGGGTTGTAGTCGGCTTTCACCAGGATCGGGTGCGCCTGCGCCTTCAGCACGGCGGTGAAGTCGCCGGCCGCGCAGTTCTTCGTGCCGAGCCCGTCGCGGTCGGCGTTGACCGGCCTGCCGGACAGCCAGCCCGCCGAGCACGAGGCGGTGACGCGGTAGAAGCCGAGGGCGTGGGTGTAGCCGAGCTTGCGCCCCTTGAAGGAGACCGTGGTGTCGTCGACGCGCTTGAGCGTGCCGAAGGCGCTCCTGGGCGTGCCCCAGTCGGTCAGGAACTCGCTGACCTTGACCGCCTTCGTGCCCGAGTACTCGATCTTGAGGGGGGCGGGGCCCCGCTGCAGCGTGAAGGCGAGGTCGGCGGGCGTGCACGCCGTCCGGCCCAGGCCGCCGCCGTCGAGCGCGACCCGGCCCTCCGTCTCGACCAGGTCGCAGGCCACGGTGAGCCTGCGGTAGGCCGCCTTGGTGTAGTCGAGCCTGACCTCCTTGGCGCCCGCGACGGCCTTCAGCCGGTAGCGCCGGATCCCGTGCTCCTTGACCAGGGTCGCACTGGCGGGCGTGATCCTGAGCGCGCCCTTGCCGTCGGCCCAGGCGAAGCCGTACGCGACCGAGCCGGAGGTGGCGGCCGAGGCGGCCCCTGGCGTGCAGAGGCCGGCACAGAGCACGGCACTGGCGGTCAGGGCGGGCAGGCGCATGATCTCCCCCGAGGTCGTAGGTGTGTCATCCTCTAGGACGCCGGAGATCACGCAAATGTTCACCCGAGCGTGTCGGCGGATCAGGTGCGGTAGACGGCCACCCCGTCCACGTCGTCCTTCGACAGCCGGCGCATGAGGTACAGGCCCTCCAGGGCGAACTCCAGGGCCGCGGCCGCGTGCCCCGGCGACTCCTCGCCGGTGCCCATGCCCAGCTTCGACATGATCCTGGCCAGGCCGTCGACGGGCCCGATGCGGCGCAGCAGTTCGGCGGCCGGCACCAGCTCGCCCGACTCCACCTGGGTGCCCGCCGAGAATTTGTCCAGCAGCGGCGTCAGGTCCAGGCCGCCGAGCCTGCCGCGGAAGGTCTCGGCGGTGGCGCGGCGCAGCAGGTGGGCGAGGATCTCGATCTCCCTGCCCTCCTCGCTGACCTCGAACTCCACCTTGCCGCGCAGGCTGGGGACGACCGGGGTCAGGTCGCAGACGCGGGTCACCGCGCGCTCCTCGCCGGCGATGGCCGCCCGCCGTACGGCGGAGGCGGCGGCGGTCTCCGTCGCGGCGATGGAGAAGCGCGCCGACACGCCCGAGCGGGCGTCCACGGCGGTCGACTCCCTGACCAGGCGGGTGAAGCGGGCGATGACCTCGACGAGGTGTTCGGGGACGTCGGCGCCGATGTCGGGCATCGACTCCTGGCGGATGAGCGCGAGCTCGTCCTCGATGGTCAGCGGGTAGTGGGTGCGCACCTCGGCGCCGAAGCGGTCCTTCAGCGGGGTGATGATCCGGCCGCGGTTGGTGTAGTCCTCGGGGTTGGCGCTGGCGATGAGCAGGATGTCCAGAGGCAGTCGCAGGTTGTAGCCGCGCACCTGGATGTCGCGCTCCTCCAGCACGTTCAGCAGCGCGACCTGGATGCGCTCGGCGAGGTCGGGCAGCTCGTTGACCGAGAAGACGCCGCGGTTGGTCCGCGGCACCAGGCCGTAGTGGACGGTCTCGGGGTCGCCGAGCGTGCGGCCTTCGGCGATCTTGATCGGGTCGACGTCGCCGATCAGGTCGCCGACCGAGGTGTCCGGCGTGGCAAGCTTCTCGCCGTAACGCCCGTCGCGGTGCTTCCACGCGACGGGCAGCTCGTCGCCGAGCTCGGCGGCCAGCCGTACGCAGCGGGCGCAGACCGGCGCGTACGGGTGGTCGTTGATCTCGCAACCCTCGACCACGGGGGTCCACTCGTCGAGCAGGCCCGTGACCGTGCGGATGAGGCGGGTCTTGCCCTGACCGCGTTCGCCGAGGAGGACCAGGTCGTGACCCGCGAGGAGGGCGCGCTCGAGATGGGGCAGGACGGTGTCGTCGAAGCCCACGATGCCGGGAAAGCGTGTCTCTCCCGCGCGCAGCCTGGCGAGCAGGTTCTCGCGGACCTCGGTCTTGACGCTGCGACGGACGTGACCGCTGTCTCGCAAGTCGCGGAGAATACGAGGCTGATGCACGCGTTCGAGACTACGTCTCCTTGGGGGAATGGGGGAATGTCTTTCGGATTTGACTGATGCGTGACGATAAGGGCGCGTGCTTGTCCTCCCAGTGGGGAGAATCCGCCCGAGGGGCACTCCGAAGCGTGAGGAGGCGAGACGCGTGGCCCTGTTGACGAGCCGGTTCGCGGACGGCCTCGCTGTGGGATCCGACCTGGTCGCCGCCGCGGAGACGGCCGTCCGGCAGGCTCTGGCCGGGCTGAGCGGCCCCGCCGATCTCGTCTGCTTCTTCATCTGCGGGGAGGACCCCGACGACGTGGCCAGAGCGGGGCAACGGGCCATGGCCGTCGCGCCCGCCGCCCACGTCATCGGCTGCAGCGCGACCGGCGTCATCGGCGACGGGCAGGGCGTGGAGCTCACCCCGTCGGTCAGCGCGTGGGCGGCCACGCTCGACGGCGGCCGGCTGACCACGTTCGCGCTGGAAACCCTGACCGCCGAGGACCGTTTCGTGATCATCGGCCTGCCCGAGCGCCAGGCGGACGACAGGGTGGCGATCCTGCTGGCCGACCCCTACAGCTTCCCCACCGACGCCTTCGTCGAGCGCTCCGCCGAGGTGCTCGGCGACCTGCCGCTGATCGGCGGCCTGGCCAACGGGCTGCAGGGCAGGGGCTCGGTACGGCTGTTCGCCGGGGGTGAGGTCTACGACGAGGGCGCCATCGGCGTGCTGCTGGGCGGCGAGGTCAAGGTCAGCACGGTGGTCAGCCAGGGGTGCAGGCCGATCGGCCCGACGATGGTCGTCACCAGCGCGGAGGAGAACCTGCTGCTGGAGCTGGCCGGCCAGCCCGCGCTCGCCAGGCTGGAGGACATCGTCAGCGAGCTCGACGAGGACGACCGCGAGCTGGTCGCCTCGGGGCTGCAGATCGGCGTGGCGATGGACGAGTACGCCGAGCACCACGAGCGGGGCGACTTCCTGATCCGCGGCGTTCTGGGCATCGACCCAGAGCGGGAGGCGGTGGCCATCGGGGACGTGGTCGACATCGGCAGGACGGTGCGCTTCCAGGTGCGCGACGCCGCCACCGCCGACGAGGACCTCTACGACCTGCTCGACGCGCACCGCGAGCAGCTGGGCAGGATCGACGGCGCGCTCCTGTTCGCCTGCAACGGCAGGGGGTCGGCGATGTTCGGCACCGCCGACCACGACGCGGTGGCGGTGCGCGACACGCTCGGCTCCATCGGCCTGGCGGGCTTCTTCGCCGCGGGAGAGGTGGGGCCCGTGGGCGGACAGAACCACGTGCACGGGTTCACCGCCTCGATCCTCGTCTTCTCCTCCTGACCTGACCTCCGCCGGCCGGGGGTCAGCGCAGCGCGTCGACCGGTTCCATGCGGGCCGCGCGCAGCGACGGGTACAGCCCCGCCAGCAGCCCGACCATCGCCCCCGCGAGCGGCGCCACCAGGGCCAGCCGCAGGTCGAGCACCGGGGTCCACTGCTTGGCCGCCGAGACGCCGACGATCGCGACCACGCCGAGGCTGGCCCCGATCACCCCGCCGGTCAGCCCGGTGAGCGTCGACTCCAGCAGGAACTGGGCGGCGATGTGCCGGCGTGCCGCGCCCAGCGAGCGGCGCAGGCCGATCTCGGCGACGCGTTCCATGACGGTCACCAGCGTGACGTTGGCGATGCCGACCGCGCCGACCACGAGCGAGACCAGGCCGAGGATCAGGAACAGCGCGTTGACGTCGTTCTGTACGGCGTCGCGCGCCCTGGTGGGCGACGGCGGCGCGATGACCTGCAGCACGCTCTCGTTGCCGGGGCTGAGCGCGAGCGGCGCCTGCCCGGCGACGAGGTCGGCGGCACCCAGACTGGTGTTGATGAGCACCCTGGTGACGTCCCTGAGCCCGAACTGCCTGCCGATCGTGGGCGGGACCATGACCGCGCTGGCGAGGTTCCGCTCCCGTTTCATCCCGCCCAGGATGCCGATCACCGTGTAGGCGTGCTTGCCGATGAAGACGGCGGGCGCGCCCTCCAGGCGGGTGACGCCGAGCATCGCGGCTGCCTGCTCGCCGAGGACGACCACCCTGTCCTTGCGCGCGAGGTGCCCCACGTCGAAGAAGCGGCCCTGGAGCAGGCTGCCCTTGACCGCCTGGGGAAGGCTGGGGCTGGCGGCCACCACGGTCAGGGTCTGGTCGGTGACCCTGGTCGGGTCGACGATCTTGTTGGAGCGCACGCTCAGGTTGGCGCTGTCCTTGGTCTCGGCGACGGCGGCGGCCGACGTCACCCCGCGCAGCCTGGTGACCTGGTCGACGGCGTCCCACTCGACGAGGGCCGTACGTTCCTCGGGGACCTCGACGGTGATCGCGGTGGCGGTCAGCTCGTCGAACCTGCCGACGATCTGGTTGCCCGCGGTGGCGGCGATGCCGAGCGTGATGACCAGCGTGGTGATGCCGAGCACGGTGCCGAGGGTGGTGAGCGCGGTCCTGACGGGGCGGGCCAGCATGCCGGCCATGGCCTCGTTCAGCAGGTCGCGAAGGTCCACTACTCCTCCACCAGGACGCCGTCGGTGATCCTGACCCTGCGCTTCGCCCGGTCGCTCACCTCGTTCTCGTGGGTGATCACCACGATCGTCAGCCCCTGGTCGCGCAGGTCGTCGAAGAGGTCGAGGACGGCTTCGGTGTTGCGGCTGTCGAGGTTGCCCGTGGGCTCGTCGCACAGCAGCAGCGAGGGGCCGCCCATCAGCGCCCTGGCGATCGCCGCCCGCTGCCGCTCTCCGCCGGACAGCCGGTCGGGCAGGAAGTCCACCCGGTGCGACAGGCCGACGCGCTCGAGCGCCGCCAGCGCTCTGGCCCTGCGGTCCTTGCGCCCGCGCCTGGCGGCGCCGCTCCGGTACACCTCGGCCAGCATCACGTTCTCGGCCACGCTGCGGTGGGGGAGCAGATGGAAGGACTGGAAGACGAAGCCGATACGGCTGCCGCGCAGCCTGGTGCGCTCGCCGTCGGGCAGCTCGGTGGTCTCGATCCCGTCCAGCCGGTAGCTGCCCGAGCTGGGCCGGTCGAGCAGCCCGAGCACGTTGAGCAGCGTGGACTTGCCCGACCCCGAAGGGCCGATGATCGCCATGTAGTCGGTCCGGTGGACGTCGAGCGAGACGCCGGACAGCGCGCGCACGGGCGGGTCGGCGGGGAACTCCTTGCCGACGGCGTTCAGGGCGATGACGGGCTCAGGCACTGTTGATCACCACCCGGTCGCCCTGCTTGAGGTCGCCGGTCACCTCGACCTTGCCGTCGGCGGTGAGGCCGGTGCGCACCTCGACGTCCCTGGTCCTGTCCGGCGCGACCTCCACCCGGACCCGCGCCTTGCCGTCCGCCGAGGTGATGACCGCGGCCACCGGCACGACGAGGACCGCGCTGTCCGTCGCGCCGACGGTCACCTTGACGGTGACCGACGCGCCGGACAGGCCCCTGAGGCCCTTGCCGGACAACGGGCTGATCAGGACCGGTTCCGAGCTCGTCGCCGACGTGTTCTCACCCGCCTTGGCCTCGCCGGTGGCGAGCTTCGCCTGCTGCCCGAAGGCGGTCAGCCGCGCCGGGAACGTCCTGCCCGCCTCGGTCTCGATGACGGCCGGCATGCCCTCCTTGAGCAGGGTGGCCTCGGTCGCCTCCACCGATCCCGCGACGACGAAGGTCGAGCTGGTCACGGTGGCGATCGCCTTGTCCACGGTCTCGCCGGCCTTGACCGCGGCCTTGTGCAGGCGGGCGGGCAGCCGCGGCAGGAACACCAGTTCGCCCGGCGGGATCGTGGTGCCGTAGCCGCGCAGGTACTCGGCCATCAGCGTCTTAGCCGCGCTGACGTCCTTCCTGGCGTTGGCGACCTTCAGCTTGGCGGGGGACAGCGCGCGGGCCTGCCGCAGGGCCTGCTCGGCGACGGCCACGGCCTCCTCGGCGTCCCGCACGCCCTTGCTCAGCTCGGTCAGCTTCTTCTCGCGGGCCTGCCGTGCCTCCTCCTCGATCCGCCCGTACGCCCTGCGTGCCGCGTCGAGGTCGGCCCGCGCGTTGGACACCCTCAGCTCCAGCAGCGTCGTGTCGGCGGGCGGCTTCGGCGTGGCCGGCGGCGCCGGGGTGGCACCCGGCGCGCCCGGCCCGGTGGTCGGCCCGCTGGTCGGCCCAGTGCTCGGCCCGGTGCTCGGCTCCTGCCTGCCGTTGTCGGCCCTGGCGGCGGCCAGGTCCTGCTCGGCCTGCAGCAGCTTCTCCTCGGCGGCCCGGACGGCGGCGTCGGCGCTCTCGATCCTGGCGATGTCCTCGGTGGTGTGCTCCTGCTCCTTCGCCTGCCGGTGGGCGCGCTCGGCCGCTTTCAGGTCCGCCCTGGCGTTGGTGAGCTTCAGCTTCAACGGCAGGACGTCGCCGCCCTGGTCGAGCGTCTTCTGCTCGACGGCCAGCGTCTCCTGCGCGGTCTGGACGGCCTTGCGCAGCGTGTCGAGCTGCTGGCGGGCCTCCAGCGTGGGCTGCTGGGCCGCGTAGCCCTTCCTGGCGTAGAACCGGGTGACCGCCGCAACGGTGGCCTGGTCGAACACGCCCGTGACGCGCGTGCCGTACCCGAGGCGGCGCAGCGACCGCTGCAGCTGCTCGACGTCGTCGCCCTTGGCGCCGGGTGCGATGGTGCGGTGCATCGGCACCTTGCCCGCCATGGCGAAGACGGGCCTGCCGTTCACCTCCAGGAGGACCCCGCCCTCCCTGATCGTGCCGGGACGGGGCGCGCGGGTGGCGCGCTGGGTGGTGTCCGCGCCACCGGCCGCGCCGCCGACCCCGCCGCCGACCCCGCCGCCGACCATGCCGGCCAGCGAGATCGGCAGCGGCGAGCCGTACTCGAGGGTGCCGTTGACCACGATCGTGCTGGCCAGCCTGGTGTGCTCGACGGGTGCGGTGACCAGCGACGCCTTGGGCGGCCTGCGCAGCGCCGCCTCGTCGGCGGGCGAGCGCAGTCTGGTGCTGACTCCCCAGCCGACACCGGCGATGGCGATCACGCCGGCGACGGTGCCGACGAGCACCTTGCGGGGGGACTTCACGTCGGAACTCCTTGTTCTCGGGGGTGCCGAAGTTCTCGGGCATGCTGAAGTTCTCGGGCATGCTGAGGTTCTCGGGGGTGCCGAAGTTCTCGGGCATGCCGAAGAGAGCTCGTGGCACTGGAGCCGGGACGAGCCGCTAGCGGAGGCTGCGGCGCCTGGCGCGGAACGGCACGGCGACCGCCGCGCCCGTCAGGACCACCAGCAGGGCCGCATGGGCGATGTCCTGCCTGGCGACGAGCTCGACGGAGGCGTTCTCCCAGAGCACGGCCGTCGCGGGCACCAGGTAGACGCCCGCGGCGACGGCCCAGCGGGGGTCGGCGGTGAGGTGACCGGCGCAGGCGGCGCCGACGAGCAGGACGACCTCCAGGCAGACCCTGGCCATCGCGGTCGGCGAGCCCGCGACGATGTCGAGCCACGCCGGGTCGGCCCCGGCGACCAGCGGCACCGCGGCCAGCCACCACCACGAGCGGGCGCGGGGCCGTTCGCGCCTGCTCGCCAGGACCAGCAGTCCGGCGACGATCAGCGCGTTGGAGGTCAGCGGGGCGATCGGGCCGCCGTGGCCGTACAGGGCGGGGCCCGACCACGGCCCGTCGGGGAAGACCGGCAGCAGCGTGGCGTCCAGCCACGGGTGGCCCATGGTGATCGCGGTGACCTTGACGGCGACGGCGCCCGCCACCGGGAGCGCGAGCCTGACGTGGCCGCGCAGGACCAGCACGAAGGCGACGGCCGACAGGGCCAGCCACAACGGGATGCCGCCGGCGTAGGGGATGAGCACCGCGAGGTTGAGCATGGCCAGCGCGACGACGCCCCTGTGCAGCCCGTCTGTCCAGGCGGGCCCCTGTGCCGCCGAGATGACGCGGGCGCGGATCCCCCCGACGACCAGGGCGACCGCCTCGCGTGCCGGAGGTATCGCCCGGCCCGGCTCCGCGCTGTCCAGCAGGATGCCGAGAAGCTCGTCCCCGTGGTCGGCCCGGTAGCCGTTCGGATAGGCCCGCAACAGCCAGCGGTACCGCCGCTCGAGGGTGGTCATGCGAACGTGGCTCCCAGGCTGTGGCGTCCGGTCACCACGGCGGCCGCCTGCTGCATGCGCCTGGCCTCCGCCTCGACGATGCGGTTGCCCTCGTCGGTGATCCTGAAGTAGCGGCGCTTGCGGCCGTTGACGACCTCCTCGCGCTCCACCACGATGACACTGTTGGCGGCCAGCCGGTCGAGCGCGCCGTAGAGGGTGCCGACGGCCAGCGTGATCCGGCCCTGCGAGAGGTCGACGACCTTCTTGATGATCGCGTGTCCGTGGAGCGGGCCGTCCAGGAGCGCGGCGAGAACGAAGTAGGTCTGCTCACTCAACCCGGATGATCCCTTGGACATAGCGGAGAACGTACTTCGCTCGCCGAAGTATCGTCAAGACCATGCCCGCATCCCGAACTCCTCGTCGACCTTGGCGTCGATCTCGTTCGCCTTCGGCAGGTAGGCCGGGTAGAAGCCCTTGCCGCACTCGAGGTCGTCGAGCGCGATCCTGATCTCCCTGGTGAGGTACGGCCTGGCCTGCGCGGCCGTGAGCGTGGGCTCGTAGATCCGGCCCTCGGGCAGCTTGCTGTCGTCGACGTCGTCGGTCTTGCCGAGGTTGACGACCATGGCGCGGACCTGTTCGTCGCCGCGCACGGCCATCGCGGTCGGATTGGTCTTGGGTGCCCGGTAGCCCTTGCCCTTCAGGCACTCGGCCATGCTCGCCGCCTTCTCCACCAGGACGGGGTCGCCGTCGAGGGCACGGGCCTTGGCCTGGGTCCTGGCCTTGTCCACCTGCTCGTAGTGGTCCATCGACGACGCCACGACCTTCCCGGTGATCTTCTTGATCACGGCCACGTAGCAGGTCTCGTAGGCGCTGTTGTAGGCCTTGTGCTGCTGCTGGGACAGCGAGCTCTGGATCTTCCAGTTCGGGTTGATCTCCGGGTTCTCCGGCTCGAACATCGGGCTCTCGTACTCCTTGGGGTAGACGTACACGGCGAAGTGCCCGAAGCCGTACTTGCCGCGGACCGACTTCATCGCGGCGTAGTCGCCGCTGCCGGCCGCCTTACGCTCCTGGCTCAGCGTGCGGCCCTTGGCGACGAAGGCGACGTACTTGAAGCCCTTGCCCTTCATGCAGGTGGCCAGCTCGGCCTCCTTGCGCTGCTCGACTCCCTGGACGGCGGGGCTGGGCGCGGCTTGCGTCGCGGTGCCGGCGCATCCGGTGGCCAGGGCGAGGGTCAGGAGCGCCGTCGCGCACCTCGTCGCCCGAACTCGGCGTTGATCTGGCATGGGGAGGACCATACTTCGCGTGACGAAGTATGGTCAAGAGCGTTCCGCCGACGCGGGTGGTGGGAGACTGGGCGGCATGGTTCTCCCGCAGGTGACCCTCGACGACGTGGTGGCCGCACGCGCCCTCCTGGCGGATGTCGCCGTGCAGACCCCCGTGCTCCGGTCCAGGATCCTGTCGGAGACCATCGGCGGCCCCGTGCACCTCAAGTGCGAGAACCTCCAGCGCGCGGGCTCGTTCAAGGTGCGCGGCGCCTACGTCCGCATCGCCAGGCTGACCGACGACGAGCGGCGCAAGGGCGTGGTCGCCGCCAGCGCGGGCAACCACGCGCAGGGGGTGGCGCTGGCCTCGGGCCTGGTCGGCACGCACGCCACGGTCTACATGCCGGAGGCCGCGCCGCTGCCCAAGGTGGAGGCGACGCAGGCCTACGGCGTCGAGGTCGTGCTCGGCGGAACCAGCGTCGACGTGGCGCTGGCCAGGGCGAAAGAACACGCACGGCGCACCGGAGCGGTGTTCATCCACCCCTTCGACCACCCCGACGTCATCGCCGGCCAGGGCACGATCGGCCTGGAGATCATCGAACAGCTTCCGGAGGTGGGCACGATCGTGCTCGGCATCGGCGGCGGAGGGCTGGCCGCGGGCGTGGCCCTGGCGGTGAAGTCGCTGCGGCCGGGCGTGCGGATCGTCGGCGTGCAGGCCGAGCAGGCCGCCGCCTACCCCGCCTCGCTGGCGCTGGGCGAGCCCGTCGTGGTCGATCCCTCGGGCACCATGGCCGACGGCATCGCGGTGGGCCGCCCCGGCGAGCTGCCGTTCGACATGATCCACTATCTGGTCGACAGCGTGGTGACGGTGTCGGAGGAGGAGATCTCCCGCGCGCTCGTGCTGTGCGTCGAGCGAGGGAAGCTGGTCGTCGAACCCGCCGGCGTGGTGGGGGTGGCGGCGCTGCTCGCGCATCCGCGCACGTTCGAGCCGCCGGTGGTGGCGGTGCTGTCGGGCGGCAACATCGACCCGCTGCTGCTGTCCAACGTGCTACGGCACGGCCTGGCCGCCGCGGGGCGCTACCTCACGGTCAGGATCAGGCTGTCCGACCGGCCTGGCGCGCTGGCCGGCCTGCTCGTCACGCTCGGCGAGCTGCGCGCCAACGTGATCGACATCGTCCACGAGTGGGTCAGCGCCAGCCTGCACGTCGACGAGGTCGAGGTGCGGCTGCAACTGTCGACCCGTGGTCAGGCACACAGCGACGAGGTGCTGGGGGTGCTCACGCGGGAGGGCTACAAAATCTTCGGCTGACGACGGCTACAGGCCGATCAGCGGGCCGTACTCGGCCATCACCCGCGTGTCGATGGAGGACTGCTTGGGCGCGAAGCGGGTGTAGAACTCCTTCCCGCACTCCAGGTCCTGCATGGCCGCCTTGACCTCGCGGTCCAGGTACGACCTGGCCTGCGCGGCGGTGAGCTCGGGGGTGTAGCTGTGACCGTCCGCGCGGTCGGGGAACTGCTGGTCGCCCAGCTTGTTGGACTCGGCCCAGAAGGCGTCGGTGCCTCTCCTGGCGAGCGCGGTCGGCTTGGTCGAGGACACCTTGACCCCCTTGGCGGTGAGGCAGTCGGCGAAATCCCCGGCCAGGACGACCAGTTCCGGGTCGCCGTCGATCTCGGTGGCCTCCAGCCTGGCAGAGGCCGCGTTCAACAGGTCCACGGCGTGGTCCGTGGAGGTGACGTCCTTGTCGAGCACCTCCTTGGCGGCCTTGCCGAGACAGGTCTTCTCAGCCTTCCGGTAGGAGGCGAGCTGCGAGGAGTTCAGGTTCATCATGATCTTGTTGTTGGGGTTCTCGGCGATCTCGGCCTCGGCGCCTCCGGCCAGGGGATCCTTGGGGTAGACGTGCATGGCGAACACCCCGAAGCCGTATTTCTGGCGATAGGCCGTCATCCCCTCGTAGGTGGTCCTGTCGGGCTTCGGCTGGCTGGGCCGGACGAAGGGGATGTACTTGAAGCCCTGCTGTTTCATGCAGTCAGCCATGATCTGCTGCATCCTGGGCCGGGGATCGGGCGCCTTGGCGGCGGGGGCGGGGGTGGCGGCCTGCTCGGCCGTGCAGCCCGTGACGAGGGCAAGCGAAAGCAACCACGTGACACGACGCATGGAGAAACTCCGGATCTGTCGGGTGATCAGGTGAACGCGCGCATGCGCGACCCGCGCGGCGCGACGGCCGCGACAAGGGTGAGGAACGCCAGCAGCCCCCAGTAGGCGAGGTCCTGGCGCGACTGGTCCATCAGGTGCTGGGCGAAGGCGGCCGAGCCGGCCACCAGGTAGAGCGCGGCGGCCAGCGCCCAGCGCAGGTCACCGGTCAGGCGGCCGGCCCACACCGCGCCCGCCAGCGTCACGGCCTCGGCCGCGATCCTGACCGCGACCGCGGGGGCGGGTTCGTCGAGCGACATCCAGGCGGGACCGGCCGTCGCCAGCAGGGGTACGGTGGCGAGCCACCACGGCGAACGCCTGCGCGGCCGGTCCTCCCGCAGGGCCAGGACCGCCAGCCCGGCGCAGGCCAGCGCGGGCCCGGCGACCGCGCCGAGCGGGCCGCTGAGGCCGTAGAGCGGGTCCGGTGTCAGGAAGGCGGGCTCGACCGGCAGCGGCGTGGCGTCCACGAAGACGACGCCGGTGCCGAGTGCCCACGACTTGATCCCGGTGAGCAGCGCCAGCGGTAGCGCCGGCCGTACCCGGCCCATGACCACCAGGACGAGGGCGAGCGCGGACAGCGCGCACCAGAGCGGGATCGACGCGGCATAGGGCAGCCAGGCCGCCAGGGAGGCCGCGCACAGCGCGGTCACGCCGAGGTGGAGGCCGTCGGACCAGGCCGGAGCGGTGGTGGCCTGCCAGGCCCGCTCCTTCAGGCCGTTGGCCAGCAGGCTCACCACCTCCCTCAGCGGTGGCCTGGAGCGCCGCGGGTCGGTGTGCCCGAGCAGGACGTCCAGCAGTTCCTCGCCGTGCGCCGCGCGGTAGGCGCGCGGGTAGGCCCGGATGAGCCGCCGGTAGCGCCGTTCGAGCGGGCTCACGCCAGGCCCAGGTCGCGGCGGCCTCTGACCACGCTGGCCGCGTGGTGCATGCGCTCGGCCTCGGCCTCGGCGATCGCCCTGCCGCGATCGGTGATGCGGAAGTAGCGGCGGTTGCGGCCGTCGACGACCTCCTCGCGGTCGACGATGAGCGTGCCCTGGGCGGTGAGCCGCTCGAGGATGCCGTAGAGGGTGCTGACCGACGGCTTCACGCGGTCGCGTGACAGCTCGATGACCCGCCCGACGATCGCGTGCCCGTGCAGGGGGCCGTCGAGAAGCGCGGCGAGCACGAAGTACATCGGCTCGCTGACTTCCGTTGATCTTCTCGGCATGGCGATCAAGATACTCCGTTTAACGGAGTGATGACAAGGCCGGCTTTCTCGCCTCGAAGAGCCAGGCGTTGAAGAGGGGATCGAGATCCTTGCCCGACAGCCGCTCGGCGAGGGCGACGAACTGCGGTGTCGTGACGTGACCGTACTTGTGGCGGTCGGCCCACTCCTTGAGGATCCTGAAGAAGACGTCGTCGCCGACGCTCATGCGCAGCGCGTGCAGCGTCATGCCGCCACGGGTGTAGACCGACTCGTTGAACAGGTCACCCGGCCGGGCCCGGCCGGGCGGGTAGGCCCACATCGCGTCGCCGGCGGGCCTGGCGTAGTAGCCGTCGAAGACGCTCTGCGCGCTCGCCCTGCCCTTGTGCTCCGACCACAGCCACTCCGCGTACGTGGCGAAGCCCTCGTTGAGCCACAGGTCCTTCCACCGCTTGATCGACAGGCTGTCGCCGAACCACTGGTGAGCCAGCTCGTGGGCGATGATGCTCTCGTCCGGCCGGAAACCGCCGTACATCGGCTTGGTCTGGTTCTCCAGCGCGTAGCCCGCCGCGAAGTCGTCGACCACGCCGCCCGTCGACGAGAACGGGTAGGGCCCGAACACCGTCGACCAGTAGTCGGTCACCTCGCCGGAGGTCGTGTAGAGGCTGTCGAGCGTCGAGGCGAACTTCGGGTCGGCGGCGGCCAGGTTGGGGATGCCCTTCGCGGTCGTGCCCTGGCGCAGCTCGAACCTGCCCAGCGTCATCGTCGCCAGGTAGGTGGCCATCGGGTGCTTCTCCGACCAGGTGAACGTGGTCTTGCCGGCGCGCGTGACGGGCTGCCCGGTCTGCTCGCCGTTCGCCAGCGCCGTCAGCCCCTGCGGCACGGTCAGCTCGAAGTCGAAGCGCGCCTTGTCGGCGGGGTGGTCGTTGGCCGGGAACCAGGTCTTGGCGCCGTTGGGCTGGCAGGCGACGAAGGCGCCGTCATCGGTCGGCACGAAGCCGTAGGTGCCGAGGTTGGTGGAACCGGTGACCGGCCGGGGCCGGCCCGCGTAGGCGACGGTGACGGTGAAGGCGCGGCCCTCGCGCAACTGCTGGGCCGGGGTCACCGTCAGCTCGTCGCCGCTGCGCGCGACCGTGGCCCGCGCGCCGTCGACCGTGACCTCGGAGACCTGGAACCCCGCGAGGTCGAGATTGAAGCGCGGCAGCGGCTGCGTCGCCTTGGCCTGGATCGAGGCCAGGCCGTTCAGCCGCTTGGCCGCGGGGTCATAGTCGATCTTGAGGTGGTAGCGCGTGACGTCGTAGCCGCCGTTGCCGTCCAGGGGGAAGTCGGGATCGCCGATGCCCCGACCCGGCTCCCCCGGGCTCGTCACCGGAGCGGGCGGGGCGGACGACGCCGCGGTCCCGTCGAGCGGGGCGCAGGCGACCGCCCCCAGAAGCGTCAGGAGCAGAGCGGAGCGCATGGTCCATCAGCCTACGCGAGCCGCCACGGCCGGGCACGCATAGTGGCCGCATCGTCACCCGGCGTTCCCGTCGGACAGGGCGAAGCCCCGGAGCGGCGGCGGCCTGCTCCGGGGCTTCGGGCGAGCGTGATCGGGCGGACCCTACAGGTTGCCGCGACGCTCCTGCTCGCGCTCGATCGCCTCGAACAGCGCCTTGAAGTTGCCCTTGCCGAAGCCGAGCGAGCCGTGCCGCTCGATCAGCTCGAAGAACACCGTCGGGCGGTCCTGCACGGGCTTGGTGAAGATCTGCAGCAGGTAGCCGTCCTCGTCGCGGTCGACGAGGATCTTGCGCTGCTTCAGCTCCTCGATCGGCGCCCGCACCTCGCCGATCCTGGCGCGCAGCTCGGGGTCGTCGTAGTAGGAGTCGGGGGTGTCGAGGAACTCCACGCCCGCCGCCCTCATGTTGTCGACGGTCGTGAGGATGTCGTTGGTGGCCAGCGCGATGTGCTGCACGCCGGGACCGCCGTAGAACTCCAGGTACTCGTCGATCTGCGACTTCTTGCGGCTGATCGCGGGCTCGTTGAGCGGGAACTTCACCTTGCGGGTGCCGTCCGCGACGACCTTCGACATCAGCGCGGAGTACTCGGTGGCGATGTCGTCGCCGACGAACTCCGCCATGTTGGTGAAGCCCATCACGTTCCGGTAGAACTCCACCCACTCGTCCATCTTGCCGAGCTCGACGTTGCCCACGCAGTGGTCGATCGCCTGGAAGAAGCGCTTGGCCGGGGGCGCCACGATGGGCTCGGCCGCACGGTATCCGGGCAGGTAGGGGCCGGAGTAGTTGGACCGGTCGACCAGGGTGTGCCGGGTCTCGCCGTAGGTGGCGATGGCCGCGACCACGACCTTGCCGTTCTCGTCCTCCAGCGTGTACGGCTCGGCCAGCCCCTTGGCGCCCTTGGCGAGGGCGTGCGCGTAGGCCGCCTCGACGTCGGGCACCTCGATGGCCAAGTCGATCACGCCGTCACCGTGCTCGGCGACGTGGCGGGCCAGGTCGATGCCATGTCCGTGGTCGCGCCCGCTTCGGCCTTCGTCGGCGCGCTGCGGCCTTACCGACGCGCGGAACTCGAACCGCGCCCCGCCCGAGGCGAGGACGTAGGCGACCTCGTCCCTGCTGCCGTTCTCCGGGCCGCGGTAGGCGACCACCTTCATCCCGAACGCGGTGGAGTAGTAGTGGGCCGCCTGCTTGGCGTTGCCCACAGCGAACACCACGGCGTCCATGCCCTTGACCGGAAACTCATCGCTCATACCGATAACTCTCAATTTGTATGGACGCCTTGTGCAACTGTTACTTGAACCAGTGGACAATCTGTCCATGACCATCGACGAACTGGACGCCAAACTGCTCAGTCTGCTCTCCACTGAGCCGCGCCTCGGAGTTCTGGAGTGTTCGCGCCGGCTCGGCGTGGCCCGCGGCACGGTGCAGGCGAGACTCGACCGGATGATCGCCAGGGGGGTCATCACCGGTTTCGGCCCCGACGTGTCGGCGGCGGCGCTCGGCTACGACGTGACCGCGTTCGTCACCATGGAGATCCGCCAGGTGAGCGGCCACGATCCGGTCGCCGACCAGCTCGCGCGCATCCCGGAGGTGCTGGAGGTCCACACCATCACCGGAGGCAGCGACCTGCTGTGCAGGGTCGTGGCGCGCACCAACGCCGACCTCCAGCGCGTCATCGACCAGATCGTCGCCGTGCAGGGGGTTCTGCGGACTTCCTCGGTGATCGTGCTCGACACTCCGGTCCCATACCGAGTTCTGCCATTGGTCATGGATGTACCACGACGAGGCGTGCGAAAGTCTTAGCATCGTTACCGATCGTTTATTCTTGGCCTTCCGCCAGCTGACGGGGGTTTGCTGAGCGTGCGATCGGGGGGGAGTCTGTGGCGAAGAGCGTGGGCAAACGGCGGATTCTGCGATGGGTGGCCATCGCGTTCGGTGCCGGGATCCTCGCGACGGTCGCGCTGTTCGGCGTCGCATGGGCCATGACGCCCATCCCGGACAGCACCCAGAAGGAAGCCACGGCGCAGGGCTCGGTGATCTACTACCGCGACGGCAAGACGGTCCTGGCCAAGCAGGGCGTCAACCGCAAGAACGTCAAGCTCGCCCAGGTGCCGCCGCACGTCCGCGACGCCGTCATCGCCGCGGAGAACCGCTCCTTCTACACCGACAGCGGCGTGTCGCTGAAGGGCACCGCCCGCGCCGTGTGGTCCACCGTCACGGGGCAGCAGCTGCAGGGCGGCTCCACGATCACCCAGCAGATGGTCCGCAACTACTACAGCGGCCTGAGCCAGGAACGCTCGATCACCAGGAAGTTCAAGGAGATCCTGATCTCCATCAAGGTCGACCAGTCCAAGTCGAAGGACTGGGTGCTCGAGCAGTACCTCAACACCATCTACTTCGGCAGGGGCGCCAACGGCGTCCAGGCCGCGGCGCAGGCCTACTTCGGCAAGAACGTCGAGAGCCTCACCGTCGCCGAGGGCGCCTACCTGGCCGCGGTCATCCAGCAGCCCAGCAGGTTCGCCGACCCCAAGGGCGGCGACCGCGCCGCGGCCGAGGCGCGCTGGAGGGCGGTCGTCGACGCCATGGTCCAGACGGGCGCCCTGACCGCCGCGGACGCCGCCAAGCAGGACTTCCCCGAGCTCAAGAAGCCCAGGGCCGCCTTCGCGCTCAAGGGTCAGGACCAGGTCATGGTCGACAGGGTGCGCGAGGAGCTCAACGCCCGCGGCTACACCGACGAGCAGATCGACAGCGGCGGCCTGAAGATCGTCACCACCTTCGACAAGAACCTCATGGGCGCCGCCGAGCGCGCGGTGAAGTCCGTGCTGCCGGAGTCCACGTCCACGAAGGTGCGCACCGGCCTGGCCGCGGTCGACCCCGCGACCGGCGAGGTCGTCGCCTTCTACGGCGGAAGCAAGGACCAGTCGTGGGACAACGCCTTCTCAGCGAAGGTGCAGGCCGGTTCGACGTTCAAGCCGTACACGCTGGCCGCCGCGCTCGACAGCGGCCTGCCCCTCTCGACCACGGTCAACGGCAACTCGCCCATCTCCGTGCGCGGCGCCTCCCAGCCGATCCCCAACGACAGCGGGCGTTCCTACGGATACGTCGACCTGATCCGCGCCACCCAGAACTCGGTCAACACCGCCTTCGTCGACCTCGGCCAGAAGGTCGGCCTCGACAAGGTCGCCAAGGTCGCCGAGGCGGCCGGCATCCCCGCCGCCCAACTCGAGGCGCAGCGGGCCTACGCCTCCTTCCCGCTCGGCGTCTCCTCCGTCAGCGCCGTGCAGAACGCCTCAGGCTTCGCCAGCTTCGCCAACGGCGGCGTCCACATGGAGAGCCACGTCGTCAAGTCGGTGACCGACGCCAACGGCAAGAAGTCGGTCATCAAACCCAAGGCGACCACCGTGGTCAGCGAGCAGGCCGCCGCCGACACGATCTACGCCATGGAACACGTCGTCAAGTACGGCACCGGCACCGGCGCCCGCCTCTACGACCGGCCGGTCGCCGGCAAGACCGGCACCACCGACAGCAACGCCGCGGTCTGGTTCAACGGCTTCACCCCGCAACTGGCCACCGCGGTCAACATGTTCCGCGACGACAACAAGACCGTCGAGGTCCCCGGGTACGGCGTGCAGTTCGGCGGCCAGCTGCCCGCCCGCATCTGGAAGGCGTTCATGACGGAGGCGCTCGACGGCGAGCCCGTCGAGCAGTTCCCCCAGCCGTCGCAGTACGGCTACGACCGCTGGGACGACACCCAGGCCCCCCGCGGCGACGACCGCGGCCCCGACACCGGCTACGACGACGGTTACGACACCGGCTACGACCGGCCCCAGGACACCTGGCCGGGCCAGTGGAACGGCGAGCGGCAGGACGACCCGCAGAGCCCCCCGCCGTCCGAGCAGCCGGCCACGCCGCAGAACCCGGTCGTTCCCGAGGAGACCGACAGGGGCGAGGCCCAGGACACCGAGGCGCCGAACACCGGCCAGCCGGCCGAGCCCGACCGGCTGGACGACGCCTCAACCCGCCCCGGGGGCCGCTAGCTCGGCGAGCAGGCCTGAACCCGACCCGGGGCCGCCAGTTCGGTGAGCAGGCTTCAACCCGCCCCGGGGGCCGCCAGTTCGGCGAGCAGGTCGGCCGGGGTGGTCACCGGGAGGCGGCAGGTGAAGCCCCGGCAGACGTAGGCGGCGGGCGCCCCGCCGACCAGCCCCCGTTCCTCAAGCAACGGCACCCTGACACCGCCCGTGCCACCGTCCACGCCGCTGCCCGCGCCGCCGCCTGCGCTGGTGGTCGCGGGGCCTTCCGGTTGGGCGTCGCCCACGGCGATCACCATGCCCGGCACGTCGGCCAGCAGCGCCGCCCGGTGCAGCGCTCGCGTGCGCGGATCGTCCACGGGCCCCACGATCGCCACCTCGGCCGGCCCGGCCAGCGCGGCCTGCGCCACCGCCAGGCCCCAGCCCGCGAACCTCGCATGCCCAGCGGCCAGCACCGACACCGTGCCGAGCGCCGACGCGGCGGCCTCCCGGTGCCGCGCCGACCCGGTCAGCGCCGCGTACGACAGCAACGCCCCCGCCGCGGCGAACTGCCCGGACGGCGTGGCGTTGTCCGTCGGATCCTGGGGCCGCTGGAACAGCCGCTCGGCGTCGTCCGCCGTGTCGAAGAAGCCGCCGCGCCCGTCCGCGAAGCGGGACAGGACCACCTCCAGCAGCCGGTCCGCCAGCGCGAACCACCGCACCTCGCCCGTCACCCCGTACAGCGCGAGCAGCCCCTCGGCAAGGTCGGCGTAGTCCTCCAGCACGCCCGCGTTCCGCCCGGCGTGCCCGTCACGGGAGGTCCGCAGCAGCCGGTCGCCGTCGAGGTGCACCCGCTCCAGCAGGGTCGCGGCCTGCCGCGCCGCCTCCACCAGGTCGGGCCGCTCGAACACCGCTCCCGTCTCCGCGAGCGCGGCCACGGCCAGGCCGTTCCACGCCGCGACCACCTTGTCGTCGCGGCCCGGCCGTACCCGCTGGTCCCTGGCCGACATCAGCCGCGACCGCACCCGGGCGAACCGGTCGGCGTCGTCCGGGTCACCGAGCAGTTGCAGCACCGAGGTGCCGTGCTCGAAGGTGCCCGTCACCTCGAACAGCTCGATCGCCCACGCGGCGTCCTCGGGGTCGAGGACCTCCCGCAGCTGGGCGGGCGTCCAGACGTAGAACCTGCCCTCCTCGCCCTCGCTGTCGGCGTCGAGCGCCGAGGCGAAGCCGCCCTCGGCGGTACGCATCTCCCGTAGCAGCCAGTCGGCGGTCTCCGGCGCGACCCGCCTGGCCAGCGGCGCGCCCGAGGACTTCCACCAGTGCGTGTAGACCCTGAGCAGCAGCGCGTTGTCGTAGAGCATCTTCTCGAAGTGAGGGACCACCCACCCGGCGTCGACGCTGTAGCGGGCGAAGCCGCCGCCGAGCTGGTCGTAGATCCCGCCCCGCGCCATCGCCTCCAGCGTCCTGGCCGCCATGTCCCTGGCCGCCACGGCACCGTCGCCCTGGTATCTCAGCAGGAACTCCAGCACCATCGACGGCGGGAACTTGGGCGCGCCGCCGAAGCCGCCGCGCACCGGGTCGAAGGACCGCAGGAGGTTCTCCACAGCCACCGTCAGCGTCTGGGCCGTCGGCACCGGACCGCTCGGCAGCGTCGATCCGCCGGTGAGCGCCTCGACGACCTTCGAGCCCTGCTCCACCACCTGCCGCCGGTCCTCGGTCCACGCGGTGTGCACCCCGACGAGCAGGCGCTGGAACTGGGGCTTCGGGAAGTAGGTTCCGCAGTAGAAGGGGTGGCCCTCCGGCGTCGCGAACACCGTCATCGGCCACCCGCCCTGCTGCGTCATGGCCTGCGTGGCGCTCATGTAGACGGCGTCGACATCGGGCCGCTCCTCGCGGTCGACCTTGACGTTGACGAAGCGCTCGTTCATCAGGCGGGCGGTCTCGACGTCCTCGAAGCTCTCGTGCGCCATGACGTGGCACCAGTGACAGGCCGAGTAGCCGACCGAGATCAGCAGCGGCACGTCGCGCCGTCGCGCCTCCTCGAACGCCTCCTCGCCCCACTCGAACCAGTCGACCGGGTTGTCGGCGTGCTGCTGAAGGTAGGGGCTGGTGGCGTGCTTCAGCCTGTTCATAGGGCCAGCCTCTCACGCTCGCCACCACCGGCGACCGCCCCACCGACCACCGCCGTCCCCGCGCCCCCGCAACGCCCAGGCCCTTCCCCTCTCCCGGCCCCTACCTGGTCATTCCCACGCCCAGGCCCGCGCCGCCGTCCACGGCGGTCAGGACTCCTGCGCGGGTGTCGGCCGGCTCGGCGATCCTGCGTTCGAGCGCCTCGGTGGAGTGCGGGCCGAGGGTGGCGGGGGTCCGTGACGGCGGGGACCGGAGTCCTGCTGGGCGGCGCGCCCGCGGCGGACGGCACCCCGCGACCGGGGAGGCGCCAGACCGGCTTGCCGTACGGGCCGGGCCGGGAAGGCGGGTCGACCCACGGCAGGCCGGACACCGGCAGACCTGGAGGACGGACCCGGAAGGTGGGGGGATACGCAGAAGAGAGGGCTGGGTGGGTAGGTTACCGAGCGTGGACCTTGACTTCGTGAGCGCTCATGCCGAACGCGCCGCGACCGAGCTGACCCGCAGGGATGTGGCCCGCGCGCTGCTGGCCGTCCCGTCCGGGGTGGCGCTGGTGGCCCTGCCGGACCTGCGGCGGGCGATGCTGGCCGCCGGCAACCCGCTCTCGCCGGTCTTCTGGGACACCGCGAGGGCCACGCTCAGCTCGATCGAGGCCGGCACGGCCACGGTGGGCGACGTGCAACGCTGGCTGGAGGCCACCGGCAGCGAGCCGATCCTGCTCACGCCCAGCTACTTCGTCTGGCCCGAGGAGGACGAGCGCGGCCCGGTCGCCGAGGAGATGTACGCGCTCTTCGTCGCCTACCTGGAGCGGCGCGTCGAGGCGGGCGAGACCGACCCCGACGCCCTGGCGACGGGCGATCCGGCGGCCCGCGCCGCCTACGAGGAGCTGCAGGAGCGCTGGCTCAACACGGCGCTGCCGGACGGCAGGGTGCCGGTGCTGGTGGTGAGCGACGAGCAGGACGAGGAGTTGTTCGCGGCGTGGGACGAGGAGGAGTCCTACGCGCTGGCCGAGCTGCGAAGGATCCTCGACGAGCTGCCCAAACGCCCCGAGCTGCCGGAGCCCGAGCTGCGCCAGGCCGCGGCCAGGCTCAGGGAGGTGCTCGTCTTTCCCGGCTATCCCGGCAACGTGCTGCGGGCGTGCGCCGGGTTCGAGGGCGGGCTCATGCCCGACGACGACAGGGAGCTGTGGCTGTCGGTCGTCGCCGGGATCGCGGGCCCGGTCTCCGACCTGGACGAGGACGTGGACCTGGACCGGGTCCTGGGCCAGGACCAGGAGAAGGACCTGGCTCCTGAGCCGGCGGACGAGGACCTCACCCACGAGGAGGCGGTGCTGGCCGCGCTGTGCGCCATCCATCACGCCGACTGGCTGGCCGCGGTGGCGGCGCTGGCCCGGCTGGGGCCCGGCGTGCTGGCCTCGCCGGAGCGGATCGCCCGGCTCATCGCGGAGTCCGAGGACATCACGGTCGACATGGACGATCCCGACGACCTCGACACCACCGAGACCCTGTTCACCCACGTGACCGGGCTGTGGGCCTACCTGGGCATCGTGGACGAGGACGACGTCCTCACCCCGCTGGGCTGGTGGGGCCTGCCTGCGGCGCTGGAACGGGCCTGGTCGGCGGAGGAATGAGCGCGCAGCACGCCTATCCGGCCCGCGCCCGTGACCAGGGCGGCACGGCCACGGTTTCCTCACTCCCACGTCAGGGGGCGAGGTTCACCGTCACGCTGCCTCGACCAGGTCCTGGTAGTCGGGGTGACGGCTGATCCACTTGGCCACGTACGGGCACAGCGGCCGGACCTTCAGCCCGGTGTCCCTGCTCACGTCGAGAGCCCGCCTGACGAGCCGGCCGGCCAGACCCTGCCCCTCGAACTCCGGGGCGACCTCGGTGTGGGTGAACACGATGGCCGTGGGCAGCAGCTTGTACTCGGCGAACCCGGCGAGCCTGCCGCCCACGTGGATCTCGAAGCGGGACTCGTCCGGGTTGTCGACGATCGCGATCTCTTCGGTCACTTCTTGTCCAGGTCGGCCTCGTGGGGAACCTCGATCTTCGAGATCTGCTTGTTCATCGACTTGATGAGCAAGAACAGCGCGAATCCCAGGAGTGCCACGACGGTGAAGCCCAGGATGCCCGGGCTCACGTCACCAACGGCGAAGTACGTCACGCCGTCCAGTCTACGTGCGGGCGCACGCGGTCTCCTCGGCGTGTATGCCCGCGAACAGGTCGTCCTCGGGAAGCCTGGTGTCGACCAGCGAGCGCGCGAGGTGGTAGTCCTCGGTCGGCCAGATCTCCTGCTGCAGCTCCCGCGGGCACACGAACCAGAACCCGTCGGGGTCGACCTGGGTGGCGTGCGCCATCAGCGCCTCGTCGCGGGTCTTGAAGAAGTCGCCGCACGGCACCCGCGTCGTCACCGGCCACTTCTGCGGGCGGTCCTCCCAGCGGGCGATCCAGTCGGCGTACGGCGAGCCGATGCCGCGCTTGGTCATCGCCTCGTGCAGTGCCTCGAACCGCTCCTTGGTGAAGCCCATCTGGTAGTAGAGCTTCAGCGGCTGCCAGGGGTCGCCCGCGCCCTGGTAGCGGTCGGGGTCGCCGGCGGCGTCGAAGGCCTCGACCGACACCCTGTTGGTCATGATGTGGTCGGGGTGCGGGTAGCCGCCGTCGTCGTCGTAGGTGAGCATCACGTGCGGCCTGAACTCGCGCACCGCCGCCACCAGCGGCCTGGCGGCCACCTCGAGCGGCTGCAGGGCGAAGCACCCTTCCGGCAGCGCCTCCTCCTCGCTCTCGGGCAGGCCCGAGTCGACGAAACCGAGGAAACGCTGGCTGACTCCGAGGATCTCGCGCGCGCGGTCCATCTCCTTGCGGCGGACCTCGGCGATGTTGGCGACGATCTCGGGCCGGTCCATCTTGGGGTTGAGCACGGAACCGCGCTCACCGCCCGTGAGAGTACAGACGAGGACCTCAACGCCATCCGCGACATAACGCGCCATCGTGGCGGCGCCCTTGCTCGACTCGTCGTCGGGATGGGCGTGGACGGCCATCAGCCTCAGCGTGGCGCTCACTGGCTCGCTGTCTCCTCACATCGGACCGGGTCACTCGCCACAGGAGGTTTACTTCTCCTGGGCGGTCGCGGGGGCGCACCCCCTACAGGCGACAATTGTCTCGGACAACACCGCGGAGTGCAGGGAGATTCCGTCATGGCCACCAGAGATGCCGAGAACGGTCCGGTTCTCGGCACCCCGGACGACTTCATCGACCGCCCGGAACGGCAGGGCAGGCTCGTCGTCCATGTCGTGATCGCGGTACTGGTGGCGATCATCGCCGGCGGATGGGGTTACGTGATGTGGACCGCCACCGGTCAGGCCACGGTCCCGCAGCAGGTCATCGCCTTCGACGCGAGCAAGCCCGACTCCGCCGAGATCACGTTCGGCGTCGGCAGGCCGGCGGACAAGACCGTGGTGTGCCGGCTGAGGGCGACGGATGCCAACCATGTGGAAGTAGGTAGCAAAGAGGTAAGGATTCCGGCCGGTGAGGGGTATATCCAACTGAAGGAGCGCCTGGACACCAGTGCTCAGGCATCCTCAGTCCACATCCAGTCCTGTTATCTCGTATAGTGAGACGTTTGGGGAAGCGTTGAGCGTGTAAAGTTGTTACTCTTTCGCGATTCGCGGACCCAAGTGAACACAGGGCCCCCAAGGAAGCAAGGAGAACCCGTGGCCGACTCTCGCGATGAGAACGTCACCTGGCTGACGCAGGAGGCGTACGACCGCCTGAAGGAGGAGTACGACTACCTCTCGGGCCCGGGTCGTGTTGACATCGCCAAGAAGATCGAGGCTGCTCGTGAAGAGGGCGACCTGCGGGAGAACGGCGGGTACCACGCGGCCAAGGACGAGCAGGGCAAGATCGAGGCTCGTATCTACCATCTCAGGCAGCTCCTCGACAGCGCGAAGGTGGGCGAGGCCCCGAAGACCGAGGGCGTGGTGGGTCCCGGCATGACCGTCACGATCCGCTTCGAGGGCGACGACGACGAGGTCACCTTCCTGCTCGCCTCCCGCGAGGAGACCGGCGCACCCATAGACGTCTACTCGCCCAAGTCGCCGCTCGGCGCCGCGATCAACGGCAAGAAGATCGGCGAGAAGGCGACGTACGCCATGCCCAACGGCCGTCAGAACACGGTCGAGATCCTCGAGGCCGTGCCGTACATCGGCAACTGAATCCCGACCAGCAGATCCGCCGGGCAGCGGGCCCGGCGGATCTTCAGCGTGCGCAGGGAGGAATCAGGCAGGACCTGTCCTTCCTGGTGTACGGCGACCGCCCGCGCACGCCGCGGCCGCCCGGCCCGTACGGCCCGCCCCCGCCCAGGCCGCCCCGCGGCCAGCGGCTGGTGCCCTTCATCGCGGTGACGCTCGCCATGGTGATCGCCGCCGACGTGGCGTTACTCGGTGAGTTCTCCGAGAAGGAGCCGGCCCCGGCCGCCGTGACGGCCACGAAGCTGGCCCCGCGGGAGAACCTGGTCGCCGAGCGCGAGACGGCGCCCCCGGTGCAGCCGCTCGGCAAGCTGCGCAAGCCCAGCGTGTTCGTGGTGACGCGCAAGCCGCTGCGGCGCGCCACGATGGAGAAGGTCGTCAAGGTCAAGGGCATCCAGGCGGTGGAGCTGGCCGACGCCGCTTCCGTCACGATCGACGGCAAGCGGGTGCAGACGCTCGGCGTCGACCCCTCGAGTTTCCGGTCCTACACCCCCAAGGTGACCGCCTCGTCCGACGGCCTGTGGGCCAACATCGCGGGCGGCGACGTCGCCGTCTCCTTCGTCCTCGGCAACGACGGCGGGCTCTCGCTCGGCCGCAGCGTGCCGGGGCCGCGCGGGCAGCTCAGGATCGGCGCCTACGCGACGATGGGCATGGGCGCGGTGGACGCCGTCGTCTCCAGGGACAAGGCCCGCTCCCTCGGTTTCCCGCAGAACAACGCGATCGTGGTCAGCGCCCCGAAGGCCGACACCGCCACGCTGCGCAGGGCGCTGCTGCGGGTGCTGCCGAAGGGCTCGCAGGTGGCCGCGATCAACCCGGTGCTGGCCGCGCCGAAGAAGGTCACGCAGTGGAGTTCGGGCTCGTTCATGACGGCCGCGCAGCTGACCGCGGCGCTGCAGGCGGGGGCGGGCAAGCTGGGCCGGCCGTACGTGTGGGGCGCGGAGGGGCCGGACACCTTCGACTGTTCGGGGCTCGTGCAGTGGGCCTTCGCCCAGGCGGGCGTGCGCATGCCGCGCGTCACCCACCAGCAGTGGGTGACCGGGCCGCAGGTGCCGCTGGCGCAGGCGCAGCCCGGCGACCTCATCTTCTGGCGGAGCGACCCCACCAACCCCGGCTACATCTCTCATGTGGCGATTTATTGGGGTAACGGCAAGGTGCTGCAGGCGCCGAGAACCGGTGACGTGGTGAAGATCTCGCCCCTCAGCACGCGCAACCTGGCGGGCGTCGTGCGGGTCAGCCCGGTCATCGCCGCCCGCGTTCGCTGACAGCTTTCCTCCGACGGCACGACTGAGGCTGGCTCTTGTCCGGCAAGTATGTAATTCTCATTACATGGATACTGACGAAGCAACCAGCACGCTGCGGGCGTGGTTCACGGGCCGGCTGCCCGAGACCTGGTTCACCGGCCCCGTGACCATCGTCCTCGACCGCGAGGAGATCGCCGTCATCGGGACCCTCCCCGAGCCCGAGGCCGGCTCCGACGCTGAGAAGGCCGCCACGATCGACGGCCTCGTCCGGCGCTTCAGGGAGGAGACCAGGGAGCGCCGCATCGAGATCGCCACGGAGGCCGAGCGGAAGTTCCGCCGGAAGGTCTCGTGGGGCGTGACCTGCGGCGACGAGACGGTGATGTTCACCACACTGTCCGTGCCCGTGATGACCAGGCTGCGGCAGTCCGAGCGGCAGGTCCTCGACACCCTGGTCGCCGCCGGCGTGGCCCGCAGCCGCAGCGACGCGCTCGCCTGGTGCGTACGGCTGGTCGGCAAGCACACCGACACCTGGCTGACCGAGTTGCGCGACGCGCTGCAGCATGTCGACCGCATTCGCGCAGCTGGCCCTTCCGGAATGGACTGAACCAATCTCCTGATTGGTTTAGACCTTTCCTCTTGGTCTGGACCAATTAACTTTCTTTAAATCTCTTCTCGGTGGGTAGGTTCCCTCTCCATCAAGGCCTCTGCCTGCACAAAGGTCTACGCCAATTCGCCTTTGTCGGCATTAGTCGTTAATGATGACGTGGCCCAGATAAGAGTGGAGGAGCCGCTGCCGTGTCCCTTTCCGTTGATGTACCCAGCCCGACGTCCAACCAGAAATTGGCCGACTGGGTGAACGAGATCGCCGCCCTGACCCAGCCCGCCAGGATCGAGTGGTGCGACGGGTCCGAGGCCGAGTGGACGCGCCTGACGAACCTGCTCGTCGACCAGGGGACCTTCACCCGCCTCGCCAAGAGGCCCAACAGCTTCTACGCCAAGTCCGACCCGAGCGACGTCGCCCGGGTCGAGGACCGCACCTACATCTGCTCCGAGCGCGAGGAGGACGCGGGCCCGACGAACAACTGGATCGCGCCCGCCGAGATGCGCGCGACCTTCGGTGAGCTGTTCAAGGGCTGCATGCGCGGGCGGACGATGTACGTCGTGCCGTTCTGCATGGGACCGCTGGGCGGGGAGATCTCCCAGCTCGGCGTGGAGATCACCGACTCGCCGTACGTGGCGGTGTCCATGCGGATCATGACGCGGATGGGCGCTGAGGCGCTGCGCCTGATCGAGCAGCGCGGAGCGGCGCGAAAGGCCGAAGAGAGCGACGAAGGAGCCAACGAAGGCCGCAGCAAGCGCGACCATGAGCACGGCGACTTCGTCAAGGCCGTCCACACCGTCGGCGCGCCCCTGGCCGAGGGACAGCAGGACGTGCCGTGGCCGTGCAGCTCGACCAAGTACATCAGCCACTTCCCCGAGACCCGCGAGATCTGGTCGTACGGCTCCGGCTACGGCGGCAACGCGCTGCTCGGCAAGAAGTGCTACGCGCTGCGCATCGCCAGCGTGATGGCCCGCGACGAGGGCTGGCTGGCCGAGCACATGCTCATCCTCAAGCTGACCCCGCCCACGGGCGAGACCCGCTACATCGCCGCCGCCTTCCCGAGCGCCTGCGGCAAGACCAACCTCGCCATGCTCCAGCCGACCGTTCCCGGGTGGAAGGTCGAGACGATCGGCGACGACATCGCCTGGATGCGCTTCGGCGAGGACGGCAGGCTGTACGCCATCAACCCGGAGGCCGGCTTCTTCGGCGTGGCGCCCGGCACCGGCGAGACCACCAACGCCAACGCCGTGAAGACGCTGTGGGGCAACAGCATCTTCACCAACGTCGCGCTCACCGACGACGGCGACGTGTGGTGGGAGGGGCTGACCGACGAACCGCCGGCGCACCTCACCGACTGGAAGGGCCGCTCGTGGACGCCTGACTCCGAGGAGCCGGCCGCCCACCCGAACGCCCGCTTCACCACCCCGGCGTCCCAGGCGCCGACCATCGCCCCCGAATGGCAGGACCCCAAGGGCGTGCCCATCTCGGCGATCCTGTTCGGCGGCCGCCGCGCCACCGCGGTGCCGCTGGTCACCGAGTCGCTGAGCTGGCAGCACGGCGTCTTCCTCGGAGCCAACGTCGCCTCCGAGAAGACCGCCGCCGCCGAGGGCAAGGTCGGCGAGCTGCGCTACGACCCGTTCGCGATGCTGCCGTTCTGCGGCTACAACATGGGCGACTACTTCGGTCACTGGCTGTCCGTCGGCCGCCGCGAGGACGCGCAGCTGCCGCGCATCTACTACGTGAACTGGTTCCGCAAGGACGACGCCGGCCGCTTCATCTGGCCGGGCTTCGGCGAGAACAGCCGCGTGCTGAAGTGGATCGTCGAGCGGCTGAACGGCGAGGCCGAGGCCGTACCGACGCCGATCGGGCTGCTGCCGAGGGAGCTCGACACCGAGGGGCTCGACCTGTCGGAGGAGGACCTGCGCACGCTGCTCACCGTCGACCGTGAGGTGTGGCGGCAGGAGGCGGCCCTGATCCCCGCGCACTTCGAGAAGTTCGGCGACCACCTGCCCAAGGAGCTGTGGACCGAGTACGAGGCGCTCCTCGACCGGCTGTGATGTCGAGGCCATGCCGGGCGGGGACGGCCCGGCATGGCGGTGGACGGTTCCTCCGTGTGCCATGCGGCATACGCCTGCGCTCTTCCTGCGCGTGCCCGAACTGAGGGAAACTTTTGAGGGGACGCCACGCGTCTCATAAGCACACGGGGCGTCGTCCTTCCCTCAGGGGGCAGTACATGGCATTCGTTCTGTTCTTTCTCGCGTTACTGCTGGCCATCGCGGTCGCGAAGACCACGTCCTCGCTCCTGCGGGAGCACGCCAGGGTCCGGGAGGTGGCGGCGCACGCCGGCGGCGATCTGGGCCATTACGAGCTCGCCTACCTCGCCGGCGGCCCCCTGCGGGTCGTCAACACCGCGATCGCCCTCCTGGCCAGGGCGGGCGCGCTGCGCGTCTCCCGCGGCGGCCTGGTGCACCCCGTGGCGGGGGCCGACTCGGCCGATCCCGTCGAGCGGGCCGTGCTCGCCGCCGTGGCCGTGCTGCCCGGTGGCATGCCGGTGCACGCGCTGCGCCACGAGGTCGGCACCGGCCCCGCCATCGACGACCTGCGACACCACCTCATGGGGGCCGGCCTGCTCGTGCCCGACGGTTCGCTGGTGCCGGTCCGCACCCACCTGACCCGCGTGAGCGGGTTGTCGGGCCTCGCGGCCATACTCGGGATCTTCGCGGCGGTCATGCTCGTCGCCGGCGTCGTGCCCGTCGGGCCGCTCTCCGTGGCGACGGTGCTCATCTGCGCGATCGTCTGGCTGGCCGGCCGGATCGTCGCCCGGCGGCAGCGACGCGCCCTCACCAACATCCTCAGCCATGCCGGGCAGGCGGAGCTGCTCCGCGCCGAGCAGCGGCACGTGCGCGGGGCGGCCGCCCCCGACCTCGCCTTCGCCATCGGCGTGCCCGTCGCCCTGTACGGCCTGAGCGAGCTCGACGACGCGACCCTCAGGGACGAACTGGACGAGAAGCACAAGGCCGTCTCGTCATCGAGCTGCGCCTCGGGGTCCTGCGGCGGCGGGTCGGGCTCCGACACCCTCCACGGCGGCGGCGACTTCGGCTCCTCCTCCGACGGCGGCGGCTCCAGCTGCGGCGGCGGGTCCGGTTGCGGCGGCGGGTGCGGTGGCGGCTGCGGCGGCGGGTGACGGGATGCGCCCGACGGACGGCCGGCTCGGAGTGGGCATCGGCTGGCGGCCGGAGATCGACCTGACGGTGGAGCGCCTGCCCGACGTCGACTTCGTCGAGATCGTCGCGGAGAACATCAGGCCGGCCGCGCTGCCCGAGTCGCTGCGCGTCCTGAGGGAAAGGGGCGTCCCCGTGGTCCCGCACGGCGTCGGCCTCGGCCTCGGCGACGCCACCCCGCCGGACCCCGCGCGCCTGGCCCACCTGGCGGCCTGCGCGCAGGCGCTCGACGCGCCGCTGGTGAGCGAGCACCTGGCGTTCGTGCGCGGGGGCGGGATGGAGGCCGGGCACCTGCTGCCGGTCCCGCGCACCCGCGAGACGCTCGCGGTCGTCGCCGACAACATCAGACGCGCCCAGGACGCGCTGCCCGTCCCGCTGGCGCTGGAGAACGTGGCGGCCATCTTCGGCTGGCCGGAGGACGAGCTGACCGAGGCCGAGTTCCTCGGCGAGCTGGTGGCGCGCACCGGGGTCGGGCTGCTGGTCGACGTCGCGAACCTCTACACCAACCAGGTCAACCTCGGCCTGTCCGTGGTCGCGGCGCTGGACACGCTGCCGCTGGCCGCGCTGGCCTACGTGCACGTGGCCGGCGGGCACCTGCACGACGGCGTCTGGCACGACACGCACGCGCAGGCGGTCCCTGAGCAGGTGCTGGAGGTGCTGGAGGAGCTGTGCGCCCGGGTGGCGCCGCCGGGCGTCCTGCTGGAGTGGGACGACCACTACCCGAGCGACGCCGCGCTGGCCGGCGAGCTCGACCGCATCCGCACGGCAATGGCCGCGGGCGCCCGCCGCCTGGCGAGCCCGTAGGACCGGGCATGGAGGGTCGCGGCAGCGTGCAGGCGGGGAGCGGGTCGCAGGCGCTGAGGGAGGCCGGGCCGGAGGAGGTGACGGAGGTGTCGGGAGCGTCGGGGGCGCTGCCGCAGGGTGCCGCGGGTCCCGAGCGGTCGCTGGAGGACGTCAGGGCGCGGCTGGGGGAGGCGCAGGCGAGCGTGGTCGCGGCGCTGGTCGCGGGTGGCGCCCCGCCCGCCGGATTCGACCAGGTACGGCTGGCCGTCCAGGCGCGCAGCCTGCTCGCCAAGCGGCGCGGCATCGTGGCGAGGCTGCGCCCCGACGCCGCCGCGGCAGCGGGGGCCGCGCTGGTGGCCGAGTTCGCCGCCTACGCCGCCGCTCGCACCGAGCCCCCGGCCCGCTACCGTGCCGACGCCGACGACTTCGCCGACTGGCTGCGCGCCCGAGGGATCCTCCACGACCCGCCACCGCGCCGCCGGGGGCGCCTGCCGTTCCCCTGGCGCCGCCGCTGAACCGGGGGACCCCCACAGTGCCGGTCGGTCATCCCACGCCGGCCCTTCGCCTCGCAGCGGCCCGAGCCTCGGTCCTGCCGTTCTTCCTGGGGCCGCGGTGAGTCCCGGGGAGCTCTTGCCGAGGTCGGCCAGACATCCTATGTTTGCCGCGTGATAGTCGACGCCCACCAGCACTTCTGGAACCTGGAGACCGGCGCCTACTCCTGGCCCACTCCCGACCTGCCGGCGATCCACCGCACCTTCGGCCCCGAGGACCTGGCGCCCGAGCTGGCCGCCGCGGGCGTCGACCGGACGGTCGTGGTCCAGGCCGACGACTCCTTCTGGGAGACCGACGCCATGCTGGCCCACGCCGACGCCCACGACTTCATCGCCGGCGTCGTCGGATGGGTGCCCCTCGACCGCCCGGAGGAAGCCGCCCGAGCGCTCGAGCGCTACACCAGACATCCGAAGTTTGTCGGCGTCCGGCACCTCATCCACACCGAGCCCGATCCCGACTGGCTGATCGGGGAAGCGGTGCTCGACGGGCTCGGACTGCTGGCCGAGGCGGGCGTGCCGTTCGACGTGGTCTCGCTGCTGCCCCGGCATCTGGAGCACGTCGTCACGATCGCCGAGCGGCACCCCACGCTCAACCTCGTCATCGACCACCTGTCCAAGCCCAGGATCGCCGCCGGTGAGCTGGAGCCCTGGGCGTCGCTGCTGCGCGCCGCCGCCGCCTGCCCCACCGTGTACGCCAAGGTGTCGGGCCTGGTCACCGAGGCCGACCACGCCCACTGGACCGTGGCGGACCTGCGGCCCTACGTGGAGCACGCGGTCGAGGTGTTCGGGCCGGACCGGCTGATGTTCGGCAGCGACTGGCCCGTCTCGCTGCTGGCGGCCGACTACCGGACGGTCTTCACGGTGTACGGGGCGCTTCTCGGGGGGATCGACCGCGACAAGGTGCTCGGCGGGAACGCCGCCCGTTTCTACGGCTTGAGCGCCGTGTAGCGGCCCGTCGCGGGCCGGAGGTTCGCGGCCATTTGCGTGGTTTATGCTATTTTGCTACTTTTGGGCCGTTGTGCAACGAGCTGTGACATGTTCGTTGCCGTTTCATTGCCCGGACCGCGCGTCATCTCAGGCCAGTCCGCCGGACGCGCGGCCGCCGAATCCGTATCCACGGAGCCGGGGACCCACTTCCCTTGGGGTGAATCGAGCGCCCGCTCAGCGGCGCCCGTAGGGCACTTCCCAGCCCGAACCCGTCAGCTAACCCGGTAGGCGGCATGGAAGCCAAGGAGCAAACCCTTCATGCCCACGCATCTCACCTACCGGCTGGGACGCGCGCTGCTCGGCGTCGTCATCACCGCAGGCGCCGTGACCGCGGTCGCCACCGGTGCGCAGGCCGCACCCCAACCCGGCGTCGTGTCGCCGGTCTCCCGGACCCACGCTCCGGCCGCCGCCGCGGACGCCCCGGCGGTGCTCGGCCGGGCCGCCCACCTGATCGACGCCAGGACCGGCAAGGTCTACTTCAGCAAGAAGGCCGATCGGCGCATGCCGGTGGCCAGCATCACCAAGGTGATGACCGCCTACACCGTGCTGAAGCAGGCCAAGCCCACGGACGTGGTCAAGGTCACCTCCGCTGACGTGCGCTACGCGTCGAAGGGCGGCGCCTCCGTGGCGTACCTGCGCGCCGGTGACCGGCTCACCGTGGAGGAGATGCTCTACGCTCTGATGCTGCCCTCCGGCGCGGACGCCGCCCACGCGCTGGCCCGCTCCTACGGGCCCGGTGTCGACGCCTTCACGGCGAAGATGAACGCCAACGCCCGCGCGCTCGGGATGAAGGACACGCTGTACGTCAACCCCGACGGGATGCCCGCCAAGGGCGGCGGCTACTCCACAGCGCGTGACCAGGTACGGCTCGCCCAGGCCGCGCTGGACAACAAGACGATCAAGAAGGTCGGCTCCACCCGGTACCGCTCGCTGCCCGAGACGGCGGAGCACGGCGCCTACTCCTGGCGCAACACCAACCGCCTCCTCGGCACGCCGGGCGCCGTCGGCCTGAAGACCGGCTTTACGCGCGCCGCGGGCTACACCCTCGCCTTCGCGGCCGAGCGTGACGGCCATCGGCTGGTCGGCGTGATCCTGGGAGAGTCCAGCTCCAGCCGCCGCTTCGACACCGCCGAGGCGCTTGTCGACTGGGCGGCGACCAGCGGCAGGCTCTGACCATGGGGGCGCACGCGCCCCCATGGTCCCGCCGCGTCCGACCACCGCCCGCGGCGACGGATGTGGCGAGCGGGCCGGACGGTTCCACCGTGGCGCTGGAGGCGGCACCGGATCGCCGGCAGCTCGCCAGGAATCCGCCTAAGGGGGCCAGCAGTCTCGAAAGGCGGTGATAATTGCCTGTTAGGTCGTGAGTCGACCACTAAGGCACAGCACCGCTGGGGAGGAACTCCGTGGGCCTGCGCGATCTGGTCTACCGGCTGTACGAGCGCCGGTTGGAGGCCAAGCTGTCCGCCGACAGCGGCGACTTCCCCCGCCATGTCGGGGTCATCATCGACGGCAACCGCCGTTGGGCGCGCGCGATGGGCATGCGCGACGTCAGCAAGGGACACAGGAAGGGCGCCGACAAGATCTCGGAGCTGCTCACCTGGTGCCGTGAGGCGGGCGTGGAGGTCGTCACGGTCTGGATGCTGTCCAGCGACAACCTCAACCGGCCGAAGGAGGAGCTGGAGCCGCTCCTGAGGATCATCGAGGACGTCACTCAGGAGCTCGTGGCCGAGGGCTGGCGCATCATCCCCGTCGGCGCGCTCGACCTCCTCCCCGACCAGACGGCGAATGTCCTGAAAACCGCGAAAGAAACCACATCGCACCGTCCCGGGCTGATTGTGAACGTTGCGGTTGGGTATGGAGGAAGACGTGAGATTGCCGATGCGGTGCGCTCACTCCTCCAGGAGCACGCAAGTAGGGGGGCGAGCATCGAGGACCTGGTCGAGGTCCTCGATGTGGAGCACATCGCGGAGCATCTCTACACTCGCGGTCAGCCCGATCCCGACCTCCTCATCAGGACGTCGGGCGAGCAACGACTGTCAGGCTTCCTGCTCTGGCAGAGCGCCCACTCCGAGTTCTACTTCTGCGAGGCCTACTGGCCTGACTTCCGCAGGGTCGACTTCCTGCGGGCGCTGCGCGACTACGCCGCGAGACACCGGCGTTACGGCTCCTGAGACATGTTCACGAACAGCACGTGAACAGACGCTTGGCCGCTTCGGCGGCGGGTATCCAGGACCTAACGTTGGAAGTGGCCGACCACAGGCCGGTCACTCCGGAGAGGGCCCGCCTTTGCGCACTGACCTGCCGAGGGGGGCCGGTACCCGGCGCCCCACGCGGGGCGCGGGCCCGGTCCGAATTCCCGCCTCGTCTGCAGGGCACCCCTTCCACGGGCGCCCGGGGGAGAACGTGTGGCAGTGTCCTCGAGCAACAACTCCACCACCAAGCGCACCTACGTGCTGGACACCTCGGTCCTGCTCGCCGACCCGGCGGCGATGACCCGCTTCGCCGAGCATGAGATCGTCCTTCCGATCGTCGTGATCACGGAGCTGGAGGCCAAGCGGCACCATCCCGAGCTCGGCTACTTCGCACGCAAGGCACTGCGCTACCTCGACGACCTGCGGGTGCAGCACGGCAGGCTCGACGAGCCGATGCCGACAGGCGAGGGCACGATCAGGGTCGAGCTGAACCACAGCGACCCCTCGATACTGCCGGTCGGGTTCAGGCTGGGCGACAACGACACCCGTATCCTCACCGTGGCGCGCACGCTCGCCGCCGAGGGCAAGGACGTCGTGCTGGTGTCCAAGGACCTGCCGCTGCGGGTGAAGGCCGCCTCCATCGGCCTGTCGGCCGAGGAGTACCGCGCCGAGCTGGTCATCGAGTCGGGCTGGACCGGCATGGCCGAGGTCCAGGTCACCACCGACCACGTGGAGACGCTGTTCGAGCACGGCTCCGCTGACCTGGAAGAGGCGCGCGAGCTGCCCACCCACACCGGCCTGCGGCTGCTGTCGGCCAGGGGCTCCGCGCTCGGCAGGGTGCTGCCCGACAAGTCCGTACGGCTGGTCCGCGGCGACCGGGAGGCCTTCGGCCTGCACGGGCGTTCGGCCGAGCAGCGCATCGCCCTCGACCTGCTCATGGACCCCGAAGTGGGCATCGTGTCCCTCGGCGGCAGGGCGGGCACCGGCAAGTCGGCCCTGGCGCTCTGCGCCGGCCTGGAGGCCGTCCTGGAGCGCCGCCAGCACCGCAAGGTCGTGGTCTTCCGCCCGCTCTACGCGGTCGGCGGCCAGGAGCTCGGCTACCTGCCGGGCAGCGAGGGCGAGAAGATGGGCCCGTGGGCGCAGGCCGTCTACGACACGCTGAGCGCGGTGACCACGCCCGAGGTGATCGAGGAGGTCCTCGACAGGGGCATGCTGGAGGTCCTGCCGCTCACCCACATCCGCGGTCGCTCGCTCCACGACGCCTTCGTGATCGTGGACGAGGCGCAGTCGTTGGAGCGCGGGGTGCTGCTGACGGTGCTGAGCAGGATCGGCGCCAACTCCCGCGTCGTGCTGACCCACGACATCGCCCAGCGCGACAATCTCAGGGTCGGCCGGCACGACGGCGTGGTGGCGGTGGTGGAGAAGCTCAAGGGCCACCCGCTGTTCGCCCACATCACGCTGACCAGGTCCGAGCGCTCGCCGATCGCGGCGCTGGTGACCGAGATGCTGGAGGACATCACCCTGTAGAGCGGTGATCAGGAGGGCGCACCCGCGGGGGTCAGGTCGTGGAACTCCGCGCAGGTGCGCCTTCCCGTGGTCGACGAAGCCGACACGGTCCTGGTGATGTTGACCTGAACCTTGGCGATCTCGGGGCGCAGCCGCGCGGTGCAGACGATCTGGGCGAGCGCCGCCCGGCTCAGCTCCCGCTCGCCGGTGAGGGTGACGTAGAGGACGAGGCTCTTGTTGTCCGGGTCCATGCGCTGGGTCCGCTGGCCGATGGGCTCGGCGTCCACGGCCTGGTAGCGCATGCCGTACAGGTCGGTGTCCTGGCCGGACTCGACGGGATGGTTGGCGAGGTCCATGAGCGTGCGCATCAGGTCTTCTGGGGTCTTGCTGGCGACCCTGACCTCCTGCAGCGCCAGGCGGCCCTTCTTGATGAGGTAGACCTTGGCCCAGATCGGCTCGGTGCTGATCACGGGCGCCGAGGTGAGGACGGTGACCGGGGTGGGCGTGATGCCGCACCCGGTGAGCGTCAGCAGGGCGGCCAGCAGGATCCAGGCGCGTCTCATGCGTGCGGCAGCCAGACCGTGAAGAGGGTGCCGGGGCGCTGCGCGCGCACCGAGATCGTGCCGCCGTGCAGCTGGGCGTTGGCCCGCGCGATGGACAGGCCGAGCCCGCTGCCCTGGCTGCGGACGCGGCCCGTGCCCGCCTTGAAGAAGCGGTCGAAGACGTGCGGGATGGCCTCGGCGGGGATGCCGTCGCCGTGGTCGCGCACCTTCACCTCCAGCCCGTTCATCGTGCTGCGGGCGGTGACCAGCACCGGCGGGCCACCGTGTTTGAGGGCGTTGCCCACCAGGTTGGCGACGATGACGTCGAACCTGCGGGGGTCGAGGTTGACGACGGCTCCGGTGGGTGCCTGCACGCTGACCCGCTCGCTCCAGCCGCGCACCTCCAGGCTGTCGCTGATGGCGTCGGCGACGTCGACGGACTCCAGCGCCAGCGTGGCCGTTCCCGCGTCGAACCTGCTGACCTCGATCAGGTGCTCCACCAGCTCCCTCAGCCGCTCCATCTCCGACAGCACCAGCCTGACGGCCTTCGCGGGCTGCTCGGGCAGGCGGTCGGCCTCCTCCGCGAGCATGTCGGCCACCGCGGTCATCGCGGTGAGCGGGGTGCGCAGCTCGTGGGAGACGTCGGCGACGAACCTGCGTGACATGGCCTCCAGCGCGCGCAGCTCCGAGACGCTCAGCTCCAGCGCCGCGGCGGCGTCGTTGAAGTGCGCCGTCAGCTCCGACAGTTCGTCCTTGCCCCGGACCGGCAGCCGCGTGTCCAGCCGGCCGCGGCCGAGCGCCTGGGCGGCCGCGCTGAGCCTGCCCACGGGAAGCAGCACGTGCCTGGCCGACACCAGGGCCACGGTCAGCGCGATCAGCAGGGTGATGGCGCCGGCCTGGGCGAAGGCGTCCCTGAGGTTGGACAGCGTCCGCTCCTCCTCGGCCAGCGACACGTACTCGTAGACCAGCAGCCCGGTCGGCCTGGGGACGTCGTCGGTCCCGGCGCGGTAGACCTGCGTGCCGAGGACGAGCCACAGCTCGCCGTCGATGATCCTGCGCTGGCTGACCAGCTTGCGCAGCGCCTGGCCGCGCAGCTCTCCCGACACGTCGTCGGGGCCGAACGCGCCCGTCTCGTCGCGGTAGTAGAGGCCCTGGTACTCCAGGAGCGCGTGGCGGTCGGGCCCGGACAGGGCGTTGGCGAGGTTGTTCAGCTCCTCGCCGCTCGGCGGCACCTCGCCGGGGCGCAGCTCGCCGACGGCGAAGTCGATGCGCCGCAGGTCCTTGGTGAGGTCGTCGACGGCGTTCCTGGTGGTCCTCTCGATCAGCGCGCCCTTGGCCAGCCCGAAGCCGATGCCCGCGACCAGGGCGGAGGCGGCGACGGCGACGAGGGTGAAGGTGATGACGAGCCGGCCGCGCAGGCCGGTGAGAAACGCGATCACGGCGGGCTGAACCGGTAGCCGAATCCCCGCACGGTGTGGATGAACGTCGGCTCGGCGGGCCTGGGCTCGATCTTCGCGCGCACCCGCTGGACGCAGGCGTCGACCAGGCGGGAGTCGGCCACGTGGGTGTGGTCCCAGACCGCGCGCAGCAGGTAGCGCCGGTTGAGCACCTGGCCGGGATGGCGGACCAGCTCCAGCAGCAGCCGCAGCTCGGTGGGCGTGAGGTGGATCTCCTTGCCCGCCAGGCTGACCTTGAGCGCGCCCCTGTCGACGACCAGGTCGCCGAAGGTGATGCGGTCGGAGGTGGCCGACTCGGCCCTGCGCAGGATCGCCCTGATGCGCGCGTCGAGCACGCGCGGCTCGACCGGCTTGACCACGTAGTCGTCGGCGCCCGCCTCCAGGCCGACGACCACGTCGAGGTCGTCGCCCCTGGCTGTGAGAATGATGACGGGCAACTGGTCGAGCTTGCGGATACGCCGGCACACCTCGACGCCGTCGATGCCGGGGAGCATGACGTCGAGGATGGCGATCTCGGGCCGGCGCGACCTGACGTGGTCGAGTGCCTCCTCGCCGGTCGCGTAGGAGGTGACGGAATGACCTTGGCGGGTCAGTGCCAGCTCGAGCGCGGTCCGAACGGAGGGGTCGTCTTCGACGAGGAGGATTCCTGCCACGCGCACATTATTCTTCCGACTTGGGGAGATGCGTTCCGTGTCATGAAACTGTGACACGCCACGCACAAGACTACAAAGAACACCAGGCAGCCTGAGGGGGGACCTCCCCTCGGCACGGGGGTGCGAGGGGCGGACCCTCTTCTGTGTGACGAAAATCACATGATCCGAAAAGTCCTGGTTGGTCAAGGGAACTCCAACCGAATGCCACGTTCGGGTTGCGCAGCACCCCCCAAGTCAGGGCAAGCTCATAGGTCGTGAACCCAGGTCCGCAGTTGAGCGAGCACCCCGCGCCCGAGGTGCCCCGCGGTCGCCGCCGCCCGCCACGTTCCCCCAAGCAGTCGGCCAAGCGCGCTGTGATCATCGGGCTCACACTCGTCGTCGTTCTCGGCGGCGGCGGTTACACCGCCTACACCGCCTACCAGAACGCCACGGCCCCGCCCCAGGCCCCGCTCTCCCTGCCGGAGCTGAACGGCCTGCTCGGCGGCGACCCCTTCGCCCCCGACCCCAGCGCCGACGTCCTCAAGGAGGCGGCGGTCAGCGCCATGCGCAAGGACCAGCTCGCCGCCAGCCGCAAGGGCAAGCCCAAGCTCAACCCGATCGAGGTGGCCGAGCAGGGTCCCGGCGGCAACGGCATTCCCGCGGCCAACTTCCCGCCTGGCAGCACCCCCTCGCCGGGCAGCAACAAGGCCGTCGCCAAGGAGATGCTGGCGGGCTTCGGTTTCGGCGCCGACCAGTGGGGCTGCCTGGAGAAGCTCTGGCAGAAGGAAAGCGGCTGGAACGAGCGCGCCATGAACCGCTACTCCGGCGCCTACGGCATCCCGCAGTCGCTGCCGGGCAGCAAGATGGCCAGCGCGGGCGCCGACTGGCAGACCAATGCCGCCACCCAGATCAAGTGGGGTCTGGGTTACATCAAGGGTCGGTACGGCACACCCTGTGGCGCGTGGGGCCATTCCACGGCAACGGGCTGGTACTGACACTCCCAGTGATGGGCAAGCCTGCTCGCCGCGGCTGACCGGACGGCTCACGCTGACCGTGTGAAGGTCAGCGTGATCGTGAATGTCCACAATCCAGGCGATACAGCCGACGCGTGCATCCGCTCGGTGCTCGAGCAGACGCTGCCGCAGGACCAGTACGAAGTGATCTTCGTGGACGACGGCTCCACGGACGGCACCGCCGAGCGGCTCGACACGGTCGCCTCCGTGCGGCGCAACGTGCGCGTCCTGCACCTGCCGCGCACGGGCTCGGCCATGCGCGGCCGTAACGTGGGCATGGCCAGCGCCAGGGGCGATTACGTCTACCTGCTCGACCAGGCCGACCGGCTGGAGCGCGACGCCCTGGCGCTGATGCACGCGCGCGCCGTCGAGACGGAGGCCGACGTGCTGGTCGGCCGGCTCGTCAGGGACGACGGGCCGCCGATGGTCGCCTTCGAGGCCAACCGGGAGCGGGCCGACATCCTGCGCGACAGGCTGCTCACCCTGCTCACCCCGCACAAGCTCTACCGCAGGGCCTTCCTCGAGGAGGAACGGCTCGGCTTCGCCGTGTCCGGGGGGAAGGTGGCCGAGCAGGCCTTCTCGCTCGCCGCCTACCTGCGGGCCAAGGTCATCGCCGTACTGGCCGACGAGGTGTGCTGCCACCTGGGCGAGCAGCGGGAGGAGCCGGACGACCCCCCGGTCGTGCTCACCGAGCTACGCGCGCTGCTCGACGTCATCGACAGCGGCACGGAGGAGGGGCGGCAGCGCGACCGGATCTACGCCTTCTGGTTCCGCTCGATGGTGCTGCGGCCGTTCCTCAGCCCCAGGTTCGCCGGGTCGTCCGTCGACAGGGGCCTCATCTTCACGATGTTCAGGGAACTGATACTGGAGCGGTTCCCCGAGCGGCTGGACCGCTACCTGCCCGTCCACCTGCGCGCCGTCGCGTCCATGATGCGCGCGGGCCGCCTGGACCAGCTCGTCAGCTTCGCCAACGAGTCGCGGCGCGCCGAGCTGTGGGCCGAACTGGGCGACGTGCGCTGGTCGGACGAGGTGCTGGAGCTCGGCCTCGAGGTGGAGATCCACACCTCCGCCGACGAGCCCGCGAGATTCCGCGAGGAGGAGGGCCGGCTGTACTGGCGTCCGCCCGGCTCGGTCGACCAGACGCTGCTGCCCGACTCGGTCACGGACGTCACCGAGGCCGTCGAACGGGCCCACATCGAGGTCTACGTCAAGCACGACAAGACCGGCGACGTCTACTTCGTCCCGGTGGTCTGCGAGGTCGTGCGCATCAGGGAACACGGCAGGGTCAGGGTCCAGGTGCACGGGCAGGCGCGTCTGGACGTCGCCACCGCCGCGCTCGGCGAGGCGTTGCCGTCCGGCCTCTGGGCGGTCCACGTCAGGATGTACGGCGGGGCGCACCGCGCGTCGGCCAGGGTCAGGCACGCCGACGGGCAACCGTCCACCTGCCTGGGCGTGCTGGCCGAGCGGCCGCGGCGGCGCCTGATCGTGCCGTGCTGGAGCGACGAGGGCGAGCTCAGCCTGTGCATCGAGCCGCGGACGTTCGCCGACTCGATCGCGCTCGTCTCCCGCGGCACGACGGTCACCAGGCGGGAGGGCCACGTCTACGTGGTGGTGCCGGTGCCGTACGTGCCGCCGAGCGGCGGGCCCGCCATGGAGCTCGTGCTGCGCGGCACCGGCCGCCGCAAGCGGGAGGTCAGCGTGCCCGCGCTGGTCGAGCCCGGGCTACCCGGCAAGACCGCGGGGCAGCTGATCGCGAAGGTGCCCATGGCCCGGCTGCCCGGCAAGGACCAGATCGGCCCAGGGAGGTGGACGTCGTCGCTGCGCACCGACGAGCAGGAGACGGGGCTGCGTTTCGCGCTGGAGGTGCGCGGCGGCAGGATCCAGGTCACGCCGACCGCGCCCGTCGAACTCCCGCGCGACCCCATGGGCGGCGACACGCTGCTGCGCAGGCTGGCCCGTCGCGTGCCAGGCGCACGGCACGCCGTACGGCTGGCACGGGCGGGCAGGCACCGTTACCTGCGCGACTGAAGGTGCTCCACGAGATGCCCGCGGAACTCCTCGGGCTGTTCGATGTGGGGGCTGTGGCCGCAGTCGGCCAGCACGACCTCGCGGTAGTCGCCGTAGCGTTCCAGCGCCGCCCTGGTCTGGGCGACCATGGGCTGCGCCGGGGTGCCGGGCGAGCCGGGCACGACACCGAGCTGCCCGAGGTGGGCCAGGTCGAACGGCGAGCCGTCGGCGACGATCACGTCGTCGGCGCCCCTGATCCACAGGATGGGCGGCTTGGGGTCGACGGTGTGCAGGTCGTCGATGCGGAAGTGGACCGGGGCCAGGGCGTTGAGCACGCCGCGGGTGCCCGGACGCACGCCCGGCCAGGCCTCGGACGTCACGGCGTCACCCGGGTAGTTGTCCTCGCCGACCCTGGTGGACAGCATCGAGGCCACGTAGAAGTCCTCGTCGGCGACCGGCTTGGCGACGTAGGCCGAGCGGAAGACCACGCGGGGCGAGGTGGGCGCCTCGTCCGACAGGTCGCCCGCGGCGAGCCTGGCGACGAAGTCCGGGTTCGCGGCGCCCGCGCCCGACCCGGTGCCGTCGGCGTGGGTGAGCAGGCCCTCGGCGCCCTCCGTGCCGCTGTAGCCGTACGGGGAGACGGGGTTGACCAGGGTGAGCGAGCGGACCATCGCCGGCCGGTCACGCAGGAGCTGCAGGATGATGCCGCCGCCCATGCTCCAGCCGACGAGGTGCACCGGGCCCAGCCCCATGGCCTCGATCAGCTCGGCCAGGTCGTCGGAGAAGTCGCGCAGGCCGCGCGTCGCGTCGACCGGCGCGGGATCGCTGTCGCCGAAGCCGCGCAGGTCCACCGCCAGCGGCCGGTACGGCTGCGGCAGGGCGGCCAGGCTGTCGCGCCAGAAGGCCGCCGACGAGACGTTGCCGTGGACGAACAGCACGGGCTCGCCCTCGTCGCGCGGTCCGGTCAGGACGTTGTGGGTGAGCCGTGCGGTGGTGACCTTCATGCGACGACCTTTCCTTCCGCCAGGTCGCTGCCCTGCGTTTCACGGGCGGCGTAGACGGCGAACAGCGTAAGGGCCGCGGCTGCGGCCAGGTAGACGGCGATCGGCACCCAGGTGCCGAAGTCCTGGAGCAGCTTGACGGCGATGATCGGGGCCAGCGCGCCCGCCACGATGGCCGACAGCTGCGCGCCGATCGACACGCCGGTGTAGCGCATCCTGGTGCCGAACAGCTCGGAGAAGAAGGCGGCCTGCGGGCCGTACATCATGCCGTGGAACAGCAGGCCCACGGTCACCGCCAGCGTGATGGCCAGGAAGCCGCCGGTGTTGATGAGCGGGAAGAAGGCGAAGATCCACACGCCGACGCCCGCCGCGCCCACCAGATACATCGGGCGGCGGCCGACGCGGTCCGACAGCGCGCCCCACAGCGGGATGGTGACGAAGTGGATCGCCGAGGCGATGAGCACGGCGTTCAGGATGGTCGGCTTGTCCAGCTTCACGACGGTCGTGCCGTAGGTGATGACGAACACGGTGATCAAGTAGAACGAGATGTTCTCGGCCATGCGGGCGCCGATGGCGATCAGCACGTCCCGCCAGTGGTACTTGAGCACGGCCGCGAGCGGCGTCTTGTCCTCCAGGGGCGGGGCCTGCTGGAAGACCGGCGACTCGCTGATGGACAGCCGGATCCACAGCCCGATCAGCACCAGCACGCCCGACAGCAGGAACGGCACCCGCCAACCCCAGGACAGGAACGCCTCGTCGGACTGGAAGGCCGCCAGCAGCGCGAGCACGCCGGTGGCCAGCAGGTTGCCGCCCGGCGCGCCGGCCTGCGGCCACGAGGCCCAGAAGCCCCGGCGGCTGGAGTCGCCGTGCTCGGAGACGATGAGGACCGCGCCGCCCCACTCGCCGCCGAGCGCGAAGCCCTGCACCAGGCGCAGCGCGGTCAGCAGCACCGGCGCGCCCGCGCCGATGGCGGCGTGGGTGGGCAGGCAGCCGATCAGGAAGGTCGCGATGCCCATCATGAGCAGGCTGATGACCAGCAGCGTCTTGCGGCCGAGCCGGTCGCCGAAGTGGCCGAAGACCAGGCCGCCGAGGGGGCGGGCGACGAAGCCGACGGCGTAGGTGAGGAAGGCCAGCAGGGTGCCGGTCAGCGGGTCGGACTCGGGGAAGAACAGCGTGTTGAACACGAGGGCCGCGGCCGAGCCGTACAGGAAGAAGTCGTACCACTCGATGGTGGTGCCGATCAGGCTCGCGGCCACGATCTTTTTGATGCTCATGAGCTTTCGCCTGTCTGGGGGAGTGGGGGGTTGTTGCTCACGGTAAGGAGTGACCGGCATCACTCATATGGGCGCGCGCCCCATACTCGGCGGGGGTGGTATGTGGGTCAGCCGCTGAGGCGGTGCAGGCGGAGCGCCAGCTGGATCTCCAGCGCCCGCTCCGGCTCCTGCCAGCCGTCGCCGAGGAGCTGGGCGACGCGGTCCAGGCGCTGGGTGACGGTGTTGACGTGGATGTGCATGACCTCGGCCGTGCGAGAGGGGGAGCCGCCCGAGCCGAAGTAGGCGGCGAGCGTCTTCAGCAGCGCCGTGCCCCTGCGCTCGTCGTAGTCGACGACGGGCCCGAGCGTGCCGGTGACGAAGGCGCCCACGTCGCGGCCCTCGCCGATGAGCAGCCCGACGAAGCCGAGCTCGGCGGCGCTCGCGCCGCCGCCGGCCCGGCCGAGGGCCAGCAGCGACTCGGCGCAGCGCAGCGCCTCCCTGTGGGCGCGCGGGACCTGCGTCGGGTCGCTGATCGGGCCGGTCGCGCCCGCCGTGGCGGACGAGCCGAGCGAGACGGTCAGCTCCGCGGCGACGCGCTGCGCCAGCGCGCCCGGATCGGTGCCGGGCAGCAGCAGCACCACCTCCTGGCCGCGCGCGGCGGCCAGCCCGCCGGAGAGCGTGGCCTGCGAGGAGGCCCAGAAGGCGGCCCGCTCGCGCTGCCCCTCGTGCCTGGCCACCACGACCACGTGCGGCGCGGCCAGGTCGACGCCGAGCCTGCGGGCGCGGTCGGTCAGCCCCTGGGGATCCTCGGCGGCCCGGGAGATCAGGTCGTCGAGCAGCTCGCCGCGTACCCTGCCCTCCGCCTCGGCCACGCTCCTGCGGAACAGCAGCAGCAAGGCGCAGACCAGCGCCGCGCGTTCGAGGATGCGCTCGTCGGCGGCGTCCCTGTGGTGCGGGTCGCTGCGCAGCACCAGCGTGCACAGCGGCGCGCTGGCGGTGACCATGAGGTCGCCCCTGCGCACGGTCCTGCCCGGCACCGCCGCGTCGAGGACACCCTGCTCCACCTCGCCGACCAGCGGCCGTCCCGTCTCGTCGAGAACGGCCAGCGTGCCGCCGAGCACCTCCGTCACCACGGCCGCCACGTCCTCGATGCCGCCGCCGCGAAGCACGAGCGAGGTCATCCTGTCGTGGGCCAGCGCCGCGCGCTCCACCGCGTCGCTGTGCTCCCTGGCGGTCCGGTGCGCGTGGGACAGCTCCTCCAGGGCGTTGCGCGTCTCCTGCAGCAGCCGCGCGTTGTCGATCGCGACCGCGGCGTGCGCCGCCAGGCTGGCCAGCAGCGCCACCTCCTCCTGCGCGAACGGCCGCGCGCTGCGGTTGGCCGCCATCAGCACGCCGATCACCCGCTGCCCGAGGCGCAGTGGCACGCCGAGGATGGCCACCAGGCCCTCCTCCTTGACCGCCTCGTCGATGTCGGTGGTGTGGCGGAAGCGCGCGTCGGCGAAGTAGTCGGCCGTGGAGTACGGCGTCGCCGTCTGCGCCACCAGGCCGCCCAGCCCCGCGCCCATCGCGAGCCTGAGCGAGCGGAAGGCGGCCGAGATCGAGCCGTCGGTGACCCGCATGTAGGTGTCGCCGCGTTCGGGGTCGTGCAGCGTCATGTAGGCCGTGTCGGTGCCCAGCAGCTGCCTGGCCCGGTGGACGATCGCCTCCAGCACGGCGTCGAGGTCGCGCAGCCCGGCCAGGTCGCCCGCGGTGTCGTAGAGCGCGCTCAGCTCGGCCTCGCGCCTGGCCCTGCGCCGCAGCAGGGCGCGGACCTTGAGCGCCGCCAGCTTGGCCTCCTCGAGCTCCTCGAGCGTCCGCGGGCCGGCGCCCTCGGCCCTGGCCTTGAGTATCGGGCCCTCGAACTCGACCGCCGGCGCCTCACGGGCCAGCAGATCGAGGAACGCTAGCGAGCCGTCCATCCGCCGTCCACGGGGAGGGAGACTCCGGTGACGAACGACCCGGCGGGCCCGCACAGGTAGGCGACCAGCTCGGCGACCTCCTCGGGCTCGATCAGGCGCTTGATCGCGGCGGGGGCGAGCATGATCTGCTCCACGACCTCGGACTCCGGGATGCCGTGCGAGGCGGCCTGGGCGGCGATCTGCCTCTCCACCAGCTCGGTGCGCACGTAGCCGGGGTTGACGCAGGTGGAGGTCACGCCCTTGGCCGCCCCCTCCAACGCGATCACCTTCGACAGTCCTTCGAGTCCGTGCTTGGCGGCCACGTACGCCGCCTTGTACGGCGAGGCCCGCAGGCCGTGGACGGAGGAGATGTTGACGATCCTGCCCCAGCCTGCGGCGTACATGCCCGGCAGCACCCGGCTGGCCAGCAGGAACGGGGCCTCCAGCATGACCTTGACGATCTTGGAGAAGATCTCCGGAGGGAACTCCTCGATCGGCGCCACGTGCTGGAAGCCCGCGTTGTTCACCAGGATGTGCACGGGCTCGTCGGGCAGCGCGTCCAGGAAGCGGGAGTCGGACAGGTCGGCGACGACGGCGACGCCGCCGGTCTGCTTCGCCACGCGCTCCGCGGACTCCCGCGACATGTCCACGACCAGCACCCTGGCGCCTGCGGCCGCCAGCCGGACGGCGCACGCCCTGCCGATCCCGCTACCCGCCCCCGTCACCAGGGCGGTCCGCCCGGTCAGCTCGTCGGTCATGCCTCGGACCCTAGACCCTCCTCCGCCGACGGCACATGGAGGCCGCCCACATACCTTTTCGCGGCACTATGTGGACATCTTGATGAGGCCGCCCGCGAACGCCTTCTGGCTCAGCGCGCCCAGCTTCACCACCGAGCTGGGGTAGACGCTGCCGCAGCTGGTGTCCTTGGCGACCAGGTCGGGCCGGATCACCGCGGAGTCGATGACGCCCTGGCCGTAGCCCATGAGGAAGGAGCGCAGCTCGACGGGGGTGGGATCCACGCCCTCCTCCTCCAGTGACCTGTCGATCTCGGCGACCTCCCGCGCGATGGCGTCGGAGAGCGCGCGGTCCTGGGCGGCCTGGGCGAGGATGTCACGCCCGAACCGGGCGTAGATGTGTTCGAGCGGCGTCGCCGACAGGTGCCTCGTCAGGTCCTTGGCCCTGGCGTGGCGCATGGCCTGCATGAGGCGAAGCATCAGGATCTTCATCTGGTTGGTGGCACCGCCACGGCCAGGGCGGCGCCACTCCTCCTTTCGCTCCTTCAGGGGATGGTGTCGAAGCTCGGAACCTCATGCCGCCTCGGCGGGCCGCGCTGCGCGGACCTGTGCAGTCCTGGGGTGCCCACACCGCCTCCCTCGGCGCCCCGCGGACGCGAGGCGGAACCACCGGCATCGATACCCCGGTCGCCGGTGCCGCCCTCGCTCCCGCGCGAAACGCAATCCGGTTGTTGCACGGGGGCGTCCTGCCTTTCGCCAGAGGGTCGATGCCTTCCTCTGACGACGTGATGGGGGGATCGGATGGCGGCGTTGGCGAATCGTTATCGCAGGCCGGGGAGAACGTTGGGATTTGCCGGGAAATACCTTTACCCCGCGCCGGGTCACGGGGACCCGCGGGTGGGGCGGTCCCGCCGTCCCTCAAGAGGGCCCGGTCATCGACAGCACGTCGAGCAGCGCGTCCAGCTCGGCCTCGGAGATGGTGCCGTTGGCGACGTGGCCGCGCTCGATGACCACCTCGCGGATCGTCTTGCGCTCCGCCAGCGCCTGCTTGGCGATCTTGGCGGCCTCCTCGTAGCCGACGTGACGGTTGAGCGGGGTGACGATCGAGGGGGAGGACTCGGCGTACTCGCGCAGCCGCTCGGTGTTGGCGGTGATCCCGGACACGCACCGGTCGGCCAGCAGGCGGGAGACGTTGGCGAGCAGGCGGATCGACTCCAGGACGTTCCTGCCGATCAGGGGCAGCATGACGTTCAGCTCGAAGTTGCCCGAGGCGCCCGCGAAGGTGATGGCGGCGTCGTTGCCGATGACCTGGGCCGCCACCATGGCCGCGGCCTCGGGGATCACCGGGTTGACCTTCCCCGGCATGATCGAGGAGCCGGGCTGGAGGTCGGGCAGGTTGATCTCACCGAGCCCGGCCCGCGGTCCCGAGCCCATCCACCGCAGATCGTTTGCGATCTTGTTGAGGGAGACGGCGACGACCTTCAGCTGGCCGGAGAGCTCGACGATCGCGTCCTGGCTGCTCTGGGCCTCGAAGTGGTCAGGGGCCTCGACGAACGTGATGCCGGTCGCCTGGCTGAGCTTCTCGATCGCCTTGGCGGCGAAACCGGGAGGGGTGTTGATGCCGGTGCCGACGGCGGTGCCGCCGAGCGGGAGCTCCACCACGTGGGCGAGGGCCGACTGGACGCGGGTGACGCCGTGCTCGATCTGGGCGGCGTAGCCGCCGAACTCCTGGCCGAGCGTCACGGGGGTGGCGTCCATGAGGTGGGTCCTGCCCGACTTCACGGTCTGCGCGAACTCCGTCGCCTTGGCCCGCAGGGCGGTGGCCAGGTGCTGCAGCGAGGGCACCAGGTGGAAGACGACCTCGGTGGCGGCGGCCACGCGGATCGAGGTGGGGAAGACGTCGTTGGACGACTGTGAGGCGTTGACGTGGTCGTTCGGATGCACCGGACGGCCGAGCCGCGCCTGCGCCAGCGTGGCGACGACCTCGTTGGTGTTCATGTTCGACGAGGTGCCCGAGCCGGTCTGGAACACGTCGATGGGGAAGTGCTCGTCGTACTCGTTCTCCGCCACGTCGGCGGCGGCCTGGGCGATGGCCTCGGCCAGATCCTTGTCGAGGACTCCGAGCTCGGCGTTGACCTCGGCGGCCACCGCTTTGATCAGGCCGAGGGCGGCGATGTGAGAGGGCTCCAGGCGGCGACCCGAGATGGGGAAGTTCTCCACGGCTCGCTGGGTCTGGGCGCGCCAGTGGGCGTCGACGGGGACGCGGACCTCACCCATGGAGTCGTGCTCGATCCGGAATTCACTCATGTGTCCAAGTCTGTGCGATCCAGATCGAGCACGACATGCCGGGGTCAGGAGATGGCGGCGATGACCAGGATGGCGATCACGGCCAGCGCCACGATGGCGACGCCGATGAGGACGAGGACGCCCGCCCTGTTGGCCTCCGGCTGGGGCGCCGGCGTGCCCGCGATCGCGAACAGGTCGGTGCCCAGCCCCGGCTGCCGGTCGGGGTGGTCGGTCCCGTGCCCACCGGGACGAGCCGGTACGGCCACGCCGCCCGGCCCGGGAGGCATGCCGTTGTACGGCGCGGCACCCGGCGGGCCCGCGTATCCGGGAACCCCCGGACCACCATGACCCGGACCACCATGACCCGGACCAGGCCCCTGCCCGGGACCCGAGCCCTGGCCGCCCGGCCCCTGCCTCCAATCGCCCTGCCCGCCTGGCCCCTGCCCGGGTCCCTGGCTGTGTCCCTGGCTGTGCCCCTGCCCGGGTCTCTGTCCTGGTCCCTGCCCGGGAGCCTGCCCTGGTCCCTGTCCGGGGCCGTGGGCGGCCTGGCCGGGGCGCGGGCCGGGAGCGGCGGGGCCACCGGGACCCTGCTGCCCAGAGCCGCCCTGGGCGGCAGGCGTGCCGGGACCGCCCTGGGCGGCCGGTGCCGCGAAGGCGCCCCTGCCCTCCGGCGCCACCGGTCCCGCGAACGCGCCCCGCCCCTGCTGCCCGGCCCCGGCCGTCCCCGAGAACGCTCCAGGCGCGCCTGGCTCGCCGTGCGGGCCGGCGGCGCCGGGCGGCGGGAAGACCGGCTTGTCGGCACGCACCGGGATGGACAGCCTCGAGGTGACGACGGCCCCCTCGTCCACCGGCTCGGCCGGCTGGGGACGGGCGGGCTTGGGCCGCTGCACGGCCATCGTCCTGTCGGGGTCGAACTCCTCCATCACCTGCGGGATGTCGTTGCTCGGGGTGTCGGCCACCATCCGCAGCAGGGTCTCGGTCTTGGCCGCGGTCAGGCGCTGGCGGTGATCCTTGTGCAGCATCCCCTCGAGCACCGGGCGCAGCGCCCCCGCCTGCGTGGGCGGGTCGGCGCTCTCGGTCATCAGCGCGGCCAGCGTCTCGGCCACGGTCGCGCGCTCGTAGGCCGGCCTGCCCTCCACGGCGAAGTACAGGGTCGCGCCGAGCGACCAGATGTCCGACTCCGGCCCGGTGTACTCGCCGCGCGCCCGTTCCGGCGCCGTGTAGCCGGGGGAGCCGATCACCATGCCGGTCTTGGTCAGGCGGGTGTCGCCCTCGACCTTGGCGATGCCGAAGTCGGTCAGGACGACCCGGCCGTTCTCGGTGATCAGTACGTTGCCCGGCTTGACGTCGCGGTGCGTGACGCCCTGCGCGTGGGCGGCGCGCAGCGCGCCCAGCAGGTCGACGCCGATCTCGGCCACCAGCCGGGGCGGCAGCGGACCCTCCTCCTCGATGACCTGTTCCATGGAGCGGGCCTCGACCAGTTCCATGATGATCCACGGACTGTTGTCCTGGATGAGGACGTCGTGGATGGAGGCCACGGACGGGTGGCTGATCCGCGCGGCGGTGCGGCCCTCGCGGACCATGCGCTCGCGCAGTTCGGCGCGCTGCTCGTCGGTGAGCCCCGGGTCCTGGCGGATCTCCTTGATCGCCACCTCGCGGCCGAGGGCACGGTCGTGGGCCCGCCACACGGTCCCCATCGTCCCTCTGCCGATCGGGGTGATCAGCTCGTAGCGTTCCGCGAGCAGGCGCTTCTGCTGTTCCGGCATGAGAAGAAGATATCTATTCCCGCTTGGAGAACGCTTTACCCGCGCTTGCGAAGTTCGCGCGGCCACCAGCGTCGTGGGAGGAACACCTTTATCAAAGTGGCCATGAATCGGGCATAGCCGGACGGGTTGGGGCGCTGCTCGACGACCTTCCTGTGCACGCCCTCGCCCGGTCTGCGGTGGCCCCTGGGGAGCGGCACCACCGGGGTCGGCGCGGTCGTCTCCGCCCGGTGCAGGCCGCGATGCGTGGGCCGGCGGGCCGGGCCTGGGCGGGGGATCCTGCTCCTGGTGGCCAGCGGGTCCTCCGCCGCGCCCCCGGCCGCGACGCGGGCCAGCATGAGCGAGGCGCGCACCGAGTCGAGCCGGGTGGCGGGGTCGATCCTCAGCAGGGCGTCGAGCACGGGCGCCAGCGGTCCCGCCTTGACCATGGGGATGGGCTCCCCGCTGGTGAGCGCGGCCAGCGCCGCGGCCGCCGTACGCCTGCCGTGCAGGCCCCTGCCCTCGACCGCGGTGTAGAGGGTCGCGCCGAGCGACCACAGGTCGGCCGCAGGGCTGGCCTTCGCACCCAGCACGCGTTCGGGGGCGATGTAGCCGGCCGAACCGAGCACGATGCCCGCCTGGGTGATGGAGGCGTCGCCCTCCATGGCCGCCAGGCCGAAGTCGGTGAGCACCGCCCGCTCGTCGGTGACCAGGACGTTGCTGGGCTTCACGTCGCGGTGGAGGATGCCTTTGGCGTGGACGGCCCGCAGCGCGCCGAGCACCTGCCTGCCGATCTCCGCGGCCCTGCGCGGCGGCAGCGGGCCCTCCTGCATGATGAGCTGCTCCAGGGACCTGGCCTGGAGCAGCTCCATCACGATCCACGGCCGTTCGTCCTCGGTGACGACGTCGAAGACGGTGATCACCGAGGGGTGCGCGACCATCGCCGTGGCTCTGCCCTCACGCTCGGTGCGGGCACAGAGCTCGGCGCGCAACTCCTCGTCGAGGACCGTCGGCAGGCGCACTTCCTTGACCGCTACGTAACGGTCGAGCAACTCATCGTGCGCTCGCCAAACCGTGCCCATGCCGCCGCGGCCGACCGGCTCCAAAAGCCGATAGCGCGCGGCAAGGAGGTAACCGGACGGCGCACGCATGGCAGGCAGCTTACCTATTTGCGGAAACCGACCAGTAGAGGCCGGGCCGATAAAAAGTTGCGAACTTCGGTCAAGCCGCCTGACTCGTCACGTCAGCAAACCTCTTGGCGACATCGTTCCAGTTCACCAGGTCCCACAGCCTCTCCACGTAGTCGGGACGCACGTTGCGGTACTGCAGGTAGTAGGCGTGCTCCCAGGCGTCGAAGACCAGCAGCGGCGTGGTGTTCATGCCGACGTTGCCGTGGTGGTCGTAGACCTGCTCCACCACCAGGCGCCCGCCGAGCGGCTCGTAGGCCAGCACACCCCACCCGGAGCCCTGTACGCCGGTGGTGGCGGCGCTCAGCTGCTTCTGGAAGGCCTCGAAGGTGCCGAAGTGCTCGTCGATCGCGTCGCGCAGCGCGCCGTCGGGGCGGTCGCCGCCGTCGGGGGACAGGTTCTCCCAGAAGATCGAGTGCAGCACGTGGCCCGACAGGTGGAAGGCGAAGGTCTTCTCCAGGCCGACCAGACCGCCGAACTGGCCCTTGTCGCGGGCCTCGGCCAGCTGCTCCAGCGTGTCGTTGGCGCCCTTCACGTAGGCGGCGTGGTGCTTGGCGTGGTGCAGTTCGAGGATCTCGCCCGTGATCGCGGGCTCCAGTGCCGCGTAGTCGTAGGGCATGTCAGGAAGGGTGTAGGCACCCATGATCCACCTCCAGGTGATCAACGCCCTCCCGACACTATTGCAAAGAGTTCGCACCTGCATCAGTCCAGAGACTTAGGACTCCGCTTCTTGCGAATCATTCGCAACTACTTCATGATGGCGGTATCAGTTAGGTCCCTGCGTGCGGCGGGCGGGGCCGCCCCGCCCGCCCACGTGCAGGTGGCTTGACTCTCTCGATCGTGGTCGCGTCAGCGGATTGCAAGCTGTTCGTCAGCGCCCTGACGCACGCTGAATCCGTGAACCTCACTACCGCAAAACGCGTCGAAACTGTCAGCGTCGAGCGTCATGATGAAAGTAGACGGGTTCACCGGAACTAGGCGGGACCTCGGAGGCGTTGGGGGAGAAAAGAGACGATCTCCAGCGCGCCGGGGACCTACCAGGGCAACGAGGCCCACCACATGAAGGATCAGGAGAGTCATCTGAGAGGTACATGATGTGCAGTCACTCACCCGCTTGCCCGGCCGCCGACGCAGCCGACCGTGAAGCCTCGCACGTGATCGCAGCCCACCCCGACCAGGGATGGAGCCTGCTGTGCAACGGTGTGGTCCTGTTCGAGGACACCGGCCTGCTGCTCCCCGACGGCACCGTCATCGCACCCCACCGCGGCCTGGTCGCCGCCTGACTCATCCCGCAGGTGCGGTCGTCCGAGACCGGCCACACCGCGGTGAGCCGTCACCCGTCCGAGAGGGCGCACCCCCGACGCCGCTCACACCTGGCGCACCACCCACCGTCCTGAGGGCACCGCCCGGCATGCCGTACGTCGTTGAAGGCGCCGAGGCCCTCCCGCGCGGGACGCGGGAGAGCCGTATGAGGGCGCCTCAGCGCCGGCCGATGGACAGCACGGGCCCTGTCTTGTCGGTGAAGAAGTCGTCACCCTTGTCGTCGACGACGATGAAGGCGGGGAAGTCCTCGACCTCGATCTTCCAGACCGCCTCCATGCCCAGCTCCGGGTACTCCAGGACCTCGACCTTCTTGATGCAGTCCTGCGCCAGGCGGGCGGCGGGGCCGCCGATGGAGCCGAGGTAGAAGCCGCCGTACTTCTGGCACGCCTCGGTGACCTGCTTGGACCTGTTGCCCTTGGCCAGCATGACCATGGACCCGCCCGCGGCCTGGAAACGCTCGACGTAGGAGTCCATGCGGCCGGCGGTCGTGGGGCCGAAGGAGCCCGAGGCGTAGCCCGTGGGGGTCTTGGCCGGACCGGCGTAGTAGACGGCGTGGTCCTTCAGGTAGGCCGGCATCTCGCCGCCGGCGTCGAGCAGCTCGGCGATCTTGGCGTGCGCGATGTCACGCGCCACCACCAGCGGCCCGGTGAGCGACAGGCGCGTCTTGACCGGGTACCTGGTCAGCTCGGCGAGGATCTCCGGCATGGGCCGGTTGAGGTCGATCTTCACCACGTCGTCGGACAGGTGCTCGTCGGTCGTCTCGGGCAGGAAGCGGGCCGGATCGGTCTCCAGCTTCTCCAGGAAGACGCCCTCGGGCGTGATCTTGGCGAGGGCCTGCCGGTCGGCCGAGCAGGAGACGGCGATGGCCACCGGGCACGAGGCGCCGTGCCGTGGCAGGCGGATGACGCGGACGTCGTGGCAGAAGTACTTGCCGCCGAACTGCGCGCCGATGCCGAGCTTCTGGGTCAGCTCGAAGACCTTCTGCTCCATCTCCAGGTCGCGGAAGCCGTGGCCGGAGGCCGCGCCCTCGGTCGGGATCGAGTCGAGGTAGCGGGCGCTGGCGTACTTGGCGGTCTTCAGCGCGTACTCGGCGCTGGTGCCGCCGATGACCACGGCCAGGTGGTACGGCGGGCACGCCGCGGTGCCGAGCGAGCGGATCTTCTCCTCGAGGAAGGCCAGCATGCGCTTCTCGTTGAGGACGGCCTTGGTCTCCTGGTAGAGGAACGACTTGTTGGCCGAGCCGCCGCCCTTGGCCATGAACAGCAGCTTGTACTCGTCGGCGTGGCCGTGGGGGTCCTCGGCGTACAGCTCGATCTGGGCCGGCAGGTTGGTGCCGGTGTTCTTCTCCTCCCACATGGTGAGCGGAGCCATCTGGGAGTAGCGCAGGTTGAGCTTGGTGTAGGCGTCGTAGACGCCGCGCGCGATCGCCTCGGCGTCGCGGCCGTCGGTCAGCACGTGGCGGCCGCGCTTGCCCATCACGATCGCCGTGCCGGTGTCCTGGCACATGGGCAGCACGCCGCCGGCGGAGATGGAGGCGTTCTTGAGCAGGTCGAGCGCGACGAACCGGTCGTTGCCGCTCGACTCGGGATCGTCAATGATCTTCCGTAGCTGGGCCAGGTGGCCGGCGCGCAGGAAGTGCGAGATGTCGTGGACGGCGGTCTCGGTGAGCAGCCGCAACGCCTCCGGGTCGACCTCCAGGAAGCTGCGTCCCGCAGCCTCGACCTTCCGCACCCCCTCGCTGGTGATCAGCCGATACTCGGTGTCGTCGGCGCCAAGCGGAAGCAGGTCGGTGTAGTCGAACTCGGGCATGTCCCTCGATCCTTTCGGTCCTCCTAGAGGGTACGGCTTGGCGCGTGCGAGGAAGAACCACCGGTCACCAGAGGCATCCCATAACGGATTTTTCCGATTTATGGGGTCAAAGAGGTGTCCTGTGGGGCCGCTCCGCCGAACGCTTGAGGGAGGAGGACGTCATGGATGTGCCCATTTTCTTCGTGCTCGGATTCGCGCTCCTCATGGCCGGAGCCCTCGGCCTCGCCGTCGTCGCCATCGTGCTGACGGGCATCAGGAGCGGCCAGTGGCCGGCAGGGGAACACCACCCGCATCGGCGTACCTGGCGCCACCACTGAGCCCCACCACGATCCCGGCGATGACCAGCGTCGCCCCCAGCAGGTCGGGCGTGGTCGGCACCGCGACGCCGAGTGCGAGCCCCGTGACGATCGCGCCGACCGGGATGAGCCCGGCGAACAGCCCTGCCCTGCCGGGGCCCAGCTTGGGGAGCGAGGAGTACCACAGGAAGAAGGCGATCGTCGTCACGACCACCGCGAGGTAGGCGAAGCCGAGCCCCTCGGCGAGGGTGGGCGTCCGCAGCATGGCGGGGCCCTCCACGACCAGCCCGATCACGGCCAGCAAGGGGACGGCCAGCGCCGTCGAGTAGGCCGAGACGCGCATCGCGCCGAGCTTCGGCAGGAGGGGGATGGCCAGCATGGAGAAGCTGACCTCCCCCACGAGCGCGCCCAGGGACCACAGCAGCCCTGGCAGGTCGCCGCTGCCGAGACCCGCGGCCAGCGTGGCGCCCGCCACCACGACCCCCGCGCCCACCAGCAGCCGCGGCGCCGGCCGCCCGCCGGCCAGTGCCAGGACGAGCGGCACGGTGCCCAGCACCGTGCCGGGAAGGGCAGGACCCGCATGCCTGGTGGCCTCGATGACACACACGTTGAAGATGACCAGGCCGAACACCGACAGGCCGATGAGCAGCAGCGTCTCCCGCGCGGTGAGCTTGACGAAGCGGTGGCCCGCCATGCGCGTGGCGGCCAGCAGGATGACCGCCGCGGCCAGGTAGCGGACGGCCTGCCCGCCGTACACCGGGTAGTCCTGGATCACTCCGGAGACCGCGGCGAGCGTGCCGACGAGGAACATGGCGGAGGCTGCTCCGATGACGCCGTTTCTCATGTACGGCATGCTAGGAATCGAATGGTTCGCCCAGACAGTCCAATGATGCGGTGAAAGCGGGGACCAATTGGCCGACCTTCATATACCGATAAATCGGGATCTGGGGGCGATCTCCGCGCAGATCGCGGGGCACCTGCGCGAGTCCATCCGGCAGGGCCGGCTCGAACCCGGCACCCGGCTGCCCGCCAGCAGGGAACTGGCCGCCGACCTGGGCCTGTCGAGGGGCGTCGTGGTCGAGGCCTACGAGCAGCTCGTCGCCGAGGGCTTCCTGCTGGCCAGGGTCGGCGCGGGCACCGTGGTCGCCGCGACCGCCCGCAGGGAGCCCGAGCCGGTCGCCGTGCGGGAGCGCGCCCCCTACTACGGGCACCGGCCGACCTCGCCCGACCTGAGCGCCTTCCCCCGCGAACGCTGGCTGGCCGCGGTCAAGCACGTGCTGACCACGGTGCCCGGCGACGCCTTCGACTACTGCGATCCCGGCGGCGTGATCGAGCTGCGCGAGGAGCTGGCCTCCTACCTCAAGCGGGTGCGCGCCGCCGACGTCACCGCCGACAACCTGGTGATCGTCGGCGGGGTGGCCCAGGGGCTGAGCCTGATCCTGCACGTGCTGAACGGCCCCAGGCTCGGCGTCGAGGACCCGACGAGCCACCGCCAGGTGCCGCTGCTCAGGAGGTCGGGCTCCGAGCTGGTGCCGATCCCGGTCGACGCCGAGGGCCTCGACGTCACCGCCCTGGACGGGGTGGCGGCCGTCCTGGTGACGCCCGCGCACCAGTACCCGACGGGCGTCGTGCTCTCGCCCGCGCGCAGGGCCGCGCTGATGGAGTGGGGCGGCATGGTGCTGGAGGACGACTACGACGCCGAGTTCAGGTTCGACCGCGACCCCGTGGGCTGCCTGCAGGGCCTCGCGCCCGACCGGGTGATCCTGTCGGGCAGCGTCAGCAAGTCGCTGGCTCCGGGGCTGCGGCTGGGCTGGATCGCCGCCCCCCTGGACCTGGCCGACGCCGTACGGCGGGCCAGGGCCGAGTTCGACCTCGGCTCTCCCGTCGTCGAGCAGTACGCCCTGGCCCACTTCCTGCGGTCGGGCGGCTACGACCGCAACCTGCGCCGGATGCGCAGGGAGTACAGGAAGCGGCGTGACGCCCTGGCCAGGGCGCTGGCCGAGCACCTGCCCGAGGTGAGCGTCGGCGGCATCGAGGCGGGGTTGCACGTCTTCGTCGGCCTGCCCGAGCACTGGGACGAGCGGGAGGTGGTGGCCGCGGCCGAGGCGGAGGGGCTGTCCGCCGAGCCCGTCGGGCCGATGCGCTTCGCCGGAGGGTCGCCCGCGATCGTCATCGGCTTCGCCCGCCTGCCCGCTCATCACGCCGCTGACGTGGTACGACGAGTAAAGGTAAGAATGTCTGGACAAAGAAAGGGATAGAAGGCTAGAAAGGGATCCAATCCCCGACTCCTGGGAGGCGTCATGCGTGTCGGTCTGCTCGGTTTAGGAAGAATCGGGGCATTCCACGCCGCGACCCTGACCGCGCACCCGCTGGTGGACGACCTGATCGTGTGGGATCCGGTGCGCAGCTCTCCCTACGGCAGGGAGGGCGACCCGTTCGAGGCGGACGCGCTGGTCATCGCCACGCCCACCAGTACCCACGCCGATCTGCTGATCAAGGCCTGCCGCCTCGGGATCCCGGTCTTCTGCGAGAAGCCGGTCGCTCCCACGGTCGAGGAGACGCTGAAGGTGTTGGCGGCCGCGGAGGGCAACAGGGTCCAGATCGGCTTCCAGCGCCGGTTCGACCCCGGCTACGTCGCGGCCGCCACCGCGCTGCGCACGGGAGAACTCGGCGACCTGCACAGGGTCCACCTGCTGACCGCCGATCCCGCGCCTCCGCCCGCCGAGTACATCCCCATGTCAGGGGGCATCTACAGGGACTGCCACATCCACGACTTCGACATCCTGCGCTGGGTGACGGGCCGGGAGGTGGCCACCGTGTACGCCACCGGCGCCAACAGGGGTGCCGAATTCTTCAGGGAGGCGGGCGACGTGGACACCAGCGCGGCCCTGCTCACGCTGGACGACGGCACCCTGGTCACCCTCCAGGGCTCCCGTTACAACGGAGCGGGCTACGACGTGCGGATGGAACTGGCCGGCACCCGCCGCACGCAGGTCGTCGGCCTGGACCCGCGTGCCCCGCTGACCAGCGCGGAGGGCCTGCAGCCGCCCGGCGAGCCATGGCCCGACTTCGTCACCCGCTTCCGCGCGGCCTACGTGGCGGAGATCGACGGCTTCCTCACCAGCGACACGAGCCCGTGCACCATCGAGGACGCGCTCGCGGCGCTGTACATCGCGGAGGCCGCCGAGAAGTCGCGCAGGGAAGGCCGCGTCGTCGCCGTCGAGGAGGTCAGCCGATGAGGATCGCCGGAGCGCCGATCTCGTGGGGTGTGTGCGAGGTACCCGAATGGGGGCACCAGCTGGACCGCGAGCGGGTGCTCACCGAGATGCGCGAGCTCGGCCTGACCGCCACCGAGCTCGGCCCCGACGGCTTCCTGCCGCCCTCGCCCACGCACCGCAAGGCGCTGCTGGAGGAGTACGGCCTGCACGCCGCCGGCGGGTTCCTGCCGGTCGTCCTGCACGACCCGGAGCACGATCCGGTCCCGGGCCTGCGGGCCAGGATGCGCGACTTCGCCGAGGGCGGCGTCGACGTCATGGTGCTGGCCGCCGACAGCGGGGGCGGCGGCTACGACCAGCGCCCCGACCTCGACGCCGCCGGATGGAAGACGCTGCTGGAGAACCTGGACCGCATCACCGCCGAGGCGCGCGCGTTCGACCACCCGGTCACCCTGCACCCGCACGTGGGCACCATGGTCGAGACGCGCGAGGAGGTCGACAGGGTGGTGGACGGCTCCGCCGTACCGCTGTGCCTGGACACCGGTCACCTGCTGATCGGCGGCACCGATCCGCTCGAACTGGTCCGTCGCGACCCGGGGCGGATCGCGCACGTGCATCTGAAGGACGTCGACGCCGGCCTCGCCGAGCAGGTCAGCAACGGCACCCTCACCTACACGCAGGCGGTGCGGACCGGGATCTACCGCCCGCTCGGCCAGGGGGACGTCGACATCGCGGGCATCGTGGCGGCGCTGGAGACGAGCGGCTACTCCGGCTGGTACGTCATGGAGCAGGACGTGGTGCTCACGGGCGACCGCGACGACCCGCGCGACGGGATCCGGCAGAGCATCGCCTACCTGGGCGGCCTCGCATGATCGACGTCCTGACGATGGGACGGGTCGGGGTCGACGTCTACCCCCTTCAGGTCGGGGTGTCGTTGCGCGAGGTCGAGACGTTCGGCAAGTACCTCGGCGGATCGCCGACCAACGTCGCCGTGGCCGCCGCCAGGCTCGGCGAGCGGGCCGCGGTGATCACCAGGACGGGCGCCGACCCGTTCGGCGCCTTCATCCACGACGCGCTGCGCTCCTACGGCGTGGACGACTCGTTCGTGACGGAGGTGGAAGGGCTGCCGACGCCCGTGACGTTCTGCGAGATCCGGCCGCCCGAGGACTTCCCGCTGTACTTCTACCGCTACCCCAAGGCTCCCGACCTGGTGATACGCCCGGAGGAGCTGCCGCTCGACGCGGTGCGGACGGCCAGGTTGTTCTGGTCGACGGTCACGGGGCTGTCGGAGGAGCCCTCCCGCGCCGCCCACTTCGCCGCGTGGCGGGCGCGCGGGCGCGCCGTCCACACCGTGCTCGACCTGGACTACCGGCCGATGTTCTGGGCCTCGTCCCAGGACGCCATGCCTCAGGTCCGCCGGGCCCTCGCCCACGTCACCGTGGCCGTGGGCAACGTGGACGAGGTCGAGGTGGCCACCGGCACCCGCGACCCCGACAAGGCGGGCCGGATCCTGCTGGATGCCGGCGTCGAACTGGCGGTGATCAAACGGGGGAGCGAGGGCGTGATCGGCATGACCGCCGCCGAGCGCGTCGAGGTCCCGCCCGTCGAGGTCGAGGTCGTCAACGGCCTCGGCGCGGGCGACGCGTTCGGCGGCGCCCTCTGCCACGGCCTGCTGGCGGGCTGGCCGCTGGAACGCACGCTGCGCTTCGCCAACACGGCGGGCGCGATCGTGGCGGGACGGCTGGCCTGCGCCCCCGCCATGCCCACCGTCGAGGAGGTGCTCGCGCATGGGTGACTACCAGCGGATCAGGGAGATCAGAGCCCGCCATCCCGAGCGGGTGGCGCAGGCGGCGGCCGTCCGCAGGCGCAGGCCGCTGCTCGGCGAGCGCGACCAGCTCATGATCATCGCGGCCGACCATCCCGCGCGCGGAGCGCTCGGCGTCGGCGGCAGGCCGCTGGCCATGGGCAGCCGGATCGAGCTGCTCGACCGGCTGCGCACCGCGCTGGCCAGACCCGGCGTGGACGGCCTGCTCGCCACCCCCGACATCGTCGAGGACCTGCTGCTGCTCGGTGAACTCGACGACAAGGTGGTCATCGGTTCGATGAACCGCGGCGGCATCCAGGGCGCGGTCTTCGAGTTCGACGACAGATTCACGGCCTACGACACGGCCGCGATCGTGCGCATGCGGCTCGACGGCGGCAAGATGCTGTGCAGGATCGCCGTCGACGAGCAGGACACCGCGGCCACGCTGGCGGCCTGCTCGCAGGCGGTGAGCGAGCTGGCCGGGGAGGGGCTGGTCGCCATGGTCGAGCCGTTCTGGTCGCGGCGCTCGGGGCACGACCTGACCCCCGAGGGCGTCATCAGGGCGATCAACGTCGGCCAGGCGCTCGGCACCACCTCGGCCCGCACCTGGCTGAAGATCCCCGTCGTCGAGGACATGGAGCGCGTCATGCAGGCGACCACGCTGCCGACGCTGCTGCTCGGCGGCGACCCCGGCGACACGCCCGACCTGGCCTACGCCGCCTGGCGCAAGGCGCTGAAGCTGCCCGGCGTGCGGGGGCTCGTGGTCGGCCGCGCGCTGCTCTACCCGCCCGACGACGACGTGGCCGCCGCCGTCGACAACGCCGTCGCGATGCTGGAGGACTCATGACGTTCATCCCGGCAGGCAGCACCGCTCGCTCGCCGTGGGCACTGGAGATCACCCCGGACACCGCCGGGTGGACCTACTCCGGGCTGCGCACGCTGAACCTGTCGGGGGAGACCGTCTCCTTCACGACGGATTCGGAGGAGATGCTGGTACTGCCGCTGTCCGGTTCGTGCATGGTGGAGGCCGACGGCGTGCGGGTGGCGCTCCAGGGGCGCCGCTCGGTCTTCGCCTCCGTCACCGACTTCGCCTACCTGCCCATCAACGCCGAGGTCAGGATCGTCGGCGAGGGCCGGTTCGCGCTGCCGTCCGCGGTCGCCACCCGGCGCTTCCCCGTCCGGTACGGCCCCGCCGAGAAGGTCCCCGTCGAGATCCGCGGCGCGGGACACGCCTCCCGGCAGGTCAACAACTTCTGCGCGCCCGACGCCTTCGCATGCGACAAGCTCGTCTCCGTCGAGGTGCTCACACCCGAGGGCAACTGGTCGTCCTACCCGCCGCACAAGCACGACACCGCCTCCGAGCGCGAGGCGGTGCTGGAGGAGATCTACTACTTCGAGGGCGGGCCCGGCTACCAGCGCGTCTACGGCGGTCACGAGGTGCTCGCCGAGGTGTCGTCGGGCGACGTCGTCCTGGTGCCGCGCGGCTACCACGGCCCCTCGATGGCCGCCCCCGGCTACGACCTGTACTACCTCAACGTGCTGGCGGGCCCGGCCGAGGAACGCTCGATGGCCTTCTGCGACGACCCCCGCCACGCCTGGATCCGCGGCACGTGGGAGCAGCAGCCGGCCGACCCCCGGCTCCCGTTCGGGAGGAACTGATGAGACTCACCGTGGCGCAGGCGCTGGTGCGCTTCCTGGCCCAGCAGTACTCCGAGCGCGACGGCGTCGAGCACCGGCTCGTCGAGGGCTGCTTCGGGATCTTCGGGCACGGCAACGTGGCCGGGATCGGCCAGGCCCTGGCGACGCAGGACGTGCCGCTGCCGTACTACCTGGCCCGCAACGAGCAGGCGATGGTCCACACGGCCGCCGGGTTCGCCCGGATGCGCGACCGGCTGTCCACTTTCGCCTGCACCTCCTCCATCGGTCCCGGCGCGACGAACATGGTGACAGGCGCCGCGCTGGCCACCGTCAACCGTCTTCCCGTGCTGCTGCTGCCCGGCGACATCTTCGCCACCAGGGCGGCCAACCCGGTGCTGCAGGAGCTGGAGGACCCGCGCTCCCTCGACGTCAGCGTCAACGACGCCTTCAAGCCCGTCTCACGCTACTTCGACAGGATCAACCGGCCGGAGCAGCTTCCCTCCGCGCTCATGCAGGCCATGCGGGTGCTCACCGACCCGGCCGAGACCGGCGCCGTCACCCTCGCGCTCCCCCAGGACGTGCAGGCGGAGGCCTACGACTGGCCCGCCGCGCTCTTCGAGCGGCGCGTCTGGCACGTGGCCCGCCCCGCCCCCGAACCCGCGGCGCTGGCCCGCGCGGCCGAGCTGCTGCGCTCCTCCTCCCGGCCGCTCATCGTGGCCGGCGGCGGTGTGATCTACAGTGGCGCCACCGAAGCGCTGCGCGCCTTCGCCGCCGAGCACGGCGTTCCCGTCGCCGAGACACAGGCAGGCAAGGGCGCGATGGCGTGGGACTCGCCCCTGGCCGTCGGCGCCATCGGACACACGGGTACGGCCGCCGCCAACGAGCTGGCCCGCACCGCCGACCTCGTCATCGGCATCGGCACCAGGTACAGCGACTTCACCACGGCCTCCCGCACGCTGTTCGGCGGGGCGCGCTTCCTCAACATCAACGTGATGGCCTTCGACGCGGCCAAGAACGCCGCGACCATGCTCGTCGCCGACGCCCGCTCGGCTCTCGAAGCGCTGGCGGCCGACGACTGGCGCGCCGCTCCCGAGTGGACCGCGCAGGCGGGTGCCCTGGCCGCGTCCTGGTGGTCCTCCGTCCGCGCCGGCGACTCCCTCACCCAGGAGGCGGTGCTGGAAGACCTGTGGTCGGCGATGCAGCCGACCGACGTGGTGGTGAACGCGGCCGGCTCGATGCCAGGCGACCTCCACCGGCTGTGGCGGCCCCGCGACCCGAAGGGGTACCACGTCGAGTACGGCTACTCCTGCATGGGATACGAGATCGCCGGCGGGCTCGGCGTGAAGCTCGCCGCGCCGGCGCGCGAGGTGTTCGTGCTGGTCGGCGACGGGTCGTACCTGATGATGGCGCAGGAGATCGCCACCGCGATCCAGGAGGAGGTGAAGCTGGTCATCGTCCTGGTGGACAACCACGGCTTCGCCTCCATCGGCAACCTGTCGGAGTCCGTCGGGGCGCGGCGGCTGGGCACCGCCTACCGCATGCGCGGCCCCTCCGGGCAGCTCGACGGGGCCTACCTGCCGGTCGACCTGGCGGCCAACGCGGCCAGCCTGGGCGCCGACGTGCTCAGGGCCGACGACCGGGAGTCGCTGCGGTCGGCGCTGGCCAAGGCGCGGGAGACGGCCAGGACGACGGTGGTGTACGTGGAGACGCTGCCGGGCGCGTCGGCGCCGCCGTCGGGGGCGTGGTGGGACGTGCCGGTCGCCGAGGAGCCGGGCGAGATCTACGACCGGTACCGGGAAGCCAAACGCACCCAGCACCCCTACCTGTAGCCGAGCCCTTTCCCCCACCCCGACCGGGTCGAGGTCGAAAGGCCGACACCGCCCTCATGGTCTGGCTGGTACGCGCTGTCCACATCCCGTCAGGCCACCGGCTGGGCGGTGACGCGCGGCTCGAAGCCCCGGGCCAGCACCACGATCGCCCCCGCCAGCACCAGCGGCGCCCCGAACGCCACCCGCATGTCCGAGGAGTCGGCGATCCCGCCCACCAGCGCCGCTCCCACGATGAACCCGACGTAGTTGAACAGGTTGACCCGCGCGATCGCCACCCCGGTGCCCGCCGGGTCCAGCCGCCCGGCCGCGGAGAACGACTGCGGCGCCACCACCGCCAGCCCCATCCCCGTCAGCCCGAACGCCACGATCGCCAGCGGCTGGGAGGGGGCGAACACCACTCCGGCGAACCCGATCGTCGCGATCGCACCGCCGATGCGCACGATGGCCGCCGGGCCGTACCGTCGCACGGTGAGGTCGCCGCCGAGCCGGACGAGGAGGGTGGCCCCCTGGTAGGCCCCGTATGCCAGGGGTGCCACGCTCGCGCTCGCGGCCAGGATGTTCTCCATGAACACGCCGTGGAAGTTGGAGACGGCGGCGTCCCCGACGTACAGGAAGCCCATCGCGAGGCACAGCGGCAGGATCGGCCCCCACCGGACCCCGCCCGGCGCGCCGCCCTTGGCCTGCGCCGGGGCCTTCTCCTCCGCGATCGTGCACAGGCGGGGCGCGGCGAGGAGGGAGCCCACGACGGCGACCGCCATCGGGATGGCCATCATCACGGGCAGGGTGAGACCGAGCCCGTTGGCCAGCGCCACCCACAGCGCCCCGGCCAGGCTCGACGCGCTCCACGCCGCGTGGAAGCCGTTCAGTACCGCCCGGCCGTACAGGCGCTCGACGGCCACGCCCTGCATGTTCATGCCCGCGTCGACCGCGCCCACCGCCAGCCCGAACAGCGCGAGCGCGGCGAGCAGGTGCGGGATCTCGGCGGCGAGCCCGGCGGCCACCACGGACACGGCGACGGCGGGCTGGGACAGCCGCAGCAGCCACCTGCTTCCCCTGCGGGCGGCGAGGGCACCCGCCGCGACGCTGCCCGCCCCCGCCAGCACCGGCACCACGAGCAGCAAGAGGGTCAGGTCGCCCTCGCTGAGGCCGTGCTTGTCCTGCAAGGTGGCGACCTGGGTCAGGAGCGTCGCGAAGCTCAGACCCTGGACGGCGAAGACCGCGAAGGTGGCCGTTCTGGCCTGGCGGTGACGCACCGATACCTCCCTGTTCGGGGGGAAACATGAGGCTGCGTCAGGTTAGTCCTCTGTCGGCCCTCCGCGCTAGAGCCTGCCGGCAATACCAAGTAGTCAGTAGGTTTTTGGCTGTTTCGTGATCCTGTTAGGGTGTCCGGGTGCGTCGACGGGGATATGCCGCAGGCGAGGCGCGGCGCGAGCGCATCCTCGCCCTCGCCCTCCAGGAGTTCGCCGAATACGGCTATCGCGGGGCCTCGCTCGCCAGGATCGCCGAGCGGGCCGAACTCACCCAGGCCGGGCTGCTCCACCACTTCAAGAGCAAGGAACTGCTGCTCGTCGCCGTTCTGGAGTATCGCGACGAGGTCGATACACGCAGGTTCGACCTCGGGGAGGCGAGCGGGGCGGCGGCGCTGCGGGCGCTGGCCGACGTGGTCGACTACAACTCCAGGGTGCCCGGCCTGGTCCAGCTGTTCTCGGTGATCAGCGGGGAGGCGGTCACGGCCGACCACCCGGGGCACACCTGGGCCCGCGACCGGTACCGGCGGCTGCGGCAGTCGCTGGCCGACTCGCTGCGGCGCGCGGTCGACAGCGGCGAGTTCCGCGCCGACCTCGACGCGGAGGCCCACGCCGACCGCGCGATCGCCATGATGGACGGCCTGCAGACGCAGTGGCTGATCGACCCCGACCAGGTCGACATGGCGACGATCTTCCGGGGATACGTCGAGGACGTGATCGACCGCCTGAAGGCCCGGTGACCTCGGCCTCTCCCGGCCTGTAGCGGATCGGGCGGTACGACCGGGCCCGGTGACCGGCACCCGTGTCGGCCGGGCCCGGTAACCGGCACCCGTGTCGGCCGCGTTCGGATTGTCAGGGGTACCTGCGGCGGCCGGTCCGGTTACCGGGGGACCCTTGTCGGCCTGGTGGTGGTGTCGCCGCCGGGGTGAGACGCGGGGCCGTGCGGCGCGGCGGTGGCGGGGCTGTTCGCCACCGCCCTGGTGGCCGCCCACACGCCCAGCGCGACCAGCGCGCCCACCTCGGTGGCCGCCAGCCCGCGCTCGACCAGCCCGAGCGGCATCACCTGCCACCACGCGAGGCCCGAGCTGTTACCGATCGCGATCATCGTGACGATCCCCGCCACCCACACCAGCGAGGCGCCGCCCAGCACGAACGCCGCCAGCGCCGCCCGGGGATGCCGCCGCCACGTCCGCGCGATCAGCATCGCCGCCACCGGCAGGCACAGGAACGCGACCAGGCTGCCGGCCCGATGGATGCTCCCGCTCAGGCTCGGTCCGACCGACCAGTCGTGCTTCGGGAACCATGCCACCACCAGCAGTCCGAGGCTCCAGCCGAGGAGCGCGACGAGACCCGGCGCGCCCGCCAGCCTCCGGCGCAGCAGCGTGATCCCGATCGCCAGGGAACCGAGGGCCAGCAGTGCCACCCCGAGCCCGAACACCCAGGCCTGGTCGCCGAGGCCGTGCTCACTGATCGTCCGCCGGAGCGGGTTGATCTCGCCGAGGTAGGCGACGTCCAGTCCGGCGATGACGACGGCGCCCGCCGTCACCGTGGCAAGCCCTGCCCGCGCGGGTCCCTCCACGACCGCTCCTTTCCCTGGGTGGTGCCGGTGTAACGGACGGAAGGGTAGATCGATTCCCAGTCCTTGAACTCTCAAGAGACTCTGCTACATTCATGAGCGTTCAAGAACTTTTGAAGGAGAGATCATGAACATCGGTGGCGACCTTGACGTGACCCGCATCGGTTTCGGCGCGATGCGGCTGGCGGATGCGGCGATCTGGCACGGTCCGGCCGACCGTGCGAATGCCCTGGCCGTGCTCAGGCGCGCGGTCGAGCTCGGTGTGAACTTCGTCGACACCTCCGACCGTCTGGCCGCCACCCCGTCTGGCTGCCACCCTCGTCTGACCCCGGATACGGCCACCCCCGTCTGATACCCGGGGCGGCCGGCCAGGACCAGCGGGGTCAGTCGATCAGGCGGGCGCGCATCTTCCACACCGCCAGCGACCACATGAGCGCGGCGTAGGCCACGAGCACCGCCGTATGCCCGAGATCGTCCACCCCGAGCCGGCCGAACACCGCCCCACGCACCAGCTCGACACAGTGGTAGAGCGGGTTGAGCTGGGCCGCCGTCGCCACCCAGCCCGGCAGCTGGGTCACCGGGAAGAACGTGCCCGCCACCATGAACATCGGCGTCAGCGCACCGGTGATGACGTAGTCGAAGGTGTTGATCGACGGGACGATCGCCGACACCCACACCCCGAACAGCGCGAACAGCAGCCCGGTCAGGAACCCGATGAACGGCACGAGCAGCATGCCCCAGCTCGGTTCGAGGCCGAAGGCGATGCCGACCAGCAGGGGCGCGCAGCCGTACACGCCCGCCTTGGCGGCCAGCCACGAGGCCTCCGCCGTCACCAGCTCCTTGACGTCGACCGGCGCCGCCAGCATCGCGTCGTAGGTGTGCTGGAACGTGCGGCGGATGAAGGTGTTGAACATGCCGCCGAAGGCGCCGATGAACAGCACCGCCGTCGCCACGACGCCGGTCGCGACGAAGTAGCGGTAGTCGTAGCCGTAGAGGGCGCCGACCACCGAGCCGAAGCCGTAGCCGAAGGCCAGGAGGTAGATGGTCGGCTCGGTCATCGCGGCGAACGAGGTCGAGGCCCAGTAGCGGCGGTAGAGGGCCAGCTCGCGCCGCCAGACGGCCCGCACGGGGGCGAACTCCATCATCACTCGACCGCCTCCCCGGTCAGCACGACGAAGACGTCCTCCAGGTTGGCGGGACGCCTGACGGTGGGCACGCCCAGCTCCGCCTCCAGCGAGCGGGGCAGCTGGTCGGCCTTCAGCACCGAGATGGACGGGCCCGTCCTCCTGGTCGGGACGCCCGCCGCGGCGGCCAGCGCGGCGATCTCGGCCTGGCGCGGCGGCGAGGCGTGGTGCTCGGCGACCTCGGCGCCGGCGTGCTCCTTGATCAGCTCCTCGGGCGAGCCCCTGGCCACGACGCGGCCGTGCGACATCAGCGCGCAGTCGTCGGCCAGGCGCTCGGCCTCCTCGATGTAGTGAGTGGACATCAGCGTCGTGACGCCCTCGTCGCGCAGCCGTACGATCAACGACCACAGCTCCTGGCGCACCTGCGGATCGAGGCCCACGGTCGGCTCGTCGAGCAGGACCAGCCTGGGCTGGTGGACCAGGCCGCGCGCGATGAGCAGCCGCCTGCGCATGCCGCCGGACAGGTTGACCGTGCGGGTGGCGGCCCTGTCGGTGAGCTGGGCGATCTCCAGCGCCCGATCGACGGCCGCGCGGCGTCGCGGGCGGGGGACGCGGTAGAGGTGGGCGAACACCTCCAGGTTCTCCCTGGCCGTGAGCTCCTCGTCGAGGTTGTCGAGCTGCGGCACGACACCCATGAGCGCCCGCGCCCGCTTGGACTCCTCCGGCAGGCGCAGGCCGAGCACGTGGATCTCGCCCTCGTCGGCCAGCGACTGCGCGGTGAGCAGGCGCATCGTGGTGGACTTGCCCGCCCCGTTGGGACCCAGCAGGCCCAGGCAGATGCCCTCGGGCACCTCCAGATCGAGCCCGTCGACAGCGGTGACCTCGGGATAGCGCTTGGTCACCCCGCGCAACACGATCGCGTGCATGAACGCCACGATAAGCAACGCCACCGACAGAATCCGGGGGACCGCGACACCGTTCCGGAGGGTTATCGTCGAAGTGTGAACGAGCGTTGGCTTCCCCGCCTGCAGGAGGTCGGTGAGCGGCTGGCCGAGGAGTTCGTCTCGGCCCGGCGGCCGAAATCGACCGAAGGACCGCGACCGCACGAGCTCCGCGCCTCCGACGACGATCGCGACCGTGTGGCGCAGGTGCTGAACGAGGCGGTCGCCGACGGGCGGCTCGGCATGGACGAGTTCGAGGAACGGCTGACCGCGCTCTACAACGCGCGCACGCTGGGCGAGCTCGCCGCGCTGACCGCTGATCTGCTGCCCGACGCCGAGCAGCCGTTCAGGCTGGACGGGCGGCCGGTCTCGGCGATCTTCAAGCAGGAGCAGCGCGAAGGGCGGTGGGTGGTGCCCGCCGAGCTGCCCGTGACGGCGATGTTCGGGACGACCAAGCTCGACCTGCGCGACGCGATCATGCAGAACCGGCGGGTGGTCATCAACGCGACGCTGATGTTCGGCGGGCTGGAGATCCACGTCCCCGAAGGCGTCGAGGTCATCCGGGTGACGAAGGACAAGACGGTACGGCTGACGCGCGAGCAGGCCGACCCCGACTGCCCGGTGATCGAGGTGCGCACGTCCAACTTCCTGGGCGAAGTCAAGGTCAAGGAGCCGCCCAAGCGCAAGCGCCGCCGCTGAGGCGCGCCGCGCCTGCCCCCGCACCGCGCCGCACCCCGCGGCACCGGAACCCGCACCCCACCCCGCACCGCGCCGGACCCCGACGCGCCGGACCCCGCACCGCGCTGGAACGGCGCGGCACCGGACCCGCACCGCGCCGGACCCGCGGGGCAGGCCCGGCGCCGGGCGGAAGGCTCAGCCCGCGGTGTCGAAGTTGATCGCGCTGTAGGCGCGCAGCTTCCAGAGCTGGTGCTCGCTCTCCACCTTGCGGATCGTTCCAGAGCGCCCACGCATGACCAGCGAACTCGTCACGGCCACCCCGCCGCGGAACCGCACGCCGCTCATGAGCTCGCCCTGGGTGATGCCGGTGGCCGCGAAGAACACGTCGTCGGACGTGACCAGGTCGTTGGTGGTCAGCACCCTCGTGAGGTCGTGACCGGCGTCGAGGGCCCGCTGCCGCTCGGCCTCGTCCTGCGGCCAGAGCCTGCCCTGGATGACCCCGCCCAGGCACTTGATGGCGCACGCGGCGATGACGCCCTCCGGCGTACCGCCGATGCCGAGCATGAGGTCGACGCCCGTGCCGGTGCGCGCTGCCATGATCGCGCCCGCCACGTCGCCGTCGGTGATGAACTTGATCCGGGCCCCGGTCTCCCTGATCTCCTTCACGATCTGCTCGTGGCGCGGCCGGTCGAGGATGACGACGGTGACGTCGGCCGCCGAGCAGCCCTTCGCCCTGGCCACCGCCTTGACGTTGTCGGCGACGGGCGCGTTGATGTCGACCACGTCGGCCGCCTCCGGCCCGGTGACCAGCTTCTCCATGTAGAACACCGCCGACGGGTCGTACATGGAGCCACGCGAGCTCACCGCGATGACCGAGATCGCGTCGGGCATGCCGAGGGCCGTCAGCCTGGTGCCGTCGATCGGGTCGACGGCCACGTCGCACTCGGGGCCGCTGCCGTCGCCGACCTGCTCGCCGTTGAACAGCATCGGCGCGTGGTCCTTCTCGCCCTCGCCGATCACCACCACGCCGTTCATGGACACCGTGTTGATGAGCTGGCGCATCGCGTTGACGGCCGCTCCGTCGGCGCCGTTCTTGTCGCCACGGCCGACCCATCGGGCCGCGGACATCGCGGCCGCCTCGGTGACCCTGACGAGTTCCAGCGCCAAGTTGCGGTCGGGTGCGTGCTCGCCCGTGGCAAGGGCAGGAGGAACGGACGTCTCGGACATGGTGATGGGCCTCCTCGTGGGACAACTGACTCGATCGTAGTTGCCACTCCATGCCCGGTCAGCGGAGGATAATGTGCCTGCCATGAGCAGCGATGTGGAACGCCTGGCGACCGGACGCGGAGCGGCCACCCGCGCGGCCCTGCTCGACGCGGCTCGCGAGGTGTTCGTCGACAAGGGTTTCGCCGAGGCAGGTGTCACCGATGTTGTCGCCAAGGCGAAGGCCAGCGTCGGCAGCCTCTACCACCACTTCTCCGGCAAGGCCGACCTCTACCTCACGCTGTTCGAGGAGTTCCAGGCCAGGCAGACCCAGCGCACCAAGCAGGCGGCGCGCGAGGTGCGCGCGGCGGGCGAGAGCGATCCGATGCGGGTGTTCCTCGCCGCCGCCCACGCCTACCTGGCCGGCTCGCTGGAGGAGCGCGAACTGGCCGCGCTGTTCCTGCGCGGCGACGGGCCTCCCGGGTTCGAGGTGGTCATGCGCGACAGGCTGCGCACCTGGGCCAAGCGCAACGCGGCCCTGTTCGACGACGACGAGGGAGCGCTGGTCGTGGTCGTCACGGGTGCGCTCGCCGCCGCCGTCTCCGAGGTCGTCCTGTCCGACGACGAGGCCGTCGCGCGCCGCCTCGCCGACGACGTGCTGGCCATCATCGGCCAGATCCGACCGGTCGCTTCGGCGGGCGGCGCCACCAGCGGGTAACCTCGCCATTCGTGCGACGGTTCACTCAAGGTTTCTACGGCTACGCGTTCGCCCTTCTGGTGTGCCTGGCGCTCGCCGTGATCATCGTGGTGTCCGCGCCCACCGGCAGGCAGGGGCAGCACGTGCCCCGTCTCGACTACGCGATCACCGTGGCCAACTACAACAGGGCGGTGCCGCAGCAGGTGTGGGCGCCCGCCAAGGATCCCGCCGACTGGATCCCGAACAGCAACAGGATCGCCAAGGGCGCCGACGGCACGCAGGTGCTGTCGGTCGGCTACGCCACCGCCCCCGACGCCGGCGACCAGCGTCACCACGTGATGATCGTGCAGGGCGCGGAGAAGCCCGCCGCCGCGTTCGCCAGCCGTATCGCCAACACCGACAAGCCCGTCGGCACCGTCCAGATCGCGGGCGCCGACTGGGAGAAGCGCTTCCGCGAGGACAAGAACCAGCGCACGCTGGTCCGCTTCCTGCCCGACGCCACGGTGATGGTGACGGGCACCGCCGACTGGCCCGACCTCACCGCCCTCGCCACCACCCTGAAGCCCCAGCCCAAGCCCACCGGCTGACATCCCCGGGTCTCGCTCGGGCGGCCGCCTCCAGGCGACCGCTTGTTCGGACACCCGCTTCTCAAGTCGCCCGCCTCGAGGTGGCTGCGTGTTCGGACACCCGCTTCTCGAGTCGCCCGCCTCGAGGTGGCTGCGTGTTCGGACGGCGCTTCTCCGAGGGTGCTGCTTGTTCCAGCGGTGGCTTCTGAGGTGGCTGCCTGGTTCGAGCGGCTTCTGTTTCGAGCGGTCTCCCTTCGGCTGCCCGCTGGTCGCGGGCTGGCGTCGGGTGCGGGCCGTCCGGGGGAGCCCCGGTGATGTCGTCGGGTCCGGGCCGTGCCGGTCACCGCCCGCCGTCCGGCCCCGGCCCGTACGGCACGCCGGTCTGGCCCCTCCGCCGTCACGGGGTTCCGCCCGCCGAAGGCGCGCCGCCCAGCAGGACTCCGGTCCCCACCGTCACGGCACAAACCACGGCGGCTGGAGACGGCGGCTGGACTGTCCCGGAAGACCCCAGCCCCGTGACGTGATCCCCGACCTCGTGAGCCGTGCGAGGCTCACAGCAGGCGTAGCAGGTCGTCCATGCCGGCTTTGATCGCCTCGGCGGTCATCCCGCGTTCGGACTGCTGGTGGCTGATCAGGCAGGCGTTGATCGGGGCGAGCAGCGCGTCGGCGAGGAAGCGCGCGTCCGCCTCGGGACGCACCTGGGCGAGCAGCGTCGCCAGGTGCGTGTGATGGAGCTTGTACGGCCCGCTGAACCTGCCCTTGGGCGGCCCCGCCTCCAGCATCATGAACAGCTCCCGCTGCGACACCTTCCTGTCGATCAGCGCGTGCAGGAAGGCCCGGACCCGCTCGGCGGGCGGCGCGCCCGGCCCGACCGGCGGCGGGCCCGTCATGAACGCGGTCTGGAACTCGCGCTCCTTGGCGTCGATGAGCGCGTAGATCAGCCCGGCCCGGTCGCCGAAGCGGCGGTAGACGGTGCCAACGCCGACGTTCGCCTCGCGGGCCACCTCATCCAGGGACAGCTGCTCCGCGCCGTGCGACGCGAGCATCCTGGCCGCCACCTCGATGATCTTCTGCCGGTTGCGTGCTGCGTCCGCGCGTTCGGCGGGAGGCTGCCCGGCGATCGGCAGTTCACGAGTCATCGCTGCATCATAGTCCTTGTAACCGGAGAGGTCTCCGATTAGCCTATGGATCCGGAGAGATTTCCGTTTATGGGAGGCGCAGCATGCCGTCGGAGTTCAACCAGAAGATCATTGAGGAGTTCCGCGCGAACGGCGGCCAGGTCGGCGGTCACTTCCAGGGCTCCTCCCTGGTGCTGCTGTCCACGACCGGCGCCAGGAGCGGCAAGCGCGTCACGACACCGGTGATGTATCTGCGCGACGGCGACAGGATCGTGATCATCGCCTCCAACGCGGGCGCCGACAACCACCCCGCCTGGTACCACAACCTGCTGGCCAACCCGGACGCCACGGTCGAACTCGGCACCGAGACCTTCGAGGCCGCGTCCGAGCTGATCGAGGGTGCGGAGCGGGACCGCCTCTACGCGGAGATGGTCGCCATCGCGCCCACCTTCGCCGACTACGAGGCGAAGACCACGCGCCGCATCCCGGTGGTGGGGCTGCGCCGCGCATCCTGAGCGCGCCACCTCCAGGCTCCACGCGCTCCACCCGGTCGGTCGCATGTCTGGTCCAGGGCTCCCGCCGGTCGCACGTCCGGGTCAAGCGCCCCCGCCGGTCGCACCTCCGGGTCAAGCGCCCCGCCGGGTGCACGTACCGGTCCACGCCCGTGGCACCGGCGCCTTCCCCTGCACGCTCGCCATGTCCCACCAGGAGAAGGCGCCGTCAGATCCCCGCGCCCGCACCGTCGCCCCGTGGGAACGGCAGCGCCTAGAAGGGGCGGTCGTCGTCCTGCGGGGTGGGCTCGGCCCGGCGCGCCATGGCGGCGGCCAGCTTCACCCGGGCGCCCTGCAGCCACTCCTCGCAGATGGCCGCCAGCTTCTCGCCACGCTCCCACAGCTCGATCGACTGCTCCAGGGTGAGGCCGCCGGTCTCCAGGCGGCGCACCACCTCGGTCAGCTCCTCGCGGGCCTGTTCGTAGGACGGCGTCTCGTTGTTTGCCACCGCACCACCCTAGGCCGATCGCCCGACAGAATCGCCCCCGACCGCGTCCGCCACATCGGTGTCCCCGACAGAATCGCCTTCGACCGCGTCGGCGTTCACGACAGAATCGCCCCCGGCCGCGTCCGCCGCGTCGGCGTGTCCGTCAGGCCGGAGGTCATCGGCCGGGTCGGCGGTGACCGCGACCCGGCCGTCGGTGAGGCGGATGGTGAGCCGGTCACCGGGCGAGACGTCCCGCGCCAGCCGTACGACGTCGCCCGACGGGTGTTGCACGATCGCGTAGCCCCGCTCCAGCGTCGCCGCGGGGGACAGCGACACCAGCCGGGCGCGCAGGTGGGCGAGGTCGTCGGTGGCCCGGTCGAGCGAACCGCCCATGACGCGCCTGGCCCGTTCGCGCAGCGCGTCGACCTGTTCGGCCCGCCGTTCGAGCTCCCTGACCGGGTCGGCGAGCGACGGACGGGATCGCACCGACGTCAGCCAGGACATCTCCCGGTCAAGCCAGCCGCCCACCACCCGCCGCCCGCGGTCGCGCAGCTGCCTGATCAGCGTGAGCTGCTCGCCGACGTCGGGCACCACCTTCTTGGCCGCGTCGGTGGGCGTGGACGCCCGGACGTCGGCGACCAGGTCGAGGAGCGGACTGTCCTGCTCGTGGCCGATGGCGCTGACGACGGGAGTTCGGCAGGCCGCCACGGCGCGCACCAGCGACTCGTCGGAGAACGGGAGCAGGTCCTCGAGCGATCCGCCGCCCCGGGCGATGACGATGACGTCGACCTCGGAGTCGGCGTCGAGCTTGCGCAGCGACTCGGTGACCTCGCCGACCGCGTACGGCCCCTGCACTGCCACCTGCTCCACCTTGAACCGCACGGCGGGCCACCTGCGCCGGGAGTTCTCGAGCACGTCGCGTTCGGCCGCCGAGTCGCGACCGCAGATCAGGCCGATGGTGCCGGGCAGGAACGGCAGGCGGCGCTTGCGTTCGGCGCCGAACAGCCCCTCGGCGGCCAGCAGCTGGCGCAGCCGTTCGAGCCTGGCCAGCAGCTCGCCGACGCCGACCGGGCGGATCTCCAGCGCGGTGAAGGCGAACGAGCCGCGGTTGACCCAGAAGTCTGGCTTGACGTTGACCACGACCCGAGCCCCGTCGGCTGGACGGGGCATCGCGGCCTCATAGACCCCTCGCGGGCAGGTCACCCTGGCCGAGACGTTGGCGACGGGGTCGCGCAGCGTCATGAACACCGTGCCGCCCCTCGCGGTCAGCTCGGTGATCTGACCCTCCACCCACACCGTGCCGAGCTTGCCGATCCATCCCGCGACCATCTGGAGGACCGTGCGGACCGGCAGCGGCTGCTCCGGTGTGGTTTTCGCGCTCATGACAACGAAGGCTACGGGGCGCGACCGACTATTCGGCGGCCTGCAGCTTGGTCAGGCGGTTCTCGTACATGCGCACGACGTCCGGGCGGGCGGTGGTGGCCTTCTCGTAGGCGAGCAGCTCCTCGATCTGGGTGACGGACTTGCCGCGCATCCTGGCCCGCAGCGAGGCGACGCTGAGGTCGGCGTACCCGGCCAGCGGCTCGACCGGCACGCTCGCCTCGGCGGTGGCCGTGGTGGCGGCCGCGGCCTTCGCCAGCTCGCCGTCGGCCTCCTCAACGCTCACCGGCTGTACGGCAGGCGCGGCGGCCTCGGGCTCGGCGGTGTCGGACTTGGCGACCTCGGACTTGGCGACCTCGGACTTGGCGGCGGGCTCGGCGGCCTCGCGCTCGGCGGCGGGCTCGGCGGCCTTGGGCTCGGCGGTGTCAGGCTCGGCGACGGCCGTCGCGACAGGCTCGGCCACCGGCTGCCGGGCGGTCGGCTCCTCGGCAACCGGCTGCTCGGCAACCGGCTCCTCGGCCACGGCCGGGGCGGCCTGCTCGGTGGTCGTCGCCGAAGCTGCCTGGGACCCGGCTGTCTTCGCGGCGGGCTCGGGCTCGGCGGTCTTGGCAGCGGGCTCGGGCTCGGCGGTCTTGGCGGGCTCGGCGGTGGGCTCGGCGGTCTTGACGGCGGCGCCGTTCGCCGACCCCTCCTTCGAGGGGGTGAAGATGACCGGCTCGGGCCGTTCCGCCGCCTTCTCCTTGCGCGGGGCGAAGATGACGGGCTCCCTGCGAGCCGGCTTCTCCTCGTCCTCGACGCCGGACGCCGGCTGATCCGCCACCGGAGAACGCTCGCTCTCGTCGTCCTCCTTGTTGCTCCCCAGCCCCTTGACGGCGTTCTTCACGCGGTCGGCGAGCAGCAGCGCCTGGCCCGCGGCGCTGAGCGTGGTCTGGATGACGAAGAGCGGCAGCTCCTTGGCCTTCTCCTTGAGCTCTTCGCGATTGGTGACAGTTTTAGCGATGTTGCGGACAACGTCACTGAGAGACATGCCGGCTCCCTGGGAGGTCTGTTGTGGTGGGCCAGTCTGGCAAACTCCCGCGCGCGGCGTGACACGGGCGGCCGGGTGGCCTCTTCCACGTAGCATAGGAACATGGAGCCAAAGACCCCCGCCCGACGTGTACTCGTAGCCAAACCGCGCGGTTACTGCGCCGGTGTGGACCGTGCGGTCGAGGCGGTCGAGAAGGCCCTCGAGCAGTACGGCGCCCCTGTCTACGTCCGCAAGCAGATCGTGCACAACACCCACGTCGTCAAGACGCTCGAGGAACGTGGCGCGATCTTCGTCGAGGAGACGGCCGAGGTCCCCGAGGGCGAGATCGTGGTCTTCTCCGCCCACGGCGTCTCCCCGATGGTCCACGCCGAGGCCGAGCAGCGGCGCCTGCGCACCGTCGACGCCACCTGCCCGCTCGTCACCAAGGTCCACAACGAGGCCAAGCGGTTCGCCGGCCAGGACTACGACATCCTGCTCATCGGGCACGAAGGCCACGAGGAGGTCGAGGGCACCGCAGGTGAGGCGCCCGACCACATCCAGCTCGTCGACGGCCTCGACTCCGTCGACCGGATCCAGGTGAAGGACCCGAGCAAGCTGGTGTGGCTCTCCCAGACGACCCTCTCGGTCGACGAGACGATCGAGACGGTCACCAAGCTCAAGGAGCGCTTCCCCACCCTGATCGACCCGCCGAGCGACGACATCTGCTACGCCACCCAGAACCGCCAGGTCGCGGTGAAGGAGATCGCGGCGCAGTCGCAGCTGGTCATCGTGGTCGGCTCCGACAACTCCTCCAACTCCAAGCGCCTGGTCGAGGTGGCCAAGGGGGCCGGCGCGGCGTCGTACCTGGTCGACAACGCCTCCTTCATCCAGGACGCGTGGCTCGACGGGGTCAGCACGGTCGGTGTGACCAGCGGCGCCTCGGTGCCCGAGGAGCTGGTCGACGGGGTGCTGGCGTACCTGGCGGGGCACGGGTTCGCCGACGTCGACGAGGTCGAGTCGGTGAAGGAGAGCATGCGCTTCGCCCTGCCGCACGAGCTCCGCAAGGACCTGCGGGCCGGCTGATCTCGGCCCATCCGGTACCGGTTCACGGGAAGCGCGCCCGCGGCTGTCCGCGGGGCCCTTCCCGTGCTCGGGGAAGAGGCAAGGCGGGGGTTCGGGGCGCCGTACGCAGCCGTGAGCCGGGGGCGGTCAGTCCTCGGGGGAGCGCGGCGTGCCGTACACGCGGGGCTCGAAGTAGCCCTCGGGCTCCGGCACGAAGCTCTGGTCCTTGGGTTGCCGGGGGCGGGGCACGTCCACGCCCCCCCGCAGCTCCTCCCGCAGTTCCCTGACGTTGCCCGGCAGCCCCCGCTTCAGCGCGATCCCGAGCACCAGCGCCGACCCCGCGAACAGCCATGGGGCGCCCGCCGAGAGCGATGTGAACAGCCCCAGCGCGAGCGCCTGCACCAGCGAGCCGTTGCCGAGCGCCCGGCCCAGCTCGACGATCAGGGTGGCGCCGAAGAACACCATCGGTGGCGTGACCACCAGCGACAGCAGCTCGCGCGGGTTGACCAGGATGACGCTGACCAGGCACGAGCCGATGAACGTGAGCCCGACCACGATCGGCAGGTCGAGCAGCGCGGCCAGGACGTATCCCGCCAGCGTGCCGATGAGGACGAGCGCGACGGCGCCGCGGGCGGTCAGCCTGACGGCCGAACGCGTGCCTTTGTCACTCATGAGCCCGCCCCCTTTACCGGCGACCTACCATCATCGTGCTTCAGGACAGGTCGCCAGCCAACTTACCGTTCGCGTGCGGGATCAGAGACGAGGTTTCCAGCAGTTCGGGGGAGGCCAGCGGCCGCGGGAGGCCTTCCAGCATGTCGGGGGAGCCGAGCTCGCCGTCCACGACGCCCAGATCGTGCAGTTTGCGAGCGGTGACCAGGACCCTGGTCTCGAGCGAGCCGACCGTCTTGTTGTAGCTCTCGACGGCCCTGCTGAGCGCCTTGCCGAGCGACTCGACGTTGCGGCCGAGGGACGACAGCCGCTCGTACAGCTCCTTGCCGAGCTCGAAGACGGCGCGGGCGTTCTCGCTGAGCGCCGCCTGCTGCCAGGCGTAGTGGGCGGTGCGGAGCATGGTGATCAGCGTGGTCGGGGTGGCGATGTGGACGCGCTTGGCCATCGCGTACTCCAGCAGCCCTGGGTCGCGTTCGAGGGCGGGGGCCAGGAACGCCTCGCCGGGGATGAACAGCACCACGAACTCGGGCGAGGGGTTGAACGACTGCCAGTAGGACTTGGCGGCCAGGCGGTCGATGTGCTCGCGGACGTGCCGGGCGTGGGCGTCGAGGCGGACACCGGCCAGTGACTCGTCGCCCGCCTCGGCCGCCTCCAGGTAGGCGGCGAGCGAGACCTTGGAGTCGACGATGATGTTCTTGCCGCCCGCCAGCCGTACGACCATGTCGGGGCGGTGGGCGCCCTCGACGACCTGCTCGTCGAAGTCGCAGAAGCGCTGCATCCCCGCGATCTCGGCCACCCTGCGCAGCTGCAGCTCGCCCCACCTGCCCCGGGCCTCGGGCCGCTGCAGCGCCCGGACCAGGGCGGTGGTCTGGGAGCGCAGCTGTTCGTTGCTCTGCCGGACGAACTCCATCTGCTGGGTCAGCTCGGCGCGGGCGGCGCGCTGGCCGGACTCGGTGTCGCGCAGCTGCGTCTCCACCCGCCCCAGGAGGTCCTTGAGCGGCTCGACCAGGTGCTCGACCGCCTGCCTGCGCTGGTCGAGGTCGCCGGTCGCCTCGGCACGGCTGGCGGCCAGGCGGGTCTCGGCCAGTTCGAGGAAGCGGATGTTGTTGACGTCGAGCGCGCGCGTCGACAGCGCCTGGAACCGCTCGCTCAGCTGCTCCTCGACGTAGACGAGCTTGTCGGCGGCGGCCTTGGCGCGGGCGTCGGCCTCCGCCACCCGTACGGCGGCGCGGGTCCTCGCCAGCAAGAAGCCGACCGCCAGTCCGAGTGCCAGGCCGATGAGCAGCGAAGCGACGTCCATTGTCGGCATCTTTCCAGGGGGCGACCGCTCCGGCGCGCTCGACACGCCTTCCGCATTCCGCTTGTGCGGACGCGCCTTCGTCACCGACAGTACCCATATGATTACCGGTTCGAGGATGACGGTCGCGCTCGCGGCCACGGCCGTCGTGGCGGCGCTCGTGGTCGCGGCGGCGGGAGCGGTCATCGCCGGCCGCGTCGGCGACGCCGGGCGCCCCGCGCCGCCGGGCTCGCCGGCGCGGGGCACGCTGGTGTGGACACCGGGCGCCTGCGTGAGCAAGACCGGGGTCAGGTTCGACCTCACCGCCTGCAACGGCGGCCATGCCGAGGTGCTGGCCATGGAGGCCGATCCGCGGCACTGCCCCCTCGACACCGACGAGATCGCCCGCGTCGACGGCGGCAGGATCGCGTGCCTGCAGTACTTCCTGGAGCCCCACCCGGGCGCGGGCGGCGCCGGCGGCGGCCTGCTGCGGGCCGGTGACTGTCTCGACCGCGAGGGCCGCGAGCTGCCCTGCGCCACCCCCGGCTGGTACGGCAGGGCGGTGGCCGTCGTCGCGAGCATGGACCACTGCCCGCGCGGTACGGCCGACGCGCTCGCGATGGAGGGCCAGGCGGTGTGCCTGGCCCCCGGCGGCAAGGTGCTGGCCGAGGGCGCCTGCGTCGACGAGGAGGTGCGCAAGGTCGGCTGCGGGTCGGGACGGGCGTGGGCCCGCGTGACCGCCTTCGGCAGGTCGGGTGGCGACTGCCCGGTGGGCTCGGATCGTTACGTCACGGCTCGCGGGGCGTATCGGCCGGTGACCTGCCTGCGTCTGATGGCCGGGTAAACTCGGGCCACGTGAGCCTCAGCATCGGCATCGTCGGCCTGCCAAACGTCGGCAAGTCCACCCTGTTCAACGCCCTGACCAAGAGCGCCAACGCGCTCGCGGCCAACTACCCGTTCGCCACGATCGAGCCGAACGTGGGCATCGTGGGCGTGCCCGACGACCGCCTGGCCACGCTGGCCGAGATCTTCGGCTCCGCCAGGATCCTGCCGGCCAAGGTGGAGTTCGTCGACATCGCGGGCCTGGTGCGGGGCGCGTCCGAGGGCCAGGGCAGGGGCAACCAGTTCCTGGCCAACATCCGCGACACCGACGCCATCTGCCAGGTCATCCGGGTCTTCAGCGACCCCGACGTGACGCACGTCGACGGCGAGATCTCGCCCAAGCGCGACATCGAGACGATCAACACCGAGCTCATCATGGCCGACCTGCAGACGGTCGAGAAGGCCATCCCGCGCCTGCAGAAGGAGGCGCGCACCAACAAGGACAAGAAGGCCGCGCTCGAGGCCGCCGAGGCCGCGCTGAAGGTCCTGGAGACCGGCAAGACGATCTTCGAGAGCGGGCTCGACCGCGCCGAGGTGCGCGACCTCCACCTGCTGACGGCCAAGCCGTTCCTCTACGTCTTCAACCTCGACGCCGACGAGCTCGTCGACACCGCGCTCAGGCAGCAGCTGTCGGAGCTGGTGGCGCCCGCCGAGGCGGTGTTCCTCGACGCCAAGATCGAGTCGGAGCTCGTGGAGCTGCCCGAGGAGGAGGCGCTGGAGCTGCTGCAGTCGGTGGGCCAGGAGGAGTCGGGGCTGTCGCAGCTGGCCAGGGTCGGGTTCGAGACGCTGGGGCTGCAGACCTACCTCACGGCGGGGCCCAAGGAGACCCGGGCGTGGACGATCCGCAAGGGCGCCACGGCTCCGGAGGCCGCCGGCGTCATCCACACCGACTTCCAGCGCGGGTTCATCAAGGCCGAGGTCGTCTCCTTCGAGGACCTGGTCGCGTCGGGGTCCATCGCGAACGCCAGGTCGGCGGGCAAGGCGCGCATCGAAGGCAAGGACTACGTGATGCGCGACGGCGACGTGGTGGAGTTCCGCTTCAACGTGTGATCCGTCCCGGTGCGACCGGAGGCCGGGAGAAGCCCCAACTGGGGACGAGTTCCACGGCCTCGGTGAAACCGGGACAGTATGGGGCGTCAACCCCTTCCAACCCTGGCGCGTCGAATCGTCACGGCGATCACGCTGACTCGGGAGGACAGATCATGATTCGTCGCATACTCGGGAACCGGCGCCCCACGACGCCCTCGCTGGCGAGCATCAGCCTGGAGGAGGAGCTCGCCCTGCTCCGGGTCGAGCTGATGTACGGCCTGCGCGTCAACAGGGAGGCCTACCTCCGCAGGAAGATGGAGGAGCGGGAGGAGGTCGTGCGCCGGATGCACCACCGCGACGCCCAGGCCATGCTCGCCGACCTGCGCGGCCGGCTCGAGAGGGTCAAGCCGCAGAACGACGCGCCGAGAGTGATCGATCTGCGAACTCGCCGGCACCTGCGTCCGGTCGACGGCCCCGAGACGGCCTGATCACCCCCGCTGACCAGCGCTCCTGTCCTCGAACGGGCAGCCGCATATACCAAATGTGTGGTTCGAGACAGTGCCTATGCCCTTTGGACAGCAATCCCTGGCCGTCCGGTAATGCAGGCCACCTGTCTGGCCTGGTCACACGCCAATTCCACAGGAATGGGACAGGAACCGGCACTCCGTCCTGTCATGCACACTCGGTTTGCCCACACGCGGCGATGCCTGCAGCATAGGCGTGGCTTTCCTGGAACAATTGGCGGGACTCGATAGGGTGACTGCTTCGCCACGGATGATGCGACATCGCGCCAGCCGGGGGGATCGGCGCGAGCGGAGGCGTGATGGCTCGTAGGTCAACTGTCCACGGTCCTCGGATCGCTGGCGACCCCGAGCTTTCGGCATACCCGGACTTCGACCAACCCCCCGCGGGCGGCAGACGGGCGGGCAAGCGCGGCGGCTGGTCAGGCGGCGGCGGACGCTGGCTCGTCTGGACCGGCCGCGCCATTCTCTGGGCGCTTATTGTGGTTATCGTGGTCAACGGGGTTCGTGCACCATTTGAGCGATTCACCCAGCCGAGCACTCCTGCGGCGAATGTCCCCTCGCCGACGGGCCAGGCATTTCCCGCCGAGCGCGCCTCGGCGTTCGCCACCCAGTTCGCCAGCATCTATCTGAATATGAAGTCCGAGGAGCTCGACCAGCGCAGCAGGCAGCTCGCGCCGTACCTGCCGAGCACCGACGACCCGCAGTGGGGCTGGGACGGCTACGGCCGCATGTTCGCCGCCAACCTGCAGCCCTTCGGGGTGGAGACCGTCGACGCCGACAACGCGGTCGTCACGCTGACCTTCCAGTCGGGCGCCCGCCGCTTCCTGCTGTCGGTGCCCGTCTACCACTCGGGCGGCAGGTTCGTGGTCTCGGGCCGTCCCGCGCTGCTGCCCGCTCCCGGGGCCGCGGAGCTGCCCCAGGTGGCCCAGCCGGAGGGTGACGAGGCGGCGGAGGCCGAGCTGCGACCGCAGCTGCAGGGCTTCTTCAAGGCGTACGCCGACGGCAGCTCCGACCTGTCCCGCTACCTGGTCGCGGGCAAGGGTCTGCCGAGTTTCGGAGGGGCCCTCTCCTTCGTCGAGCTCAAGAGTGTCGTGGTGCCTGTGGGGGGTGCCACCCGAGAGATCCAGGCGGTCGTGGTGTGGGGCGTGCCGACCGGCGCCACCCCCTCTGCCACGCCGGGCGCGGCCGAGGCCGGTGTGTCCGGCGGCCGCCTCGAGCAGGCCTACCGCCTCACGGTCGAGAAGCAGGGCGACAAGTGGTACGTCGAAGACATCCGCGGCGCCGGTCGGGCCGTTGGATAGACGCACGGCCACGCCGCTGATCGATACCCCCCGGGAGGACCAAGAGTGAAAACCATCATCCTGCACCTGATCGAACTGGCGACGCCGTCACCCGCCCCGACCGGTCCCGACACCGCCGGGCTCGCCAACATGCTGCGCGGCTTCTTCGCCCCGCTCTTCCTCGTCGTCGTCTCGATCGTCGCGCTGTTCTTCCTCTTCACCCGCGAGATCACGAGATTCGTACAGTTCCTGATTCTGGCCGTGGCGATCGGCGTGATCTTCTACGTTCCCAACATCATCGAAGTCACGGCCAAGGCGATCGCGGGGGCTCTCGGCATCAAGTGAGCACCGCTCCCTGGCGATATCGGCAGGGTTGAGACCGCGCCCGCGCGGTCATGGAACGAAGGGCAGCGGCGGCTGCCAGCGAGGGCGGAGAGGAGGACCGCGTGGACCTGCCTACCTACACGAACATCTGGCGCATCGAGAAGCGGCTCTACAAGCTGTACGACCTTCGGCTGCCCATGCCGCTCCCCATCGTCTGGATCGGCGTGTTCGCCGGCGTGCTCGCCCCGTGGTCCCTGCTGCTCTGGCTGGTCGGCATCGGCTTCGAGGCGCCGTGGCACGTGCTCTACCTCGTGCCGCCGGGCATCGTGACGTGGCTGTCCACCCGCCCCGTCATCGAGAGCAAGCGGCTCACCGAACTCCTGCAGTCCCAGCTGCGCTACATGGGCGAGCCGCGCTCGTGGTGCCGCCTCATCCCCACCGCCGAGCCCGAGAGCGTCACCTTCTCCGGCAGGGTCTGGCGCGCCGCCCCCGCTCCCGTCCGCGTCAAGGCCAAGGCCAAGGCCGGCGCGCACAAGCGCCGCGCCGTCCCCGCCGCGGTCAAGGCCCGCCAGGTACGGCCCGCCGTCGCGGCGGCCGCCGCCGCGGCCACCCACGCTCCCGTCGCCCCGCCCGCCACGGCCACCCACGCGCCTGTCGCCCCGCCCGCCACGGCCCGGCCCGCCTGGGGCGGCGCCACGGGCCGCCGCCAGGGCGTCGCCCCCGCCCTGCCCTCCGCCGACGTCGAGTCGCCGTTCCCGCCCGACACCCCGGTACGGCACGCGGAACCGGCCCGGGTGGCCGACGAGATCGCGGTGGCGGCTCCGGCGGCCGGTGTGGCGACCCCGGACGACGGCCTGGCCGTCGAGGGCGCCGCGCTCCCGCACATCGGTGAGGTGTCGGAGACCGGAGCGCCCGTCGCCCAGGACGACGACACGCACGTCGACGCCACCCACGGACCCGGCAAGCACACCGAAGGTCGTGCCGGTGACGGGTTCGCGGCCCAGGCCGGTGACGGGTCCGAGGTCCGGGCCGGTGGTGGTCGTGCCGGTGACGGGTCCGAGGCGCAGGCCGGGGTGTCGCCGGTCCGGTGGGGGTCCAGGATCGAGCCCGGTCCGGCCGAGACGCCCGCCCAGACGCCCGTCGCACCCGCCAAGCCCATCGGCGCCGAGGCGCTGCGCCGGCTGCGCCGGCTGGCGGCCACGGCGGACGCCCCCGACCAGCCGTCCCGCCCCGAGCCCGCCCCCACCCAGACCTCGGTCACCCGCGCCGCGACCGCTCGCCACGAGTCCAAGGCGCCCCGGCCCCAGGCAGCCCGGCCGGAGCTCGAGGTGACCCCGGATGCGGCCGCGCCCGTGACGGCGGCCGCGAGGGCCGAGGAGAACCAGGCCGAGGAGAACCAGGCCGAGGAGAGCCAGGCCGAGGGCGTCCCCGTCGTCGAGGCCATGTTGCCCGAGCTTCCGCCCGCCCAGGAGACCACCGCCGACAAGCCAGACCCCGCCGAGCACGGCACCGGCCGCCACAGCGCGGACAAGAAGGGCACCGCCAAGCAGAGCACCGACAAGCAGAGCGCAGGCGAGCGCGGCGCCGGTAGGCAGGGCGCCGACAAGCAGGGCACCGGCGAGCGCGGCGCCGGCAGGCAGGGTACCGACGAGCAGGACGCCGCCAAGCACGGCGCTGACGAGCAGGTCGAGGACCAGGCCAGAGACCAGCACCGCAAGGGCCAGCCCCCGCTGACCACCGCCGTCGTGTTCCAGGGCCAGGTCAGGCCGACCATCCCCTCGATCGTCCCTGGCTCGCGCCCGCCCCAGCCTCCCGCCCAGTCCGGCCGGCAGGCCCAGTCGCCGCCCCCCATGAAGCCCTCAACGAAGCCCTCCATGAAGTCCCCCGTGACGCCCCCCGTGACGCCCGCCGAAAGCCGCCCGAACCCGCAGCCCACGCCGGCCGCCCAGAGCGCCCCGCCGCTCAACATCAGGGCCGTCCAGGCGCCGACCACGCCGGGCGGGGCCGTCCCCGGACGGCGTGACGAGCCGCGCGTGCGCAGGGTCGAGTCGGTCGTCGGCCGCGACTCCTCCGGCGGGTGGCGCAGGCTCGCCCAGGTGGTGGTCGGCGGTGGCGGCAGCCGTACGGACGGGTCGGAGATCGACGAGGCGCGGACGCGCGCGGTGTTCGGCGGCGGCAGGAGGATCGTGGTGCTCGGCTGCACGGGCGGCGCGGGCCAGAGCACGACCGCGCTGATGCTCGGCCACACCTTGGCCCAGTACCGCGACGACCGGGTGCTCGCGGTCGACGCCAGCACCGGCGGCAGCACGCTGACCAGCCGCATCAAGGCCGAGTCGCCCGAGACGCTGACCAGCCTGCTGTCGGGGCTCGACCAGGTCAACGGCTATCTCGGCATGCGCGCGTTCACCACCCGCACGGGCAGCGGCCTGGAGGTCGTGGCGGCCGACACCGACAGCGGCGCCGAACAGCGGCTCGCCGACCGCACGCTCTACTCCGACCACCGGCTCGGCCAGGCGATGCACCTGTTCGACCACCACTACAAGCTGACCGTCCTGGACCCGGCGCCCTCGCTGGCGGCCCGCGTCCTGCCGTACGCCGACCAGCTGGTGCTCGTCGTCCCGGCCAGCGAGGACGCGGCTGAGGCGGTGGCGATGACGTTCGAGTGGCTCGACGGCCACGGCTGCGCCGACCTGCGCAGGCGCGCGGTCATGGTGGTCAACGGGGTGAGCCGCCGCAGCATGGTGGACGTGGAGCAGGCCGAGGCGGTGGCGCGCGGGAGGTGCCGGGCCATCGTCAGGGTGCCGTGGGAGGACGACCTGGCGCAGAGCCGTACCGAACCGGTGGAGCCAGAACAGCTACGACAGGCGGGACGGCGGGCCTACCTCGCTCTCGCCGGGGTCGTGATCGCGGGTTTCGCGTCAGCACAGAGCACCCGTTCCAGCGAGGAGGAACTGGCCCAGTGACCCCCAGGGCACCCAACGAGGAGCGTGCCAGGTCGGCTGCCATCGCATCCGGACACCGGCACGACGGAGGTATGGCGGTCTGATGAGCACGCTTCTTGCCGGTCAGCGGGGCTCATGCGCGGAGGGGGCGGCATGAGCAGGGCGACTCGGGCGCACCAGCGTCTGGCGGTCCGATACTTCGACGACCGCATCCTGCTCACCGAGGGCTCCGCGTGGGCCTACTTCCGGTTGCCGACGGTCAGCTACGAGTTCGTCACTCCGGAGGAGCGGGAGGCGCTGGCCACCAACATCACGATCGCGCTGGCGGCGATCCGCATGCCGGACGCCGAGGTGCATCTCAGGGTCGCGCACCGCACCTATCCCGCGGCCGAGTGGGCGATGGCGCTGAACGGCACCTCCGACGAGGGCCCTGGCTGGCGCGACTACCTGGAGGAGATGTACCGGCACGTCTGGGCGAAGGACTTCTGGTCGAAGGAGGTCTACCTCGGCGTACGGCTCGGCCCGCGCGGCCGCCAGCTCGGCGCGGGCGTGCTGGCGCAGCTGTTCGGGTTCTACCAGCGCAGCGAGAAGGCGCTCGGGCTCGAGGACGACCACGTGCCCGACGGCGAGCTCGCCCGCTGGACCGAGCAGGCCGAACGGCTCGGCCGGGCGCTGGCCTCCAGCGCCCTCTACGCCCGCCACGCGACCTCGGGCGAGGTGGCGTGGCTGTTCAGGCACGCGGCGACCGCCTCGCTCGGCGACCCGCCGGCCAGCGCGAGCCCGAAGCGGCGCTGGGGCAGGGGCGAGATCGAGTCGCTGGTCGAGGGGCAGATCCACAACGGCAGGTCGTTCCTGCGCATCGCGCAGCCGCAGGGCGACTCCTACGTGGCGCACCTGTCGTTCGCCCGCTTCCCCGACCTGATGCCCTTCCCGGACGGCGAGCCGTGGATGCACTTCGCCGACCAGCTGCCCTTCCCCGTGGAGATCTCCAGCCGGATGCGGCTGATCCCGCCGGTCAAGGCGTCCAAGGACGTCGCCCGCAAGCTCGCCCACGCCCGCGACATGGACATCCACATCCGTGAGGCCGGCGCGGAGGCGCCGATCGCGCTGGCCGAGCAGATCGACGCGGCCCGCATGCTGGAGCACGGCATCACGAAGGAACGCCTGCCCTTCGTCTACGGCTGGCACCGGCTGATCGTGAGCGCCCCGACCGAGGAGATCTGCCTGCAGCGCGTCGAGGCGGTCGTCGAGCACTACCGCGACATGGGCATCGACATCGTCAACTCCACGGGCGACCAGTTCTCGCTGTTCTGCGAGGCGCTGCCGGGGGAGAAGGTGACGGTCAACGCCTACGCCCAGCGCCAGCCGCTGCGCACGATCGCCGGTGGCATGGCGACCGCGACCGTCGACCTGGGCGACCGGATCGAGACCGAGGCCGGCTGGCACGGCCCGTACATCGGCGAGACGGTGGGCCGCGCCCGCAGCATCGTCCACTTCGACCCGCTGGTGGCCGCCGCCCGCAACCGGCCGACGGCCATCGCGATCACCGGCGAGCCCGGCGGCGGCAAGACGACGCTGGCGCTGCTGATGATCTACCAGATGGCGCTGCGCGGAGTCACCGTCGCGGTGATCGACCCCAAGGGCGACGCCGAGTCGCTGGTACGGCTGCTGCAGAAGCGCGAGCGCAAGGCCCGCATCATCCCGCTGGGGTCGGCCGCGCCCGGCCTGCTCGACCCGTTCTCGTTCGGCGACGACATCGCGGCCAAGAAGACCATGGCCACGGAGACGCTGCGGCTGCTGCTGCCGCGCATGTCGGAGGAGCGCGAGTCGGCGATGATCCAGGCGGTGGCGGCCGTCTCCAACGCGCCCGACCCCTCGCTGGGCAAGGTGGTCGACTTCCTGGAGCAGGCCGGCGACGCGGCGTCGAAGAACCTCGGCGCCGTGCTGCGCTCGATGTCGGAGATGCACCTGGCGAGGCTGTGCTTCGACGCCTCCGGCGGGGAGCAGATCGACAGCGAGGGCTGGACGACCGTCTTCACGCTCGGCGGCCTCACCCTGCCCGACGCCACCACGGCGCGCGACGACTACTCCTACGAGCAACGCCTGTCGGTCGCGCTGCTCTACCTGGTCTCGCAGTTCGCCCGCAGGCTGATGAACGGCCTCGACCGGCGCGCGCCCAAGGCCATCTTCCTCGACGAGGCGTGGGCGATCACCTCCACGCCCGAGGGCGCCAAGCTGGTGCCCGAGGTCAGCCGGATGGGCCGCTCCCGCAACACCGCGCTCGTCCTGGTCTCGCAGAACGCGGGCGACCTGCTCAACGAGCAGGTGACCAACTGTCTCTCGTCGGTCTTCGCCTTCCGCTCCACCGAACGGGTGGAGGTCGGCCACGTCATGGCGCTGCTCGGCGTGGAGGCCTCGGAGGAGCACAAGGCCGTGCTGCGGTCGCTGGGCAACGGGGAATGCATTTTCCGTGACCTCGATGGCAGAGCGGGCCGCATCGGCGTAGACCTGATCTCCGACGAGCTGCTCAGGTGGCTCGACACGAACCCGACGCACGACAAACCCGGGGAGAACGTGCATGATCAGATTCGCGGGGGAGTGACCGGAGCCCAGGAGGTACGTTCATGAAGGGCCGACTAGGTCGGCGGCTGACGTTGGCGCTGGTGCTGCTCATCGGCATCGTCGCGCTGCCCATCGCCCTGCCCTCGGGCACGGCGGCCGCCGCCGCTCCGTTCTGTGACCTTTCACCCGACCTCGCCCCGCAGCTCGTCGACAGCGGTGTCGACGGCCTGCTGCAACCGCCGCCGCCGGAGGGTACGGCGGCGGCGCCGCAGGCGACGACCAACTACGCCCGTTACGGCATGGCCGGCCTGTTCTGGCACACCGACGGGCTCGGCTGCAGCGACGTCGCGGCCGTGCTCGGCAACACGTGGGCGAACATGATCTTCGACTGGGCCAAGGCCGTGGACCGGTTGACGATCACCACCTACCAGGCCGCGGCCACCGAGGGCCCGCTGCAGTCGATCAAGGACGTGGTCGACGACATCGTGGAGAACCTCGCCGCCGCGATGTACTGGCCCTTCCTGCAGCCGATCATCATCCTGGCCGCCATCTGGCTGGCCTGGTACGGACTGTTCAGGCGCAGGGCGTCGGTCACCACCGAGGCCGTCGTCTGGATGGTCATCGCGGTCACCGCGGCCGTGTGGTTCTTCAGCCGTCCCGGCGACTTCACCGGGCTTGGCAAGATCGTCACGGACAAGACCACCGAGGTGGTCAACCAGGCCTTCTCCGGGCTGCCGGGCGCGGGCGGGACCTCGTGCCTGCCGGCCAAGGGCGCGCAGGGCGACAAGCCGGTCGAGGGCGGCTACGCCAGGACCGGCGTGCCGAGCGTCGACCAGAACGCCGACGCGCTGTGGTCCACGCTGGTGTGCAGGCCGTGGCTGGTCGGCCAGTTCGGCACCTCCGACCCGAACGCGCCCGTCATCCGCGACTTCGGCGCCAAGCTCCTCGACATCCAGGCGATCGACAAACAGGAACAGGCCGGCCAGCCGCCCAGCAGCACCGCCCACCAGGCGGCCTACAACGAGATCGCCGAACCGCTGCGCACCACGTCCATCTACTTCCTGTTCCAGGGCAAGGACTGGAGCGGCAGGCTCGGCATCGCCATCGGCGCGCTGCTGGCCGCGCTCATCGCCGGGCTCCTGATCTTCCTGGTGGCCGTCTCGCTGCTGGTGCTCAAGGTCGGCTTCCTGCTGTTGCTGATCCTGGGGCCGGTCTTCCTGCTCATCGGCGTCCATCCGGGCAGCGGCCGGATCATCGCGATGCGCTGGGTCGAGATGCTGATCGGCATGCTGCTCAGACAGGCCGTGCTGGCGCTGGTGCTCGGGGTACTGGTGTACGGCTACGCGCTGATCATGGCCACGGCGCTGCCGTGGGGCATCCAGATCCTGTTCATGGCGCTGCTGACGATCGCGGTGTTCTTCTACCGGCGACCGTTCCAGCACCTGTTCGCCTCGATGAGCGGCCACACGCTCACCACCAGGATGCTCGGCGAGGCCGCCTCCGCGCCGACCCTGGAGCGCGCCGCCAACGTGCTGCCGCCCGTCGCCATCACCAAGGCCGGACGCTGGGGCCTGCGCAAGGCCGAACCGTTGATCCAGGCGGCCGCGGCGGGCAGTACCGCGGGGGCCACGGCCGTGGGCGCGGCCGTCGCCCAGGGCAGGGTCAGGGGGGAGGAGGGCGCGGCGGCCAACGCGCAGGCCGGCACCAGGGTGCCGGCGCCGCTGGCTACCGACGCTGAAGGCAAGGCGGGCGCCAGGCCCGCCGCCGCGCAGCGCACCGGCGCGGCACCCCCGCTCAACCTCGGCTCGGGCGGCCGCGCCACCCCGCCCACCCGCACGGGCACCGGCGGCGTCTCGGCCGCCCTGTCCGCCGGCGCCGGATCCGGCACCGGGTCCGGCGCAGCCACCTCCGGTGGGTCCAGGACCGGCGGCTCCGGCGGTTCCCGCGGATCGGGCTGGTTCGGCAGCAGGTCGGGCGGCGGCTGGGCCGCCACGGGCGGCTCCAGCGGTACGGCAGGCGGCTCACGCTCGGGCCGCGGCGTCCGCTCGTCCGGTGGGCTGTTCGGCGGCGGCTCGGGCTCGTCCTCTTCGCGTGGCTCGTCGGGCTCGCGTGGCTCGTCCTCGTCGCGCGGGTCGTCGGGCTCGCCGGCCGGGCGCGGTCCGATCGGCTCGTCCGGTGGCGGGCGTCCGGCCGAGGCCCCGCAGGCCCGTTCGGCTGAGCCGCCGCCGCTGTGGCTGCCCAGCCGTAAGAGCGAGGGCAGGAGCGACGAGCCGCCCGTGCCGTTCTGGCTGCGACCCAACAGCTCCGACAAGGATTGACGATGGCACAGCTGGGTGACAGGAGAGGGCTGGCCTTCGCCGCGATCGTGCTGGTGCTGGCGGCGGTCGGGCTCTTCGTCACGATGTGGCCCGCCTCGGACGAGCCCGTGCCCGCCGCCGGTCAGGAGGCGGCGGGGCGTACGGGGTCCGGGGCCTCGGCGGCGCCCGCCGCCGTCACCCCGCTGGCCACGGCGAGCGACGCGCCCTTCGACATCTACTCCTACCTTCCGATGACCAAGCAGGAGCTGGCCGCGGCGGCGGACCTGGCCGTGCGCTTCGCCGCCGCCTACGGCAGCTTCCGCTACGACGAGGAACCGGCCGCCTACGCCGACCGGCTGAAGGTGTTCACCACCGCCGACCTGGCCGAGGTGCTGACGCGGACCGTCACCTCGCCGGGCACCGTCGAGGCGAACAGGACCGATCAGGTGGTCTCGCAGGCGACCGCGAAGGTCAAGGAGATCAGGCAGGTCGACAGGACCTCCATCGTCTTCGTCGTCACCGGCACCAGGCAGGTGTCGGCCAAGAGCGGGTCGACCAGGCGCGACGAGGACTACGCGGTGACCGTGCAACAGATGGGCTCCGACTGGCGGGTCTTCGACCTGCAGCCCGCCGACCAGGGGCAGGACGGAGACAGCTCCGGGTGAAGTTCTCCTCCCGCACGAAAATCGTCGGGGCGCTCGGGCTCGCCGGGCTGGTACTGGTGACGCTGATCATGTCCCCGATGCTGATGACCAGCTTCCCCTCCTTCATCAGTGACGGCAGTCTTTCCGGCTGCGAGGAGATCACGCAGGCGGACGAACCAGCCTCGGAAGGGGCGACAGCCGACATTCCCCCCGACTACCTGGCGCTCTACCAGAAGTTCGGCAAGCAGGTGGGCGTCCAGTGGACGATCCTGGCGGCCGTGGGCAAGCGCGAGACCGACCACGGCCGCTCCACCCTGCCCGGCGTGCAGAGCGGCACCAACTACGCCGGTGCCGCCGGGCCGATGCAGTTCCTGGTGAGCACGTGGGGCGGGGCCAAGCGCATCCCCATCCCGTCGGAGTTCAACGGGTACGCGTCGGACGGCGACGGCGACGGCTGGGCCGACATCTACAACCCGGCCGACGCCATCCTGGGTGCGGCCAAGATGCTCAAGCGCAACGGGGCCCCGGAGAACGTGCGGCGGTCGCTGTTCGTCTACAACCGGGCGTGGTGGTACGTCGACCAGGTCGAGGAGATCGCGCGCAAGTACGCCGCCGACGGCGAGGTCAAGGTGCCGCCGCAGGCCGACGCCGGATGCGACGAACCGCTCATCGAGGCGGCGCCGAGCGGCGTGGTGGCGCGGATCCTCGCCTACGCGCTCGACCAGCGCGGCAAGCCGTACCTGTGGGGCGGCACCGGGCCCGACGCCTTCGACTGCTCCGGCATCATCTACATGGCCTACCGGAGCGTGGGGCTGACGATCCCCAGGACGACGTTCGGGCAGTGGCCGTTCGGGGTGAAGGTGCCCGACGGGCAGGAGCAGCCCGGCGATCTCGTCTTCTTCAACGCGGGGCCAGGAACCAGTGCCGACAATCCCGGACACGTCGGGATGGTGGTGTCGAAGGGGAAGATGGTCGAGGCGCGCTGCCGGTTGTGCGGCCCGATCAAGGTCACCAGCTATCGGGGCAGGGACGCCATCGTCGGATTCACCAGGCCGCTGGAGAATTCGGCCGTCAAGGAGCAACTGGCCAAGCTCACCCCCGTGTTGTAGCGCTGTGATCCTTCACCAACCGTTGGCCTTCCGTCCCCTGCCCCGGCGCAGGGGCGGATGCGTAAGGTTGGGAGGCTCGAAGGCAAGGAGATGCGATGGCGGTTCTGGTGGTGGGCGCGGCGATCATCGCCGACGGCAGGTTGCTGGCGGCGCAGCGAGCAGAGCCACCCGAGCTGGCCGGCGGCTGGGAGTTCCCCGGAGGCAAGGTCGACGAAGGGGAGAACGACATCGACGCGCTGGTCAGGGAGTGTCACGAAGAACTCGGCGTGATCATCCGGGTCGGCGAGCGCGTGGGCGGCGACTGGCCGCTCGGCGACGACTACGTGATGCGGGTGTGGCTGGCGTCGCTGGTCTCCGGCACGCCCCAGACCAAGGAGCACCTGGCGCTGCGCTGGCTCGCGCCGGAGGAGTTCTACGACGTGCCGTGGCTGGCGGCCGATCTTCCGGTGGTCAAGGTTGTGGAGACTCTGCTGCGAGAGGATTAATCCACTCCACTGCGTGACATAACCACTACGCAGTGTATTTGTTGGCGCGTCCCGTCTCGGGGGAAAAGCGGAGAAGCGCAGTGAGTTGGTGGCGTCGTGCCCAGATAGCGTCGGCTGTCGGATCAGGGGCGCTGATCTTGGCGACCACGGCCACGACGTCGGCGGTCGAGGCTTCGGAGATCGAGGTACCTTCTGCGGGGGTTTCCCGCGAAGGGCTGATCGAGCTCAGAGTGGAGCGGGTGGCCGATCCGGACGTGGGCCGATGGTTGCGAACCGGTGATGTGCTGCGCTTCAGGGTGGCCGTGGAAGGGCCGGCACAGGACACCAGTCTGGCGGTCACGGCCCGGCCGGCGCGGGCGCTGTCGCAGGTGACGTGCGCCGCGTCGCCCGCCACCGGAGCGGACGCCGCGCCCGGCGCGGGGTCGGCCGTCGACGGTGCGGGCTCGGCAGGAGGCGGTGTCGCGCCGGGCTCGGGCTCGGCTGGAGGTGCCGCGTCGGCTGAGGGTTCGGCTGGAGGCGCAGGGTCCCCGGCGGGCTCGGTCTCTGCGGATGCCGCGCCGGGTGCGGGTTCCACCGGTGGGGGTTCCACCGGTGCGGGAGGCGCGGGCTCCGCGGGGGCCGGTGCGGGGATGTGCCGGTTCGGGAACGCCCAGGGAGAACGGGCGGCCGACGTCAGGCTCACCGTGCCCGAGGGCGCGAGGGAGGTCGTGCTGACCGCGGAGGCGCAGGCACGACAAGGCGCCGACGGCGTTCCGGAGCGGGTCACCAAGACGACCACGATCCCGGTCGCTTCGCTGCCGCTGCCGTGGTTCGCCGAGCCGCGCCCGGCGAACTATCCCGTCCCCATGTTCGCCCAACCGCGTCCCGCGAACTATCCGCTGCCGGTCTTCGCGGAGCCGCGTCCCGCGAACTACCCCGTGCCCCTGTTCGCCCAGCCGCGCCCGGCGAACTACCCGGCGCCGGGATCGGCCGAGCCGGGCTCGGGGAACGTCCCGCCGGCGTCCGCCGAGTCGCGCCCGGCGCAGGCGTCCGCCGACTCGCGCCCGGGGAACGTACCGGCGCAGGCGTCCGCTGAGCCGCGCCCGGCGAACTATCCGGCATCAGGGGCCGCTGAGCCGCGTCCGAGGAACTACCCGGCACCAGGGCCAGCCGGACCGCGCTCGGCGAACCCGCTGCCGTGGTTCGCCGAGCCGCGCCCGGTCAACTACCCGCTGGCGGGCTTCGCCGAGCCGCGTCCGGTGCGGCATCCCTCGCCCGGATCCGTCGATCCGCGCCCGATGTTGCTCGCTCCCGGTGACGCGCGGCCTGCGCAGGCCGCCGAACTGCCGGAGCTGTCCGATGGCGCGGGCGGGGCCGCGGACTCGCGCGCCCAGGCCCAGGGGGCGGATGGCGGTGTCCCGGGTGAACCGGTGCGCCGCGTCGACGACGGGGGCAGGGGCGCGACGGCGTGGAGCGCGGGGGAGGCGACCTGGCAGCCCTGGACCCTGCCCCACCCCGCCGGGGTCGGAGCCCAGGCCATGACCGGTGTCCAGCCGCCCGTGACGGGCGTTCAGCCGCCCGTGACCGGTGTCCAGCCGCCCGTGACCGCAGTTCAGTCGCCTGCGACGGGCGTTCAGTCGCCCGTGACCGGAGCTCGGTCGCCTGTGACCGGGGCCGGGGTTCAGTCGCCTGCGACCGGGGCCGGGGTCCAGCAGCCGGGGGTGAGCGCGCGGTCGTCTGCGACAGGTATGCGGCTTCCCAAGTCCAGGGCCGTGACGGGCAGGAGGCTGCCGAGGACGGGCGTCAAGGCGCCTGCCACGGGCGTCCTGCCTGCCGCCACGGGGCTTCAGTTCCCGGCCACCCGGTCGTCCGGCAGCGGCGTGCAGTCTCCTGTCACGGGGATTCAGGCGCCCACCAGCGGGATGCGGTCTCTCGCCACCGGGGTTCAGACTCCGGCGACCGGCGTCCGGTCCTCGGCCACGGGCACGAAGACTCCCGCGACCGGCGTCCGGTCCTCGGCCACGGGCACGAAGACTCCCGCGACCGGCGTTCGGTCTTCGGTGACGGGGTCGAAGGCTCCTGCCACCGGTGTCCGGTCTCCGGCCACGGGGGCGAAGACTCCTGCCACTGGTGTCCGGTCTCCGGCCACGGGCGCGAAGGCTTCCGCTGACGTTCGGTCTCGTGGCACGGGGACGAAGAGTCCGGCCACCGGGGTCAAGGCCCCCGCGACGAGCCGGTGGGCCGCGGAGGCGACGCCGATGACCGACGCGGCGCTGACCGGGGCACAGGAGGCGCAGCAGGCGTCGGGTGGCTCGGCGTTGCGCCTTCCGCAGGTCGCGCCCGAACAGTCGGCGGCGAGCGCGCCGTCCGTCATGGCGGCGCCGCTGGCTCGCGAACTCGCCGTCTCGCCCGCGAAGCCGCAGGCCGCGAGGAGGACCGATCTCACCACGGGGCTGAACGGCCTGCCGTACGTGGGGGGCGGCATTCTGGTGCTGCTCGCCGCGCTGTGGGGCGTCGCGCGGGCCCAGCGGAGCCGCGGTGTCAGGAAATCACAGCCGATGTCGTAAATCGGACTTTGCGCTGACATTTACCGTCCTAGTATTCTCGTTGACCTAGGTTTCGGGAATGCGCGGAGGGCAGCGGTGGCACCCAGGCGACTGACGGCCGTCTCCGCCCTGCTGCTCTCCTTAGGGATCAGCGGCGGTGTCGTGCTCGCGGCGGTCCCGGTCATCAGCCAGGTGGCCAGCGCGTCGGTCGTGGCGCGCGACCCGGGAGACGCGATCCCGCCGTGTGACGCGGGTGAGGCCTGCGAGCCGACCGAGGTCGTCACCACGGTCACGATCACCACCACGCTCGGGTCGCCGACGCCTACGCCGACCGATCCCGTCACGACCGTGACGACCACGGTGACGCCGTCGCCGACGAAGACCAGCAAGGCGCCCGAGCCCGCGAAGACCACGGCCAAGCCGCCGGCGACGCAGGCTCCGCCCGTCCAGCAGCCGCCGCCGGTGGTGCCCTCGGCGGACGTGAGCGTGCCGTCGGCCCCCGACACCGGCGAGGAGACGCCGACGTTCTCCTTCCCGACCGTGCAGGACGACACGCCCTCGCAGGCGCCGAGCGAGCCCACGACGGCTGTCTCCGACTCCGAGGAACTGGTGGTGCGCAACGCCGCACCGGAGTACGACCAGACCACGCTCAGCCGCAAGCTCGGCATCCCCGCGCTGGTGCTGGTCCTGCTCGCGCTGTTCGCCGTGCTCATCTTCGAGGGACGGCTGCGCAGGATGGCCCACGCCGCCGCCGTCCGCAGGGCCGGGCCGCAGCAGCCAGGACACCACCGGGGCGAGCCCGCCGCCGAGCCGTACGGTGGCTACCCGGCCGGACCCGGTTTCGCGGGGCCTGTCCCGGCCTACGCGCCGATCATCAGCTTCGTGCCGGTGCAGACCTACCCGGGCGGTCCCGCCCAGTACCAGCCGGTCTACCAGCACCCGTTCCCGCAGGACCCGTCGATGTACGGCCAGCCGGGTCCGACGGCCGACTACTCCGCGCAGGCGGGGCACCCGCAGCCCGGGTACCCGCACCCCGAGTACGCCCAGCAGGAATACTCGCACCCCGAGTACACCCAGCCGGAGTACACGCAGCCGGAGTACGTCCAGCCCGAGTCTGTGGAGAGCCACGATCGGCCGGCCGGCGACTTCGACGCCTTCAAGCCGCGCGAGTTCCACGTGGCCGGCGACGACCCGCTGCCTCCTGACCTGGCGCCGGGGCAGCAGCCGCAGTACCGCGACCTGTTCGAGCCGCTGGTTCCGCCGGACCAGCCGTCGCTCGGCGACATCCCACCGGGCGGTGACGCGCCCTACGACGATCCGCACCACAAGGGTCAGGCGGGTGGCCCGACGATCGTCGAGGCGGGCGACGCCGAGCCCTGGAAGCTCGACGACGCCGCTCCCACGGCCGAGGACCGCACGGCGATCCTTCCCCTGCGCGACGTCGACGACCACCGCGAGTTCTGACCGGCCACAGACCCGGACCGGCCCGTGCGCCTGGCGACCGATTGAAGGGCGCTCGGGGCTCAGCGAGCGTGTGACGGCCTGCCGGGGGTGATCGGTCACTGGATCGCCGTGTGATGGTTCCCCACATGGTCGGCTCGGCGGGTGTCGACGGCCTGCCGGGGATGACGCGAGCGTACGTCGGGTGCCAGCGGGTGCCTGACGGGCTTGCCGGGTGGGTCGGTGCGTTGCCCCGGTGCGCGCCTGACGGGGCGCCGTGGCGGGGGGAGGCGAAGTCCTGCTGGAGGAGCGCACGGTGACGGGGGCGAGCCCACGACGGCGGTCGGCGCGTGACCCGGCGGCAGCCGTACCGGAAGGACCCGAGGAGCCGGCTGTGCCGGAAGGACCCGAGAGGCCCGCTGTGCCGGATGGATGCGAGGAGCCGCTGTACCGGATGGATGCGGAGCGCGCCGTATCCGATAAGTCCGGTGCCCGGTGGATGCGGGGAGGGGCCGGGTGGGGACCGCCCGGATGGCCGGGCGGTCCTGGAGGGGCCGGTGGGGTCAGCTCTGGCGCTTGAAGATCTTGCTGCCGAGCCAGACCAGCGGGTCGTACTTGCGGTCGACGACGCGCTCCTTCAGCGGGATCAGCGCGTTGTCGGTGATCTTGATGTGTTCGGGGCAGACCTCGGTGCAGCACTTGGTGATGTTGCAGTAGCCGAGCCCGTGGTCCTTCTGCGCGGACTCCTTGCGGTCGGCCACGTCGTAGGGGTGCATGTCCAGCTCGGCGATCCGCATGAGGAAGCGCGGCCCGGAGAAGGCCGGCTTGTTCTCCTCGTGGTCACGGATGACGTGGCAGACGTTGTTGCACATGAAGCACTCGATGCACTTGCGGAACTCCTGCGAGCGCTCGACGTCGACCTGCTGCATCCGGTACTCGCCGGGGCGTACGTCGGCCGGCGGCGTGAACGACGGCACCTCCCTGGCCTTCTGGTAGTTGAACGACACGTCGCACACCAGGTCCTTGATGACGGGGAAGGTGCGCATCGGTGTGACCGTGATCGTCTCGTCCTCCTCGAAGGTGGACATGCGGGTCATGCAGCCGAGCCTCGGCTTGCCGTTGATCTCCATGGAGCAGGAGCCACACTTGCCGGCCTTGCAGTTCCAGCGCACGGCCAGGTCGGGCGCCTGGGTGGCCTGGAGCCGGTGGATGATGTCGAGGACGACCTCGCCCTCGTTGACCTCGACGGTGAAGTCCTCGAGCTTGCCCTCGCCGCCCTCACCGCGCCAGACGCGGAACTTCGCCTTGTAACTCATTCGATCCCGTCCAACTCGTCGTCGGTGAGGTACTTCTTCAGCTCGGCCAGGTCGAACAGGGCCAGCAGGTCGGGACGCATAGGCTGCTGCTCCTTCTCCTCGACGGTGACGGACGAGCCGTCGGCGGCGGCGGAGCAGACCAGCAGCTTGCGCCGCCATTCGGCGTTCATGCCGGGGAAGTCGTCGCGGGTGTGGCCGCCGCGGCTCTCCTCGCGCATCAGCGCGGCCTTGGCCACGCACTCGGACACGAGCAGCATGTTGCGCAGGTCGAGCGCGAGGTGCCAGCCCGGGTTGTAGATGCGCCCGCCGGCCGCGCCGACGAGGTGGACCCGCTCCTTCAGCTTCTCCACGACCTCGAGCGCCTCGGCGACCTCCGAGGACGTCCTGATGATGCCGACCAGCTCGTTCATGGTCCGCTGGAGCTCGTGGTGGACCTCGTAGGGGTTCTCGCCGGAGCGCTCGAGCGGGGCGATCGCCTCGGCCTTGGCGCTGTCGACGCTCTCCTGCGACACGGTGGGCCGCGCGCTCAGCGAGTCGATGTAGGCGGCGGCGCCGGCGCCCGCGCGCCTGCCGAACACCAGCAGGTCCGACAGCGAGTTGCCGCCCAGCCGGTTGGAGCCGTGCATGCCGCCGGAGACCTCTCCGGCGGCGAACAGTCCCGGTACGGCCGCGGCGGCGGTGTCGGCGTCGACCTCGACGCCGCCCATGATGTAGTGGCAGGTGGGGCCCACCTGCATCGGCTCGGCGGTGATGTCGACGTCGGCCAGCTCCTTGAACTGGTGGTGCATCGACGGCAGCCGCTTGACGATCTCGGCGGCGGGCAGCCGGGTGGAGACGTCGAGGAACACGCCGCCCTGCGGCGATCCGCGCCCCGCCTTCACCTCGGAGTTGATCGCCCTGGCCACCTCGTCACGCGGCAGCAGCTCCGGAGGGCGGCGGTTGTTGGCCTGGTCGGTGTACCAGCGGTCGCCCTCTTCCTCGGTGGTGGCGTACTTGTCCTTGAACACCTCGGGGATGTAGTTGAACATGAACCGCTCGCCGAGCGAGTTGCGCAGCACGCCGCCGTCGCCGCGGACCGACTCGGTGACCAGGATGCCGCGCACGGACGGCGGCCACACCATGCCGGTCGGGTGGAACTGGATGAACTCCATGTTGATGAGCTTGGCGCCGGCCAGGAGGGCCAGGGCGTGGCCGTCGCCGGTGTACTCCCAGGAGTTGGAGGTCACCACGTACGACTTGCCGATGCCGCCGGTGGCCAGCACGACGGCGGGGGCGTCGAAGACGACGAAGTTGCCGGTTTCGCGCCAGTAGCCGAACGCGCCGGAGACGGCGTCGCCGTCCTTGAGCAGCCGGGTGACCGTGCACTCGGCGAACACCTTGATGTAGGCCTCGTAGTCGCCGTGGTTCTCGTAGTCCTCCTGCTGCAGGGCGACCACGCGCTGCTGCAGGGTGCGGATCAGCTCCAGCCCCGTCCGGTCGCCCACGTGCGCGAGCCGCGGGTACTCGTGGCCGCCGAAGTTGCGCTGGCTGATCTTCCCGTCCTTGGTCCGGTCGAACAGCGCGCCCCACGCCTCCAGCTCCCACACCCGGTCGGGAGCCTCTTTGGCGTGCAGTTCGGCCATGCGCCAGTTGTTCAGGAACTTGCCGCCGCGCATGGTGTCGCGGAAGTGCACCATCCAGTTGTCGTCGGAGTTGACGTTGCCCATGGCCGCCGCCGCGCCACCCTCGGCCATGACCGTGTGGGCCTTGCCGAACAGCGACTTGCACACGATCGCGGTGCGCTTGCCCTGCTGGCGGGCCTCGATGGCGGCCCGCAGCCCCGCGCCGCCGGCGCCGATGACGACGACGTCGTATTCGTGACGCTCGATTTCCACTTGAGATCCCACGTGTTCCGGGTCCTTACGCGTACGGGAAGGTGATGATGCCCTTGGCCACGAGGCGGACGTAGAAGTCGGCGCCCATCACCGAGAACATCGACGCCCACGCCAGCGGCTGGTGCTTGGCGTTGAGCTTGGAGACGAACGTCCAGGCCTTGTAGCGCAGCGGGTGGCGAGAGAAGTGGTTGAGCCGTCCCGCGGTGATGTGCCGGCAGGAGTGGCACGACAGCGTGTACAGGTTGATCAGGATCGCGTTGCCGATGAGGATCCAGGTGCCGAGCCCGAGCGGCTTGTGGACGAGCGCGAGCACCGCGTCGTAGGCGAGCACGAGGCCGATCATGATCGCCGCGTAGAAGAAGTAGCGGTGGATGTTCTGGATGATCAGCGGGAAGCGGGTCTCACCGGTGTACTTGCCGTGCGGCTCCTGGACGGCGCATGCCGGCGGCGAGAGCCAGAACGAGCGGTAGTAGGACTTGCGGTAGTAGTAGCAGGTGAGCCGGAAGCCACCGGGCAGGCCGAGGATCAGCAGCCCCGGCGGCAGGGTGTACCAGTCGCCGAACGGCGCCAGCCCGAGGAACCTCGCCCCCTCGTGACACGAGGTCGCCAGGCACGGCGACGAGAATGGTGCGATGTAGGGCTCGACGAAGTAGCTGGTGTCGAGAATCGCCCACACACCGTAGACCAGAAAGGACATCAGCCCTAGAAAGGTCAAAAGCGGGGCGATCCACCATCGATCTGTGCGCAACGTGCGCACTGTGATTCGGGCGCGCTCTCGTCTGACCTGGGGTTCAGGGGTCGTCTGGGTCATCGCGGACCTCTCCACCTCCCGCGGAATGGGTGCTGCGAGGGTGGTGGAATCACTCGCCTCTCGCGCATTGGTGGGGGATACGTTACGACGCTGGCATCGGGTTGTGTGAGAAGCATCACTCACCTTTTCCGATGCCTGGCTGTGATTCCCGTCACCCATCCCCGTTAGGGGGCAGTTTAACCACGCTCACGAAGAACTCGTCGATCTGCCGGACGACCCTGACGAACTGATGAAGATCCACCGGCTTGGTCACGTACGCGTTGGCGTGGAGGCGGTAGCTGTGCAGGATGTCCTCCTCCGCCTCGGAGGTGGTGAGGACCACGACGGGAATGCTGCGCAGATCGGGGTCGCTCTTGACGTCGGACAGCACCTCCCTGCCGTCCTTGCGGGGCAGGTTGAGGTCGAGCAGCATCATGTCGGGCCTGGGCACGGCGGTGTAGGCGCCCTGCCGGCGCAGAAAGGCCATGGCCTCCTCGCCGTCGCTGACGACGTAGAGCGTGTTGCGCACCCGGTTGAGCTCGAACGCCTCCCTGGTCAGCAGGACGTCGCCGGGGTCGTCCTCGACCAGCAGCACGTTCATCACTCGCCCCTGCCCGGAAGGGTCCACCGCACGGTCGTGCCGGGGCCCTGCCTGGTGTCATTGTCCACCCAGATCCGGCCGCCGTGATACTCCACGATCTTCTTGCACAGCGCCAGCCCGATGCCGGTGCCCGGGTAGCGGTCGCGGGTGTGGAGCCGCTGGAAGATCAGGAAGATCCGGTCGGCGTACTTCTGCTCGATGCCGATCCCGTTGTCGGCGCACGAGAACTCCCACATGCCGTCGGCGGCCTGACGGGCCGCGATGCGCACGACGGGTGGCTCGTCGCTCCGGAACTTGACGGCGTTGCCGACGAGGTTCTGGAAGAGCTGGGTGAGCTGGCTCCTGTTGCCCGTCACCTCGGGCAGGCCGGCGCAGGTCACCTCGGCGCCCGCTTCCTCGATCTGGGCGGCGAGGTTGGCCAGCGCGTCGGCCAGCGGCAGCGCGGCGTCGAGCGGCACCTTCTCGCCGCCGATCCTGCCCACCCTGGAGAAGTCCAGCAGGTCGTTGATGAGCAACTGCATCCGCTTGGCGGCGTCGACGGCGAAGGAGATGTACTGCTTGGCCCGGTCGTCGAGCTGGTCGCCGTAGCGCTGCTCCAGCATCTGGGTGAAGCCGGCCACCTTGCGCAGCGGCTCCTGCAGGTCGTGGCTGGCCACGTAGGCGAACTGCTCCAGCTCGCCGTTGGAACGCCTCAGCTCCTCCGCCTGCTCGTCCGACCGCCGCCACTGGGACAGGATCCTGCGCCGCATCGCGTCGATGTGGCCCGACAGCTCCGCCAGCTCGGCGGGCCTGTCGACCCGTAGCGGGTGGTCGAAGTCGCCGTGGGCGACCGCGCGGACCTGCGCGGCCAGCTCGGTCACCGGGCGCAGCACCATGTGCCTGACGATGAAGCCGATCAGCACGAGCAGGCCGATCAGGACGGCGGCCAGCACGCCGAGGGCGAGGGCGAACGTCCTGGCCCGATCGGTCAGGCGCGCGGCGCCGCTGTCATGGTGCAGCTTCAGGGCGGCGCGCTGGCCGGACAGCGCGAACCTCACCTGGTCGAACCTGCCCCGGTCAGCCTGGACGCTCTCCTTGGTCAAGGGTCTGCCCTTGAGAATCGGCTCGGCGACCTCCGCCCGCCAGGCCGCCGCGGCCCGCGTGATGCTGTCGATCCGATGTCCGGGCATCAGGCCGTTGATGCGCGCGACGGCCCTGTCCTCGCTCGCGCGGGCCCGCTCGTAGGCGTCGGCGTACTGCGGGTCGGCGGTCAGGCCGAAGTCGGTGACCGCCTCCCGCTGGCTCGCCAGCGCGCCGGCCAGGTCGAGGGTGGCCAGCATGGTCGGATCGACGACCTCGACCACCTCGTGGCGCGCGTCGGACAGCCGGCCGAGCGAACTGACCGTCACCGTGGCGCCCGCGACGACGACGAGCAGCCCGACGATCGCGGCGAACAGGAACCAGCGCCCGATGGGCAGCCTGCCGTACCCCGTGGGCGGCTTCGGGGCGGGGAGCGGGCGCAGCGCGGACATGCGGCTCAACCCTTCCTCGTGATCAGTACGGCGGCGAGGTCGTCGCTCAGGACCTCCCCGTTGATCTCGGTCACGCTCTCGATGAGGCGGTCGAGATCGATGCCGCCGTGGTCGGCGATGATCGCCAGCAGGCCCTCGGTGCCGAGCAGGCCGGGCCCGCCGTCCACGGTGGCCTCGATCAGCCCGTCGGTGTAGACCAGCAGCGACCACGCGTCGCCGAGCGGCACGTCGATGGCCTTCCACTCCACGTCGGGGAAGATGCCGAGCGGCGGCCCCGAGGGGCCGCCCCTGACGACGTCGATCTCACCCCCTCGGATGAGCACGGGCGGCGGGTGGCCGACCAGGTGCATGGTCGCGCGGGCCAGGCCGGGGTCGATGGTGGCGGTGCAGAGGGTGGTGAAGATCTCGGGAGACTTGCGCTCGTGCCGGAGGACGGTGTCGAGCGTCTGGAGCGCGTCGTTGCCGTGCCGTCCCGCGAGCGTCAGCGTGCGCCAGGCGATGCGCAGCGCCACCCCCAGCGCGGCCTCGTCGGGCCCGTGTCCGCACACGTCGCCGACCACGGTGTGGATCGCCCCGTCGGGGCCCTGCACGGTGTCGAAGAAGTCGCCGGCCAGCAACGAGCGCTGGCGCCCCGGGCGGTAGCGGGTCCGGTGCTCGACCGCGCCGGGCTCCAGCAGCGGCACCGGCAGCAGCCCGCGCTCCAGGCGGGTGTTCTCCCTGCGGATCAGCTCCGACTGGATGAGCCGCTGGTGAGCCAGGTCGGCGCGCTTGCGCTCGATGGCGTAGCGGATGGCCCTGGCCAGCAGGCGGGCGTCGATGTCCTGCTTGACCAGGTAGTCCTCGGCGCCCTCTGCGACGGCCGCGATGCCGACGTGCGCGTCGTTGAGGCCGGTCAGCACGACCACGGCCACGTCGGCCGCCATGGCCAGCACGTGGCGCAGCGCGTCCATGCCGGTGGCGTCAGGGAGGGAGAGATCGACCAGAACGCACTGGATGTCGCGGTTGAAGCGGTCCTTCGCCTCGGCCATGCTGCGCGCCCACGTGATCTTCGGCGGCTTCTCCACCTCCTGAAGCAGTTCCTCGACCAGGAACGCGTCGCCCGGGTCGTCCTCGATCAGCAGCAGGGGCGGCATTTCAGGAAGGCCGTGGGCTGTCACGTACACCTCTGATGAGCTCGACACCTTGGGGGAGTTCGCCGCCATGCTCCGCTTCGGCCAGGAAGAAGAGCAAGGTGGCACGGAAGGCCTGGGCGGCCCTGGTCTGTTCGACGTCCTTACGGTGCGCCAGTGCGATCGTACGGCGCAGGCCGGGAGGGGCGAGGGGGATGCCGGTCAGGCCCGGCCTGCCGTCCAGCACCATGGAGGGCACCACCGCCACGCCCAAGCCGGCTTCGACGAAGCGCAGCACGGCGTCCATCTCGCCGCCCTCGACGGCGAACCGCGGCTCGAACCCCGCCTGCCGGCAGGCGGCCAGCGTGGCCTCCCGCAGGTCGTAGCCGCGCCTGAACATCACCATGGGACGCCCGCGCAGCTCCTCGATCCGCAGGTACGGCCGGCGGACCCGCTCGTGTGACGGTGCGGCGACGACCAGGTTCTCACGCAGGACCTCCTCCGTCACCAGGGCCGGGTCGTCGCTCTGCAACGGCATGATGATCACCGAGAGGTCGAGCTGCCCTCTGGCGAGCGCTCTGACCAGATCGCGCGAGCCGCCCTCCTCCACGAGCAACTCGATGCCCGGATAAGCACGATGAAAACGAGCGAGCGCGTCGGCCAGCAGGCCCGCGCACAGCGACGGCGTGGCGCCGAGCCGTACGCGGCCTTTCCTGAGGCCGGCCAGCTCGGCCACCTCCTGGCGGGCGGTGTCGGCGTCGGCCAGCATCCGGCGCGCCAGCGGCAGCAGGGCCTCGCCCGCGGGGGTCAGCGTGACATTGCCGCGCGCGCGGGAGAACAGCGGGGCGCCCAGCTCCGACTCCAGCGCCTTGATCTGCTTGCTCAGCGACGGCTGCGCCACACGCATGCGCTCGGCGGCCTGGGTGAAGTGCCTCGTCTCCGCCACCGCGACGAAGTAGGCGAGCTGCTGGAGCTGCACTTTCCACAGCGTAGGGGTTGTGAGATTGGTCGCACGGCAGCGGGTGCCAAGCGCCGCTCTACCGGGTGTATAGCCTGAGGCTATCGAAACCAGAACTGTGATGACTTGGACGGATAAACGCAGCGTAAATAGCGTGGGACGTTGTGACAGCCACGATTGAGCGCGGATCCGCCACCGCGCCGGTTTCCACCCCCGCCAAGGCACCACAGCCACCGGCGAAGCCTTCAACGCCCAAGAAGACCGGCGGGTTCCTGGGCTCCTCGAACGGCAAGAAGGCCGTGATGGCCGTCACAGGCGCCATTCTCGTGCTGTTCCTGCTGCTCCACATGGTGGGCAACCTCAAGATCTTCCTGGGGAAGGCCTCCTTCGACGAGTACGCGCACTTCCTGCGCGTCATGGGCGAGCCGCTGGTGCCGTACCGGACGGTGCTGACGCTCACCGAGGCCGTCCTGTTCGTCAGCGTCGTCCTGCACATGTGGGCGGCCATCTCGCTGGCCAGGCGCGCGGCCAAGGCCCGCCCGGTGAAGTACGCCGTGAAGAAGTCGCAGGCCAAGGGCTACACCACGCACATCATGCGGTTCGGCGGCATCACGATCGCGCTGTTCGTCGTCTGGCACCTGCTCGACCTGACCTTCGGCGTCGTCAACCCGGCCGGTTTCTCCTCCGCCCCCTCCGAGCGGCTGGTCGACGGCTTCCAGCCCGGACGCTGGTGGGTGACCGTCTTCTACGTCGTGGCCGTCGTCATGGTGGGCCTCCACCTGCGCCACGGCCTGTGGAGCATGTTCCAGACGCTCGGCTGGTCGAACGGCCGCCGCCGCAAGCCGCTGAACACCGTGGCCGCCCTGGTCTCGGCCGTACTGGTCGCCGGCTTCCTCGCGGTGCCGTTCGCGGTCATGACAGGAGTGGTGAAGTGAAGTACACCGAGGGTCCCGAGATCAGGGACGCCAAGGCGCCCTCCGGGCCGATCGAGGAACGCTGGGAGAAGCGGAAGTTCGGCGCCAAGCTGGTCAACCCGGCCAACAAGCGCAAGCTGAACGTCATCGTGGTCGGCACCGGCCTCGCGGGCGGCTCGGCCGCCGCGACGCTCGGCGAGCTCGGCTACAACGTCAAGTCCTTCTGCTACCAGGACTCGCCCAGGCGTGCGCACTCCATCGCCGCGCAGGGCGGCATCAACGCCGCCAAGAACTACCGCGGCGACGGCGACTCGATCTACCGGCTGTTCTACGACACGGTCAAGGGCGGCGACTTCCGCGCCCGTGAGTCCAACGTCTACCGGCTGGCCCAGGTGTCGGTGAACATCATCGACCAGGCCGTCGCGCAGGGCGTGCCGTTCGCCCGCGAGTACGGCGGGCTGCTCGACACCCGCTCCTTCGGCGGCGCGCAGGTCTCCCGCACCTTCTACGCGCGCGGGCAGACGGGCCAGCAGCTCCTGCTCGGCGCCTACCAGGCGCTGGAGCGGCAGGTCGCGGCGGGCACCGTGCAGATGTTCACCCGGCACGAGATGCTCGAGCTGATCGTCTCGGACGGCAAGGCGCGCGGCATCATCGTCCGCGACATGGTGACCGGCGAGATCGAACGCCACGTGGCCGACGCGGTCGTGCTGGCCACCGGCGGCTACGGCAACGTCTTCTACCTGTCGACGAACGCCAAGGGCTGCAACACCACCGCGATCTGGCGGGCGCACGAGCAGGGCGCCTACTTCGCCAACCCGTGCTACACGCAGATCCACCCCACCTGCATCCCGGTCTCGGGCGAGTACCAGTCGAAGCTGACGCTGATGTCGGAGTCGCTGCGCAACGACGGCCGCGTGTGGGTGCCGCTGGCCAAGGGCGACACGCGGGCTCCCGGGGAGATCCCCGAGGACGAGCGCGACTACTACCTGGAGCGGATCTACCCCGCCTTCGGCAACCTGGTGCCGCGTGACATCGCCTCCCGCGCCGCCAAGAACGTCTGCGACGAGGGTCGCGGCGTCGGCCCCGGCGGGCTGGGCGTCTACCTCGACTTCCGCGACGCGATCAACCGCCTCGGGCGCGACGCCGTCGGCAAGAAGTACGGCAACCTGTTCGAGATGTACGAGCGCATCACCGGCGAGAACCCCTACGACGTGCCGATGCGCATCTACCCCGCCGTCCACTACACGATGGGCGGCCTGTGGGTGGACTACGACCTGCAGTCCACCATCCCCGGCCTGTTCGTGATCGGTGAGGCCAACTTCTCCGACCACGGCGCCAACCGCCTGGGCGCGTCGGCGCTGATGCAGGGCCTGGCCGACGGGTACTTCGTGCTGCCGACCACCATCGGCGACTACCTGGCCGACGGCCCCTTCGGCGAGGTCGACGAGGAGGCCGTCGCCGAGGCCGAGATCAAGGTCCGCACGAAGATCGACAAGCTGCTGTCGATCAACGGCACCCGCACGCCTGACTCCTTCCACCGGGAGCTCGGCAAGATCATGTGGGACTACTGCGGCATGGAGCGCACCGAGGAGTCCCTGCGCAAGGCGCTGGAGCTGATCCCGTCGCTGCGCGAGGAGTTCTGGCGCAACGTCAAGGTCTCCGGCACCGCCGAGGAGCTCAACCAGGTGCTGGAGAAGGCCGGCCGGGTGGCCGACTTCTTCGACCTGGCCGAGCTCATGTGCCTCGACGCGCTGGTGCGCACCGAGTCGTGCGGCGGCCACTTCCGCGCCGAGTCGCAGGACGCCGACGGTGAGGCGCTGCGCGACGACGAGAACTTCGCGCACGTGTCGGCGTGGGAGCACAGCGCCGACGGTCCGGTGCTGCACAAGGAACCGCTCGAGTACGAGTACGTCAAGATGAGCCAGCGGAGTTACAAGTGAACCTGACCCTCAAGGTCTGGCGCCAGAGCGGTCCCGGCGACGCTGGTCGGTTGGTGACCTACCAGGCCAAGGACGTCTCGCCCGACATGTCCTTCCTGGAGATGCTCGACGTCGTCAACGAGCAGCTGATCCTTTCGGGTGACGACCCGATCGCCTTCGACCACGACTGCCGCGAGGGCATCTGCGGCATGTGCGGCATGGTGATCAACGGCGTGGCGCACGGCGAGCAGGTCGCCACCACGACGTGCCAGCTGCACATGCGCCACTTCGAGGACGGCGCCACCATCACCATCGAGCCGTGGCGCGCCGCGCCGTTCCCTGTGGTGAAGGACCTGGTCGTCGACCGTTCGGCGTTCGACCGCATCATCCAGGCGGGCGGCTTCGTCTCCGTCCCGGCCGGCTCCGCCCCGGACGCGCACAGCCTGCCGGTGCGCAAGGAGGACGCCGACGCCGCCTTCGACGCGGCGACCTGCATCGGCTGCGGCGCGTGCGTGGCGGCCTGCCCGAACGGCTCGGCCTCCCTGTTCACCGCGGCGAAGATCACCCACCTGTCGCTGCTGCCGCAGGGCCAGCCCGAGCGCGTCAGCCGCGCCAGGGCGATGGTCGACCAGATGGACGCCGAGGGCTTCGGCGGCTGCACCAACACCGGCGAGTGCACGGCGGTCTGCCCGAAGGGCATCCCGCTGGACACCATCGCCAGGATGAACGCCGACTACCTGAAGGCCAACGCCAAGTAGCGCCGTCACCGCGGGCCGTACCTCCCTGGGCGGGGGTGCGGCCCGCCGTGTTTCCCGCGGTACCGCTGTGACGGGTGGGCACGGAAAATGGTTTGCCTGGTCAGCCGGGCCTTTGTCAATCTTGACGGGCTATGCGCTCCCTACCCCAGGCCGATCCCGGCATCCCTGACTCACGCACGCCCACGCGCTATCTCCTCTGGACCGCGCGCAACCAGGCGGGCGCCCTTGCCGTCGGCATCGGCTTCGCCACCCTGTGGTGGTTCGCGCAGGCGCTCATGCCGCACGTGCTCGGCAGGGGCATCGACGCCGTCCTGGGCAAGGACTCCGGCGGGCTGGTGACCTGGTCGGCCGCGCTGCTCGGGCTGGGGCTCGTGCAGGCCTACGCCGGCATCATGCGCCACCGGCTCGCCGTCTACAACTGGCTGGCCGCCGCCTACCGCACCGTCCAGGTGACCACCAGGCAGGCGACCAGGCTGGGCGCCACGCTGCCCAAGCGCCTGTCGACCGGCGAGGTGGTCAGCGTCGGCAACTCCGACATCGCGCACATCGGCAACTCGATGGACATCCTGCTGCGCGGCACCGGCTCGATCGTGGCGATCGTCACGGTCACCGTGATCATGATCTCCACGTCGCTGGAGCTCGGCCTGCTGGTCCTCGTCGGCGTGCCGCTCATGGCGATCGCGGTGGGCCCGCTGCTCAAACCGCTGCACAAGCGCCAGCAGGCGCACAGGGAGCTCCAGGGCGAGCTGTCCACCAGGGCCGCCGACATCGTCGGGGGCCTGCGCGTGCTGCGCGGCATCGGCGGCGAGCAGGTCTTCGCCGAGCGCTACCGCGAGGAGTCCCAGCGGGTACGGCACGCCGGCGTGCGGGTGGCCGGTGTCGAGTCGGTCCTGGAGGGCGCGCAGATCCTGCTGCCGGGGCTGCTGATCGCGATCGTGACCGGCATCGGCGCCTCGTTCGCCGTCGGCGGGCAGATCAGGACCGGCCAGCTGGTCGAGTTCTACGTCTACGCGGTCTTCCTGATCGGCCCGATGCGCACGCTGACCGAGGCCGCCGACAAGCTCACCAAGGGCCACGTCGCCGCCCGCAGGGTCATCCGGATCCTGGCGATCGAACCCGAGGTGAGCGGCGGCGCCGAGTCCTCGCCCGGCGGCCTGCTCCACGACGTCGAGAGCGGCGTCACCGTCCGGCCCGGCACACTGACCGCCATCGCGTCCGGCACGCCCGAGGACGCCATCGAGATCGCCGACCGCCTCGGCCGCTACACCGACGGCCAGGTCTCCTTCGGCGGCATCGACCTGGGCTCGCTCCCGCTGCGCGAGGTCCGCGCCAGGGTGCTGGTCGCCGACAACAACGCCAGGCTGTTCGCCGGCCGGCTGCGCGACGAGCTCGACGTCCGCGGCGACGCCTCCCCCGAGGCCGTACGGCAGGCGCTGCACGCCGCCTGCGCCGAGGACATCGTGGAGGCGCTCCCCGACGGCCTCGACGCCCACGTGGCGGAGGCGGGCCGGGAGTTCTCCGGCGGGCAGCAGCAGCGCCTGCGCCTGGCCAGGGCGCTGGTGGCCGACCCCGAGGTGTTGATCCTGGTCGAGCCGACCAGCGCGGTCGACGCGCACAGCGAGGCGCGCATCGCCGACCGGCTGGCCAAGGCCAGGGCCGGCAAGACGACGCTGGTCTGCACGACCAGCCCGCTGGTGCTCGACCGCACCGAGCACGTGATCTACGTGGAGGGCGGCAGGGTGCGCGCCGAGGGCGCGCACCGGGAGCTGCTGGCCACCGAACCCGCCTACGCGGCGACCGTGACGAGAGGGGAGGACTGAGATGGCTCGGGAGATCCTGCCTGTCGCCGACCAGGCGCAGGTGCGCGCCTACGCCAGGCGGCTGACGCTGAAGTACCCGCGCGAGCTGACCGTCGCCCTCGCGCTGCACGCGCTGGCCGCCGCGGCCGGGCTCGCCGTGCCGTGGCAGCTCGGCGACCTCGTGGAGGACGTGCGGCGCGGCGCCGAGGTCGACGGCACGCTGGTGGCCGTCGGCATCGGAACGTTCCTGGTGCTGCAGGCGGTGCTGGTCCGCTTCGCGGTGCTGGCCTCCTCCAGGCTCGGCGAGAAGGTGCTGGCCGAGCTCAGGGAGGAGTTCGTCGAGCGGGTGCTGGCGCTGCCGCTGTCCACGGTGGAGCGGGCCGGTTCCGGCGACCTGATCACCCGGACCTCGCGCGACGTCGACTCGCTGTCGAGGACGGTGCGCCACGCGGTGCCGGAGACGCTGATCGCCCTCGTCACGGGGGCGATCACGATCGGTGCGATGCTGCTGGTCAGCCCGCTGCTCATGGCGCCGATGCTGCTGGCCGTACCGATCATCTGGATCTCGACCCGGTGGTACCTGAAGCGGGCGCGCGACGGGTACCTGCGCGAGAACGCCGCCTACGCCGACATGACCGAGGGCCTGGCCGAGACGGTCGAGGGCGCCAGGACGGTCGAGGCGCTCGGCCTGCAGGAGCGGCGCCACGCCCGCACCGACGGCGACATCGGGCGCTCGTGGGCGGCCGAGCGCTACACGCTCGGGCTGCGCACGGTGTGGTTCCCGGCCGTCGAGCTGGGCTACGTGATCCCCGTGGTGGCCGCGCTGCTGGTCGGCGGGCTGTTCTACATCAACGGGTGGGTGATGCTCGGTCAGGTCACCGCCGCCGTGCTCTACGCCCAGCAGCTCATCGACCCGCTCGACAGGTTCCTGATGTGGATCGACGAGCTGCAGGTCGGCGGGGCCGCGATGGCGCGCCTGCTGGGCGTGGCCAACGTGCCGGACGACCGTACGGCCGGGGCCGACACCCCTGACGGCGAGGACCTGGTGGCCGCCGACGTCCGCTACTCCTACCGCGAGGGCCACGACGTCCTGCACGGCGTCTCGCTGACGTTGCGGCCCGGCGAGCGCCTGGCCATGGTCGGCCCCTCGGGAGCCGGTAAGTCGACGCTGGGCAGGCTGCTGGCCGGCATCCACGGCCCCCGCACCGGCACGGTGACCGTCGGCGGCGTGCCGCTGGTCGACCTGCCGCTCGACGACCTGCGCGGGCACGTCGCCCTGGTGACCCAGGAGCACCACGTCTTCCGCGGCACACTGCGCGACAACCTGCTGATCGCCAGGCCCGCGGCCTCGTCCGACGAGGTGCTCGGCGCGCTGCGGGCCGTCGACGCGATGGAGTGGGTCGAGTCGCTGCCCGACGGGCTCGACACGATGGTCGGCTCGGGCGGCACGTCGATCTCGCCCGCGCACGCCCAGCAGCTCGCGCTGGCGCGGCTGGTGCTGGCCGACCCGCACACGCTGGTGCTGGACGAGGCCACCTCGCTGATCGACCCGCGCGCCGCCAGGAACCTGGAGCGGTCGCTCGCGGCCGTTCTCGACGGCCGCACGGTGATCGCCATCGCACACCGCCTCTACACCGCGCACGACGCCGACCGGGTGGCCGTGGTCGAGGACGGGCGCATCAGCGAGCTGGGCTCGCACGACGAACTGGTGGCCGAGGGCGGCTCCTACGCCGCCCTCTGGGCGAGCTGGCACGGCGCCCCGGCGCCGACCGCCCGCTGATCACTTCCAGAAGCGCACCTCGGGGTAGGCGCGGGACGGGCCGTCGAGCAGCGGCCCGTCCCCGCCCCTCAGCTGCCGGTCCACGAAGGCGGCGACGTAGGCGCGGGTGATCCCGATCGCCCGCGTGCCCTCGATCGCGCTGCCCGGAAGGCCGAGCTGGGGCCGGAGAACCGCGTAGTCGACGAGATCGATGATCCGGCCCTGGCGCTGCGCGTTCATGCCGTGGTCGGCGGAACGCCCGCCTATCGGCGTGAATTCACGCTGGGGGATGTCCCCAGGGATCTTGAGGACTTCGGCCCTTGGGTGATCCGCAATGTCCTCAACCCCGGGCGTCCGCTGTTCCGCGAGGGCAGGTTCCTCCTGGCCGAGGAGCCGGAACTCCGCGACACCGCGCTCTTCCACGGGGTCCTGTCGGCGGTCGCCGGAGGCAACCACACGCGACGAGGAATCGCCGGTTATCTCGGCAGGAAATCAACGGATCTCGGGCACGCGCTTACCGTGCTCGAGGACATCGGCATGATCTGCAGGGAGCCCGACGCTTTCCACGGCAAGCGGTCGGCCTATCGCATCACCGAACCCATCCTCAGCTTCTATCACGCGATCATGCGACCCGAGTGGACCGACCTGGAACGGCCAGGGCTGGCCGCGCGGGTAGGGGACAGGTCGCAGGCGGCCTTCCGCAGCAAGGTACTGGGGCCGCATGTGGAGCACCTCGCCCGGCTCTGGACCCGCTGGCATGCCGAGGCCGAGACCGTCGGCGGACGGGCCGCACGCGTCGCGTCGGGCGTGCTGCCGGATCCCGCCAACCGGACCGGGCACGAGCTCGATGTGGTGGCGTTCGCCCGCGCGGACGACGGACGAGAGCGGATCATCGCGATCGGTGAGGTGAAGAGCGGCGACGTGGTGGGTCGGGCGCATCTGGACCGGCTGGAACACGCTCGCGGGCTGCTGTGGAACAAGGACGAGCGGGCGACAGCCGATACGCGGCTGCTGCTGTTCAGCGCGAACGGGTTCACGCCACAACTGGAGGAGATCGCTCAGAGGCGTACGGACGTGCGGTTGGTGGGGCTGGAGGAGCTCTACGAGGGCTCCTGAGCTGTCTGCGGACGCGGGCGGTCAGGTCACCGGCGGGCCCGAACCCCCACCGCCTGCGGGGGTTCGGGGCGAACGGCGGATCAGGCCAGGCCCAGCGCCTTCTTGAGGAAGTCGACCTGCAGCAGCAGCAGGTTCTCCGCGACGACCTCCTGCGGCGTCATGTGGGTGACGCCGGACAGCGGCAGCACCGTGTGCGGGCGTCCCGCCGCCAGCAGCGCCGACGACAGGCGGAGGGTGTGGGCGGCCACCACGTTGTCGTCGGCCAGGCCGTGGACGAGCAGCAGCGGGCGGTCGAGCTTGGCGGCGTCGGCGAACAGCGACGACTGGTCGTACACCTCGGGCTGGACGGCGGGGTCGCCCAGGTAACGCTCGGTGTAGCAGGTGTCGTACAGGCGCCAGTCGGTCACCGGCGCCCCCGCGATGGCCGCGTGGAAGACGTCGGGGCGGCGCAGGACGGCGAGCGCCGCCAGGAAGCCGCCGAACGACCAGCCGCGGATGGCCACCTTGGACAGGTCGAGGTCGTCGGGGTACTGCTGCGCGACGCCCTGGAGCGCGTCGATCTGGTCGTCGAGGACGGGGGTGGCCAGGTCGTTGAGGACGGCCCGCTCGAAGGCCGGACCGCGACCGGGCGTGCCGCGGCCGTCGATGACGACGACGGCGAAGCCCTGCTCGGCGAACCACTGGCTGGTGAGGTACATGCCCTGGGCGGCAAGGACGCGCTGGGCGTGCGGCCCGCCGTACGGGTCGAGGAGCACGGGCAGCTTGCGCGAGCCCGGCTCGTGCCAGGAGGGGAAGACGACCGCGGTCGACAGCTCGCGGGTGCCCGCGCGGCCGAGGTGGACGCGCAGGTCGAGGCCGGGACGCTCGGCGAGCGAGGGGATCGGGATGGTCATGCCGCTGGGCAGGACCACCGTGGCGGAGACGCCCTCCTTCTCGAGCGACTGCTCGGTCAGCACCCCGACGCCGCCCGACAGCCGGCCCGAGTAGACGCCGGACGAGGTGGAGACGGGCATGAGGGAGTGGCCGTCCCAGGTCCAGAGCTGGATCTCGGTCGGGTCGCCGCTGGCCCTGAACAGCACGGTGTCGCGGTCGATGTCGAGCACGTCGCGCACCTGGAGGGTGGGCGGGGTGATCGCGCGGTCGCCGACGAACAGCCGGCGCCCTCCCTCGTCGTCGGCCACCCAGACCAGGGAGCCGTCGTCGAGGTGCCCCGGTACGCCGGTCACGATCTCGACCCAGGCGTCGTCGGTGTCCTCGCGCAGCAGCGTGGCCGCGCCGGTGGCCGGGTCGACGGTGAACAGGCGCAGCGCCTTCTGGTCGCGCGGCATGGTGACGATCGACAGCGCGTGGGAGTCCCAGGCGGCGGTGGTGAGGTACTCGTCCTCGAACGGCACCGCGACCCTGGAGCCGTCGAGCCCGATGACGAACAGCTCGGTGCGGGCGTTGGGCGTGCCCGCCGCCGGATACCGCTGCGGTACGGCGGCGCGGTCCGGATTGGCGGGGTCGGCGATGTACCAGGTCTGGACGGGCGCCTCGTCGGCGCGCTCGACCAGGAGCGCGTCGCTGCCGGGTGCCCACCAGTAGCCGCGGTGGCGGTCCATCTCCTCGGCGGCGATGAACTCGGCCAGGCCGTAGGTGACGGTGTCGCCCTCGGGCTCGGCCAGGGCGCGGTCGTCGCCGGTGGCCAGGTCGTGGACGCGGAGGCCGCCGCCGGTCACGTAGGCGACCAGGCGACCGTCGGGGGACAGGCGGGGGTCGATGACCGCGCCCGGCGTCTCCAGGCGGCGCGTGGCGCCCTCGGCCACGTCGGTGACGTACAGGCCGCCGGACAGCGCGAAGGCGGCTGTCGTGACGGCGGAGTCGGTGGCGTAGGCCACGACGCCACCGGCCTGCTCCCTGCTGCGCTCGCGGCGGGCGCGCTCCTCCGGCGGCAGGTTCTCGTCGTCGGCGTCGAGGGCGCGGGGGTCGACGAGCAGGCGTTCGACGTGGGTGGCGGTGTCGAGCTCCCACAGGCAGGTCACCGGGTCGGTGCCGGACTGCGTCCGCAGGAACAGGACGCGGGCGCCGTCGGGGGAGATGGTGAAGCCTCTGGGCACTCCCAGGGTGAACCGGCGGGTCCTTGCGTGCAGGCGCGGGAAGCTCTCACTCATAAGCCCCCATCCTGCCAGGTGAGACGGTCGCCCCGCGCGTCCGGTGACGCCGTAGGAAACGCAGGTGGAGCGGGTGGAAGCAGTGGCGGAGACAGGCGCCGGGTGGCATACGCTCGGGGCATGAGTGATCGACGCCTGCTGCTCGTCCACGCCCACCCCGACGACGAGACGATCGGCACCGGCGCCACCATGGCCAGGTACGCCGCCGAGGGAGCCCACGTCACCCTGGTCACCTGCACGCTGGGCGAGGAGGGCGAGGTCATCCCGCCGGAACTGGCCCACCTGGCGGCCGACGGCGACGACGCGCTCGGCCCCCATCGCGTCGGCGAGCTCGACGCCGCGTGCAAGGCGATGGGCGTCGACGACCACCGCTTCCTCGGCGGTCCCGGCAGGTGGCGCGACAGCGGCATGATGGGCGCCGCCGCCAACGACCGGCCGCACGCGTTCTGGCGGGCCGACCTCGACGAGGCCGCGGCCGAGCTGGTGACGATCATTCGAGAGGTGCGGCCGCAGGTGCTGGTCACCTACGACGAGGACGGCTTCTACGGTCACCCCGACCACATCCAGGCGCACCGGGTGGCGTGGCGGGCCTTCGAGCTGGCCGCCGACCCGGCCTTCGGCGAGGGCGAGCCGTGGCGGATCGCCAAGTTCTACTACACCGCCACCGCCAAGTCCGTCATGCGCAGGACGGCCGAGGAGATCGAGCGGTCGGGGGTCGGCTTCGTCGCCGAGAACGTCGAGGACGTGCCGTTCGGCGTTCAGGACCACGAGATCACCACCGAGGTGGACGCCCGGCCGTACCTGGGCAACAAGTTCGACGCGATGCGGGCGCACGCCACCCAGATCACCGTCGACCCGCCCTGGTTCGCGCTGTCCAACAACATCGGGCAGGAGGTGTTCGGGGTCGAGCACTTCATCCTGCGCAGCGGGATCACGGGCGAGACCGGGCCGGGCGCGCCGATCGAGGCGGGCGGGCTGGGCGAGCATCACGCCCTGGAGAAGGATCTGTTCGCGGGCATCCACTAACCTCCTCCGTTATGGAGCAACGGAGCCATGCCGAGTCCGCGCTGGCGGGGGCCGCGTACGGCATGCTGGCCGTGCTGGGGGTCGTCCTCGGCGTGGTGGGCGGGTTCACGCACGCGTGGTACGTCGGGCCGACGTGGCCGCTGGCGGCCATCGGCTGGGTGCCCGCGCTGTTCGCGATCTGTTTCGGCGCGGGCAGGCTGATGCGCGCCAAGCTCGGCGCTTCCGCGGTGGCGGCCGGCTGGCTGCTGGTGTCGATGGTGTTCTCGCTGAAGCGCGCGGCGGGCGACCTGGTGATCGCCGGTGACGTGGCCGGCTTCGTCTACCTCTACGGGGGCATGGCGGCCGTGCTGGTGGCCGTGCTGCTCTCGCCGTCGTCGGCGGGCGGCGGCTCGTGGCTGCTGAAGGGCGTCGACCAGCAGGCCCCGATGATGCGGCAGCCCCCGCCGACGGTCGACGGGGGCCGCTGACGCGCTACCGGATCCGGGCCACTGGATCCGGGCTACTGGATCCGGGCTACTGGATCCGGGCTACTGGATCCGGGCTACTGGACCGGGGGCTGCGGAGTCGGGGTCGGAGTCGGAGTTGGGAGCGGGTCGGGCTCGGGTGTCAGATCGCCTGTCTCGCCGTCGTCGTCCTCGCCGCCGTCGCCCCCGTCATCCCCGGTGGTGGGGCAGGTGGTCGGAGTCGGCGTGGCGGCCAGCGGGGTCGTGACGGCCGGGTCCACGGCCGGCGTGCCGCCGTCCGCGGGCGGGACCGCCTGGGGCGTGGGCGGGTTCGGACTCGGCGTCGGGCTCGGGCTCGGGTTCGGGGTCGGGATCGTGTCCTGGGCCGGGAGCGCGGGTGTGCAGGTGACGTAGACCGTGGCGGTCGCCGTGACCGTCGGGCCCGTCGTGACCGTGGTGGTCGCGGTGGTGGTCGCGGTGGTGGTCGCGGTGGTGGTCGCGGTGGTGGTGGCGTTCACCGTGGTGGTCGCGTTCACCGTGGTCGTCGAGGCGACCGTCACCGTGGCCGACGGGACCGCCGACGCGGTGACCGTGGCGGTCGCCGACGGCGTCGCCGTGGCCGTCACCGTGCGCGTCGGCCAGGGCAGCACCTTGAGCGAGACCGAGGCCTTGCCGCTCTTCTTGTAGGTGCCCTTGCCCAGCTTGGTGGAGGACTTGCCGGCGCCGGTCGTCACCGGCAGGGAGGCGGTGGCCGTCTGGCAGGACTTGCCCTTGCACACCTTCTGCTTCACAGTGAAGCGAGCCGCACCGCCGTACGTGACGGCGACGTCCAGATAGGCGACGCCCTTCTTGGTCACCACCTTGGTGGTCGCGGTGTACTTGGCCGCGGTGGGCGTCGGCGTGGGGGAGGGGCTGGTGGAGACGGGTAACTCCAGCCGGTCAACCGTGGGGGTGTCAGTGGCCGAGGAGGTCTGGGTGACGGCGAGGCCGCCGACGGTGGCCAGTGCCATGGTGCACACCAGGGCGGCCAGAATGATGAATCTCATGATCCTGCTCTTGGGGGAGATTTCAGGACGGGGATCATTATTCCGATTTGTCAAGTCGGGTCAAGGGTGAGAGGCATGGACAGGCGGCACCGGATCCGCAGGATCGCCAACTTCGTCAACCTCTCCACCCCTCTTGGCCTGCTGATCTCCGTCATCGGCGGGACGACGAGAAAGCCCGGCCCTCAGGGACTCATTCTCGCGTACGGCTACCGCTACGGCTTCCCCGTCGCCGGCGCCTTCACCGTCGGGAACGTCGTGCTGACCAAGCACCCCGAGACCTATCTGACCGGCAGGCTGCTCGATCATGAGGACCGGCACGCCACCCAGTGGGCCTGGTGCGCCGGACTGCCCATGCTGCCGCTCTACCTGCTCTCCCTCGGCGTGTCGCTGCTGATCTGCGGCAACCAGGCCGCCTACAACCCCTTCGAGCGACTGGCCGGGCTCGACGACGGCGGGTATCCCCGCGCGGCGCCGTGGTGGAAGCGGAACCAGTCGCTCCCGGAGGGGATCGAGAAGGGCGAGTGAGCGAGTCGCGACCGCTCACGGCGTGAGCGTGAGCGTGTACCTGGCCGCCTTCCTGATCGAGTCGAGCTTGGAGTGCATGGGCGTGGTCCGCCCGTCGGCCCACAGTGCCGCCTGGTCCCAGTAGTTGTCGTGGAAGGCGTGCCCCGAGGCGCCGGTCAGGTTGATCCAGCGGGAGCGGTCCATGTCGGCCAGGTCGACGACCATCCGCATCGAGGGGACGGCGGTGATCCCGTAGTCGTCCTGGATGTTCCATCCCGTGGCGTTGACCGCGTCCTTGTTGCCGGGCGAGCCGAACGGGCCGCGGTTGAACAGCGCCTCGACAGGGCCGATGCCCGAGGTGCCGAAGGTCTGGTTGGTCAGGGTGAGCGTGTGCAGGTCGCCCCACCGCCACGCCTTCGCGTCGGGGCCGAGCAGTCCGGCGAGCTCGTGGTGGGCGTCGGCCATGGCGGCGCGCAGGACGTCGTCGCGGGTCTCGGTGACGTTCTTGGTCGTCACGTCGTCCCAGTACGGGTCCTCCGGGCGCTCCAGCAGGTTGCGCACGACCTCGTACCAGCGGTCGCCGCCGCCCGGCCGGGCTCCCGAGGGCAGCTCGTCGTTGAACGTCGCCATGAGCAGGTGCCGCCAGACCGCGTTGAAGTAGGCGGCGGGCGCGGAGTCGAGGCCCTGGGAGCCGTCCCATCCGCGCAGCAGCGCCTGGGCGTCGGCGCTGGGGCCGGCCAGGCCCACCTTCAGCAGCGCGGGGACGAGGACCTCGGCCAGGCCGTTGTGGGAGTCCTGCTGGATGCGGCTCATGGTCTCGGCGTCGATCTTGCCGCTCTTGGTCGCCCGCCGGACCCGTTCGAGGATGCGCTTGGCGCGGTAGCCGTACGACCAGTCCTTGGTGAGGAGCTGCCGGTAGCGGTCGGGGTTGATGACGGCGTTGTTGGCGGTGACCACGAAGCCGTCGGCCGGGTCGGAGACGCTGGGCAGCTCGTCGAAGGGGATCGCGCCGCGCCACTCGTACTCGCCGGTCCAGCCCGGCACGGGCCAGGTGCCGTCGCCCTTGGCGCGCACGGGGATGCGGCCGGGCGCCTGGTAGCCGATGCGTCCTTCGGTGTCGGCGTACACGAGGTTCTGCGCGGGCACGTCGAACAGTGAGGCGGCGGCGCGGAACTCGTGCCAGTCGCCCGCCTCGTTCAGGTCGAAGATCGCCTCGGCGGCGGTGCCGGGGGTGAGCGCGGTCCACTGCAGGGCCACGGCGTTGGCCTCGTCCGACGGTTTGACGCTGCCCATCACCTCGTGCATCAGCGGCCCGTGCCTGGTCTTGCGGACCTTGATGGTCACGGGGTCGCCGCCGGCGACCTTGATCTGCACGTTCTTGGTCTCCAGCGGGAGCCACTCGCCCTTGTAAAGGTAGGTGTCGTCCTTGACCTGCTCCAGGAAGAGGTCGGCGACGTCGGGGCCGAGGTTGGTGAACCCCCAGGCGATCTTGTCGTTGTGCCCGATGATGACGCCGGGCACGCCGGAGAAGGTAAACCCTGTCACGTCATAAGCGCATTTTTCCGACTTCGTACGGCAGTGCAGCCCCGCCTGGTACCAGACCGACGGCAGCTGCGCCGACAGATGCGGATCGTTGGCCAGCAGCGGCTTGCCCGTCGTGGTGTGCTCGCCCGAGACCACCCACGAGTTCGACCCGATCCCGTCGTTCTCCTCGGCCCCCATCAGGTCGGGCACCCTGCTCAGCGCCTCGGCCGCACCGGTGAGGACGGCCGAGCCCTCGCCGAGCCGCGGCTCGCTGCGCTCGTCGAAGCGGCCGTCGGCGATGGTGCCCTGCGTCACGATCGCCGGGTTGCGGTCGAACGGGTAGCCGGGGAAGAGCTGGTTGACCCGCTCCCTCGGCAGCTTCGTGGCGGCGAGGGCACGGTCGATCTCGTCGTCGAGGTTGGAGCGCAGGTCCCAGGCCATCGCCTTCAGCCACGACACCGAGTCGAGCGGTGTCCAGGGCTCGGGCTTGTAGCCGGAGTTCTGCAGCTTCAGGACGGAGTATTCAAGGCTCCTGTCCGAGGCGTTCGGGTGCTCGGCGAGGTAGGCGTTGACGCCCTTGGCGTACGCGTCGAGGTAGCGCTTGGTGCGCTCGGTGAGGTTCGCCAGCTCCTGCTCGGCCACCTCCCGCCAGCCCATCGTGCGGATGACCTTGTCCTCGGTCAGCGTCGCCGGCCCGAACAGCTCCGACAGGCGTCCCGCGGTGACGTGGCGGCGGAAGTCCATCTCCCAGAAGCGGTCCTGGGCGTGGACGTAGCCCTGCGCCATGAAGAGGTCTTCGGAGGTGTCGGCGTAGATCTGCGGGATGCCCCACTCGTCGCGGTAGACCTCGACCTTGCCGGTCAGGCCCGCAACCTTGATGGTGCCTTCGAGCCGCGGGAACGACTGCCGCGCTATCCACACGCCGACCGCCGCGAGGACGAGCGCCAGGGCCAGGAGGACGGTCAGCACCCTCGCGAGCCAACGCAACGGCCACGGCAACCCCGCATAGGGCCTGAACCTCACGAAAACCTCCTTATGCCGTGGCTTCGCACCAAGTGTCGCAGCCGTTTCTCGGTGCGACGACCATGATCACCTCGCGTGACGGAAAGGTCGCGATCAGGCGACGTCCGGGCACGAGGGAAGCTAGGTCCAGGTCTGCCCGTCGGGGGTGTCGGCCACCTTGACCCCGAGCTCGGCCAGCTCCTCCCGCAGCCGGTCGGCCGCGTCCCAGTCGCGCGCCTCGCGGGCCCGCGCCCGCTGGTCGAGCAGCTCGGCCGCCCCCGGCGGGAGCACCCGCACCTTGCCGATCTCCGTCGACAGGTCCAGCGCGAGCACCTGGTCCAGATGCAGGAACGACTCGAACTTCGCGCCGGGCGCCACCGACTCGTCCTTCTCCAGCTCCCGCAGCACCCGCAGCGCCGACGGGGTGTCGAGGTCGTCGTCGAGGGCGGCCTCGGCGCGCCGTACCCACGGCTCGGCCATCGGCGCGCTGGGCGACTCGGCCCACTCGGCGACCCTGGCCCGCCACCGGCGCAGCGTGCGGTCGGCCGCGCGCAGGGTGTCCCACGTCAGGTTCATCTGGTGGCGGTAGCGGTGCTCCAGGAACGCCAGTCGGACGGCCAGCGGGTCGAGCCCGGCGGCGGTCACGTCCCGCAGCAGCACCACGTTCTCGGTGGACTTGGCCATCTTGCGCCCGTCGAACAGCAGGTGCTCACCGTGCACCCACCGCCGCACCACCTCGTGGCCCGCGGCGGTGTCGGACTGGGCGCGCTCGTCCTCGTGGTGGGGGAAGCGCAGGTCGATCCCGCCGGTGTGGACGTCGATCCGGTCGCCCAGGTAGCGCAGCGACATGGCCGAGCACTCGACGTGCCAGCCCGGGAAGCCCCGACCGCCCCACGGGGTGTCCCACGCCAGCTCGCGGTGCGAGTGCTTCCACAGCGCCCAGTCGGCGTGGAACCGCTTGCGCTCGTCGACCCCCTCCACCCGGTGCCCCGGCCTGAGCGCGTCGAGCCGGTTGCCCGAGAGCTCGCCGTACGAGGGAAAGGTCTGCGCGGCGAAGAACACCGAGCCGTCCGGTACGGCGTAGGCGTGCCCCTTCTCCATGAGCTTGACGATCAGCTCGATCATGAGGTCGACGGACTCGGTGGCGCGCGGTGTGTACTCGGGCGGGCGCAGGTTGAGGGCGGCGGTGTCGCGGCGGAAGGCGTCCTCGTAGAAGCGGGCGATGTCGAGGGTGGAGCGGCCCTCCTCGCGGGCCTGTAGGACGATCTTGTCCTCGCCGACCTCGGCGTCGTCGACGAGATGCCCGACGTCGGTGATGTTCTGGCAGACGAGCACACGGACCCGGTTGCGCTCCAGGACCCTGCGGACGAGGTCGGACAGGAGGTAGGAGCGCAGGTTCCCGACGTGCGCGAACCGGTAGACGGTCGGGCCGCAGGTGTACATCCTCAGGGCCCTGGCTTGGGGAAGCTCCTCGACCTGCCGGGTGCGCGTGTCGTAGATCCGCAACATGGAACGAGCCTAATCCGGCGCGTCGCCGCCCCCAAGGCCCAGCCGTTCGCGGCCGGGCCCTGCTCCCGGCCGCGCCTCCAGGACGGGCTACCCGCCCAGAAAGCCTCCAGGACGGGCTACTCGCCCAGGAAGCCGAGGATGTCGCGGTCGCCGCGCTCGCGCAGCCGGGCGACGACCTCCTCGCGCGTGGCCGTCTCCGGCAGCCCCACCCTGGCCCCGATGAGCCGCAGCCCCTCGGCCTCCGAGTCGACCGGAGCGGTGTAGCCGATCAGGTGCAGCGCCCTGTTCAGCGGGCGCAGCGCCGGCTGGGCGGCGGGAAGGAAGCGCGTCAGCAGCTCCCCGCCGTCCGAGACCGTCAGGAACACGTGGTCGCCCTCGGAGGCGTTGAACTCCGCCAGCACGTTCCTGATCGACCCCATCGTCGGCTGGTTGTGCCAGGAGATCACCACGTCGCCCGACGGCGCGGAGGCGGTCAGCGACCCGCCGGGCGCCATCCCGAGGTGCGCGGCGAACCCGGTCGGCAGCGGGGAGCCCGACCCGCGCAGGTGCTCGGCATTGACGTCCACCCGGTGCCACCAGCGCCCGTCACGCGACCTGAAGCAGCGCCGCGTCTCGGAGACGTCCTTGCGCGGCTGGTAGCCCGGCTGGTCGGGCGCGGCCACCCTGATCCAGCCGCGCTGCGAGCGCTCGAACCCCGGCCCGCCCGAGTAGGCGCGCACCGAGCTCTCGCTCACGTCGTATCTCGACGTCAGGTTGGCCACGATGGTGTTGACCGAGGCCTCGCCGCCGGCCCGCTCGATCTCCCTGGCGATCATCTCCCTGATCCCCAGGTACTCCTCGCCGCCCCACCGCGCCAGGCCGTACTTGTTGCGGTCCACGCGGCGGAAGCGCGCGTCGGCGGTCAGCTGGTTGCGGATGCCGACCAGGCTGTAGTCCTCGCCGATCCGCTCCTGGATCTCCTCGGGCGTGAGCGCGTGCCCCGAGACCGCCAGCACGGCCTCGGCCTTCTCGTTCACGCTGCGCGGCCACAGCATGACGTGCCCCTCGTAGACCCGCAGCTGGGGCACCGTGGCCAGCCACCGCTCGGCCACGTCCTCGCGGACACCGAGCTGCGCGGTCATCGCCACGGCCTCCGCCATGACCTTCGGCCCCTCGGCGAACAGCTGCCTGGTCTTCTCCCGCAGCTCGTCGACACCGCCCGCGATCAGCCAGCCGTCGACCTGGTCGTAGCCGGTCAGCAGCGTCCTGACGAACCGCCACACCGGGATGCCGAGCGTCACCAGCTCGGTGCGGTGCCACGGCGCCGCGTCGGCCAGATGCTCAGCGGGTACGGCGGCGCCCAGCTGCCCACGCAGCCAGGTGACGTGCGCCAGCAGCGGCCCCGCGTCGGGCGAGGCCAGCCACGCCTCCACGTGGTCGCGCAGGTCGCGCTCGATCTGCCTGATCCGCTCGCGCGTCACGGAGAAACGCTGGGCGAGCTCGTCGAGCGTGGCCCGCTGCTCGGCGTAGACACGGTCGCGCGCGATCGTGCGCTGCCGCTCGTCGAGGGCGACGAACAGCTCGTCGACCAGCTGCGGCAGCGCGACCGTCCTGATCTCGGCGACCGGCTCCAGCAGCCGCTCGAACACGCCGACGAACAGCTTGTGAACCACGTCGCGGCCGAGCACGTCGGGCGTGCGCTCGCTCTCGCCCGGGTTGGAGAACCTCAGCAACGGCAGGATGTCGCCCACCTGCAGATGCCCCCAGAAGGCCACGGCCACGTCGGCGAGACGGCCGGCCACGGCCTGCGTGCCGATCACGGCACACGCCCGGTCCAGCGGGATCGACTGCCACCACGCGTCGGGCAGCTGAGGATCATCCGCGAGAGGTGCGATCTGGACGGGAGAGGTCCAGCGCAGGGGCGGCGCGAGGTCACTCAGGCTGAGATTCATTGGGGTCCAACCAGCAAAGGGAAAGGATATCCGCAGTTCAGAGACTATGTGATTAGGACGACAAAAATGGGCTCCCTCTTCCCGCATGGGAAACGTAGAGCACCGACCGCGCCCGCGTACAGGCCACGTAGAGCAGCCCCCGCTCGCGCTGGAGCACCCGCGCCCGGTCGGCGGGGTCGTCCGGCAGCGGCTCGGGCACCACGCCCTCGGCGATCCCGATCAGCGCGACCCGCTCGAACTCCAGGCCCTTCAACCCGTGCAGCGTCGTGACCCGCACGTCGTGACCCGCTCGGGCGAGCGCCTCCCTGGCGGACCTGACGAGGCGGGTGGTGCGCGCGGCCACGGCCATCTCCGCGGCGGGCACGCCGTCCTCCAGCCACGACCCGATCGTGGACACCAGCCCGGCCAGCTCGGCCTCCGGCGAGTCGTAGGCCCTGATCGTCGGCCGTTCGCCGTGATGAGTGCTGCGGAAGTCGCGCAGCTCCTGCACGTGCTTGACCAGCCCGAGCGCCGGGCCGCCGCCGCGCAGCCGTACCCCGAAGGACAGCATCTCGTGCGGCAGCCGGTAGGAGATCGCCAGCTCGTGCTGCACGGCGTGGATGCCGACCGCCTCCAGCGCGCTGCGATGGTCGGTGATGCGCTGGTGCGGGTCGCCGACCACGAACAGGTCGTCCGGAGCGCGCGGCACCGCCGCGCGCAGCAGCCGCCACTGGGCCGGGCTCACGTCCTGCGCCTCGTCCACCACGATGTGCCGGTACGGCTTGCGCCCCGGCTCGCCGAAGCTCAGCACGTCGTCGAGCAGGTCGCCGGCCGCCCTGGTGAGCAGCCGCAGCGCCTCCTCCGCCAACTCGGCCAGCGAGCGCGCCCCCGGCCCCACGAGCACGGGCTGCCGCCCCTCCACGTCGGCCACGATCCTGACCGCCAGCCGGTCGACGTTGTCGACGTCGACGCGCTTGCGGACCGCCTCGTCCTCGATCAGCGTGTCCAGGCGCGCCGACAGGTCGGCCGCGAGCCCCTGCGTCAACGTCACCAGCAGCACCGGACCGTTGCCGTGCTCGGCCAGGTGCGCGGCCCGGTGCAGGGCGGTGAGCGTCTTGCCCGTGCCGGCGCCGCCGGTGACGAGCACCGGGTGCTCGTAGTGGCCGGCGCGGGCCAGCCGGTGCTGGGGCGGGTGCAGGAAGACGCACCAGTCGGGCTTGCCGACGACCCTGTCGATCTCCTCGGGCCGCGCGGCGAACACCGCCAGGTCAGGGCTGCGCAGCAGCGCCCCGAGCAGGTCGGAGGTGTCGATCGGCTCGGGGGAGTCCCACGAGGTGCGGCGGGAGTCCAGCGCCTTCCACGCCTCGGGCAGCGAGCCGCCCCTGGCCATCACCGCCAGCGGCAGGTACTGCGTGGGCGGCAGCAGCGGCTCCAGCGCGTCCACGTCCGCCTCGTTGGTGACTAACCTGACCAGCGGCAGCAGCGCGAGGTCGACCCCCAGGCCCAGCAGGTCGGCGTCGTCCACCTCCGCGAACAGCCGCGTCGCCCCGGCCGAGCGGCGCAGGGCGTGCTCGACCCTGCCCAGCGCCTCGGCGTCCCACTGCTCGATCACCCCGATCAGCGGGTTGACGCTGAAGGCGTGCCGGCCCGCGTAGGTCTCGGCCTCGTCGTCGGGCAGCAGCGTGAGCAGCCACGACAGGTCGCCCTGCCGTACCACGACGCCCTTGAGCCCGTCGGCCATCCGCACCGTCCCCACCCCCTCGGGGGCGGGGACCTCGTCGAGGAACCCGTACAGCGCGGCCATGACCTGCCCGCGCTCTGGCGCAGCCAGAGCGCGGAGCTCCCTGGGGAAGCCGGGGGCGATCGCGAGCCGCGCCACGGGCTCAGTCCAACAGGTCGAGCAGGTCACGGTCCCCGCGTTCGCGGAGCCTGGTCTTGAGGTCGTCCAGACTGACGTTGCCCGACATGCCAATCCTTATGGCGATGATTCTCGCTGCGTGCTCGATCGCGCTGCTCAGGCCGGTGTAGTCGGCCAGGCGAAGCGCCTTGGAGATCTTACTGGCGCCCGGCGTGGCCACCGGCAGGTGCTTGGCCCGCAGCACGCCCTCCTTCGAGAGCGTGATGAACAGGTGCCCGCCCTCCCGCGCGCCGACGTCGGCCAGCAGTCTGCCCATCTGGCTGATGCACGGCCTGCCCAGCCAGCTGATCGACAGCTCGCCCGCCGCGCTCCTGACCGTCCAGCTCGCGCCCGCGGTCAGCCCCAGGTAGGCGGCGAACCCGCTCGGCAACGCGCACTCACCGGTGGCCAGTTGCTCGGCGGTCACGTCGATCCGCAGCCACCAGCGCCCGTCGGGCTGCCGGAAGCAGCGTTTGGTCAGCGAGACGTCCTTGAAGGCCTGGTGCGGCTTGCCGTTGCCGTTGCCGTCGGATGGCGCGGGCGCAGGGAACTCCTCGAACCGGGCCGCCGCCTCACCGGGCGCACCCTGCGGCTCCGGATGCGGCGGCGCCTGGACGGACCCGGCGTACGGCTCAGCCCCCGGCACGGACTGGAACCGCGGCTCCAGCACGGGCGCCGCTGCAGGCTCCTGCGGTCGTTGGAGGTGCGGTTCTCCCGCTCCAGGGCCGGGAAGATGTAGTTCTCCCACCCCGGGACCAGGAAGGTACGGTTCTCCGACCCCGGGACCTGGGAAGGGCGGCTCACTGGCCACCACCGGGCCGGAGAACGGCGGCTCTTCGGCCGCCGGGCCAGGGAACTGCGGCTCCGGAACGGCAGGCGAGCCGGGCACCTCGGCGATCCGCGCCGGTGCGGCCAGCGTCGCCTGCACGAACTGCCAGGCGGGCACGTCGAGCGCGCGCACCTCTCTGCCGTGCCAGTCGGCCGCCCCGATCAGCAGGTCCCGCGGCGGATCCACGCCCAGCCGGGCGCGCAGGTCGTCGAGGTGCGCCCGGTACGGCGCGGTTTCCTCGGCGGCCAGCCACCGCAGCAGGCGCTGGCGCAGCTCGGCCTCGACGGCGACGATCTCCGCCTTGGGAGCCGCGAACAGCTTGGCCAGCTGCTCCACGGCCGAAGGAGCATCGGTGAAGACGCGGTTCTGCGCGACGGCCCACGTCTTGTCGTCCAGACCCGCGAAGGACGCCTCGATCAGCGCGTGCAGGTCGACCGCCCCGGCGGGGGCACCCGCCGCCGACGGCTCGCCACCGGACACACCCGCCTCGGGCAGGCCACCACTCGCGAAACCCGCGTCGGCTGGTTCCGCACTCGCGTCGGCCGCGTCGGGCAGGTCACTACCCGGGACGCCCGCGTCGGGCAGCCGGTCGTGGGGGACGTGCGCGTCGGACAGGTCACCACGTGCGGCGCCCGCGTCGGCCGGCCGGTCGTGGGGGGCGTCCGCGTCGGACAGGTCACCACCAGGGACGTCCGCGTCGGGCAGTTCGCCGCCGGACGCGCCGGTGACAGGAAGGCCGTCGGGCGTGTCCGACCCGAACAGGTCGCCGTCCTGGACGCGCGCAGCGGACAGGTCGTCACCCGGGACACCCGCAGCGGAGAGGTCGTCACCCTTCGCAGCGGGCAGGTCGTCACCCTGGACGCGCGCAGCGGAGAGGTCGTCACCCGGAAACCGCGCAGCGGGCAGGTCGCCGTCCGGGACGCCCGCCGCCGGCTCGTCGTCCGGCACGGCGGCGAAGGACCACTCGCCCACCGGGTCGGCCACCGGGTCGGCCACCGGGTCGGCCACCGGGTGCGGCCGCTCGCCATCCGGAGCGGCCTCGTCGGCCCTGTCGCCCTCACGCTCGGCGCGTTCCACACCGGGGCTCGCGGCGCCCGTGCCATCGAGGACGTCGGCTGCGGGCTCCTGGACGCCGTCCGCCCACAGAGCACCGGCACCGGCCGCCTCCTGAAGCCGGGACGCCTCGGGCACCCCCGGGGCCGGCGGCTCCTCGGACACCGGCTTGAACGCGGAGTCCTGGCCGCTGTCGGCGGGACGCGGAGTGGACGCCTGGAAGGGGTCCCAGCGCTCGGCTCGCGCGGACGCGGCCTGCTCGGGCGCCGCATGCGGGGCGGCGTCCTGCCCGCCCGTCGTGGTGCCGGTCCCGAAGGCGTCGAACGGCGTGCCGTAGGACTGCTTGGTGGAGCGGGGCTTGCGCGACGGGAGCGGCGGCGCCTCGGCCCGCGACCCGGCGACCGGCCGGTCCGGCGTCACCGGGGCGCCCGCGCTCGGTGAGGCGGGTTCCGCCACGGCGCTCGGTGTGACGGGTTCCGCCGGGGACATGGCGCTCGGCGCGGGCATGCCGAACTCGACGGGGGAGCCGGCACCCGACGCCTGCAGACCGTGCCCCGAGGCGTCCGATGCCGAGGCGTCCGACCCCAAGGCGTCCGACCCCAAGGCGTCCGGTCCCAAGGCGTCCTGGCCCGAGGCGTCCGGTGCCGCAGCGTCCGCCCCCGGCTCCAGGGCGTCAGGCGCCGAGGTCTTGGGCCCCAGGTGGTCCGGCGCCGAGGTCTCCGGCTCCAGGGCGTCCGGCGGCTCCAGGGCGTCCGGCGCGAGAGCCTCCAGCCGTGCGACGCCCGCGGCGCCCCGTCCGGGCGCGGCGGACTCCAGGACGTCGGCTGCGTCCCACTCCGGGGTCTCCGGCCGCGCCAGGGCCGGCTGCGCGGGGGCCGGCTGGGAGAGTTCCGGCTGCGCGAGGTTCGGCTGTGCGAGGTTCGGCTGTGCGGTGTCCGACCGTGCGGTGTCCGGCTCCGCGAAGGGGTCCAGGATGTCCGGCTCCGCGAAGGTGTCCAGGACGTCCGGCTCCGGCGGGAGCGATGCCGTGGCCTCCGGGCGCGACACGGCCTCCTCGCCCGGCGTCAGCCGTACGAAGACCGCCGAGAACAGCGAGGTGAGCACCGGCCGCGCCTTCACGAACGGCTGGTCCACCAGCTCGCGGCTGCTCAGCGACAGCAGCCCCGGCCACGAGCCCACCCGGTCGAGGGCGATCGCGACGTGCGGCTCGTCGGCCTCGTCGGGGTCCAGGACGTGCAGCGCGGGCAGGACGTCGCCGATGGCCGCGGCGGGCCACTGCTCCAGCGCGATCTCCGTCAGCAGCTCGCCGAGGGGCTCGGGTCCGATGGCGGCCAGCACCCGCGGCATGGGCAGGCTCCGCCACCACGCGTCAGGCAGGTGCGGGTGCCCGTGGAGCAGTGTGATCGCGGCAGCGTCGCTCCACCGCAAGGGTGGTACGAGGTCGCTCAGGCAGAAGTTCATCCTGTTCCGTTCACCAGTCCCTCGCGCCGCGGTCGCGGCGCAGCCATACTTGTGCCGCCACGGAACAGACCATAGCCGCGCAAAACAGCCCTGTGCATCATGGAGTACGTATCAGCGCCTGACGGCGGCGAAGCGTAGGCGCACGTAGTCGGCCATCCAGCCGCTCTCCCTGCGGAGCGCCGGGGCGGCCAGCTCGTTGACCCGCCTGAGCAGCGGTTCGATCAGGTCGGCGGGCAGCCCGTCGAGGAGCGTTCCGGCGTACACGCGGACCCAGTCGGCGGCCCCGCGGGGGCACTCGTCGAGCGGGGTGGGCCGGTCGAAGTACTCGAGCAGCCTGACGACGAAGCCCTCCTTCTCCAGCAGCCTGGAGTGCTCGGCGGGCGTGGGGAAGTACCAGGGCAGCTCGGGCTCGCGCAGGCCGTACTCGCGCCATGCGGTGGAGACGGCGGCGGTCAGCTCCGCGCAGTTGCCGGCGCCGCCCATCTCGGCCACGAAGCGGCCGCCGGGCCGCAGCGCCTCGCGCACGTTGGCGACGACGGTGCGGGGGTCGCGGCTCATCCAGTGGAGGGCGGCGTTGGAGAAGACGGCGTCGTAGGCCTGCGCCACGGTGAAGTCGTGGCCGTCGCCCATGATGAAGTCGATGCCCGGGTACTGGGCCAGGGCCTTCTCGATCATCGCGAGCGAGCCGTCGATGCCGAGCACGCTCGCCCCCCTGGCGGCGATCTCGGCGGTCAGCACGCCGGTGCCGCAGCCGAGGTCGAGCACGCGCTCACCCGGCTGCGGATCGAGCAGGTCGACCAGTGGCGCTCCCTGCGGCGAGACATAGCCGAAGCCGCTGTCGTAGGCGCGAGCGGTCAACCGCGTCATGCTCGGTGTGTCGTATCGCAAGACCGATCAGCTCCCCCGTAGTGGGACAACAACTCTAGGGGCTGAAGGTCTCTACGACATATCAGTCACACCGGGCACACTTGTCTCACCGGGCCCAGTTCTTCTTCAGGTAGGCCTTCGCGGCGTCGGTCTGCGGGATCGTGAGCAGCACCGGCGGCCCGGGAGGGGCGGGCAGCTGCGCGGCGACCTGGGTGTCGAGGGTGCCCTTCATGACCATCGCCTCACCCCGCGCGGGACGGGCGTAGCCCTTGAGGAACAGGTTCTGGCCCTCGTCGGAGAACAGGAACTCCTGCCACAGCCTGGCCGCGGCGGGGTGCGGGGCGTCCTTGTTGATCGCCTGCACGTAGTACGCGCCGAGGGGCGCGTCCTTCGGGATCGTGACCTTCCAGCTCTCGCCGGGCTTGGCGGTGCGGGTCGCGTTGAGGTAGTCCCAGTCGACGACGACGTTGGCGGAGCTCTGCTGGGTCAGCTGGCCCGCCTTCCGCAGCTTGTCGAACAGCTCGACGCCGCGCTGCACCTGGGGCACGCCGTCCACCAGCGAGGCGGCCATGACGCCGTTGAAGGCGGCGGCGGTCTGCCGGGGGTCGCCGGGGAGCGCCACCTTGTAGCCGGGCCTGAGCAGGTCGGCGAAGGAGGTGGGCGGCCTGACGTGGCGGGAGTCGTACCCGAGCGACATGTAGCCGCCGTAGCCGGCGTACCAGGCCCCGTTCCGGTCCTTCACGTGGTCGGGCACGTCCTGCCAGCCCGCCACCTTGTACGGCGCGAAGCGCGCGGCGTTGGCGACCGCGGCCTCCAGGCTGAGGTCGAAGACGTCCGGCTTGAGCTGCGCGGCGGACTCGATCGCGCGCTGGCTGCTGGCGGTGGGCTCGAACTGGTTGACCTTGATGCCGTACTTGTCGGCGAAGGTGTCGATGATCTCGCCGTAGTTGGCCCAGTCGCGCGGCAGGGCGATGACGTTGAGCTCGCCCTCCTTCTTGGCGGCCTCCGCCAGCCGCTCGACGGTGGTGAACCCGGCCTTCATCGAGGCGGCCTTCACGTCGACCGGAGGCAGCGGCTTCTCTTCCGTCTTCGCGGCGCCGCATCCGGCGCTGAGGAGAACGGCGGCTACGGCGGCACAGGTACGCACAGTCACATGAAAGATACTCGCCGCTACACTCGCTCAGGTCGAGGAGGCACGACCTTCGCGGCCACCAAATGCTCCTCCTGGATCTCCACGAGCGTGCCGTCGCGCTTGCGGACGCGCAGCACGCCGCCGTCCCACGATTCGAGAATGCCCACGGCGTCGCGGAAACCACCGGGCACCCTTCTCCGTGTGGTAACCCTGACCCCAATATCCGCACTTGTCAGGGCGATGACGAGGCGAGCGGCCATGAGTTTGCCACCCTCCGTTCCCGACACTTGGCTGACCCGGCAATACTAGGGCGTAGAAACCGCGGTCTAAGAAGGAGCTCGACGTGACGTACGTCATCGCGCAGCCTTGCGTGGACGTTCTGGACAAGGCGTGCATCGAGGAGTGCCCCGTCGATTGCATCTACGAGGGCGAGCGCATGCTTTACATCCACCCCGACGAGTGCGTGGACTGCGGCGCTTGCGAGCCTGTCTGCCCCGTAGAGGCGATCTTCTACGAAGACGACCTTCCCGAGCAGTGGAAGGACTTCTACAAGGCCAACGTGGACTTCTTCGAGGACCTGGGCTCGCCGGGCGGCGCCTCGAAGGTCGGCAAGATCGACAAGGACCACCCCGTCGTCGCCGCACTGCCGCCGCAGGCCGAGGAGCACTGACAGGTGCACAATCTGCCGGACTTCCCGTGGGACCGGCTGGCGCCCTACAAGGAGCGCGCGCAGGCGCACCCCGACGGCATCGTCGACCTGTCGGTCGGCACTCCGGTCGATCCCGTGCCGCAGATCGTGCAGGACGCGCTGGCCGGGGCCGCCGACAGCCCCGGCTACCCGCTGACGTACGGCACGCGCGAGGTGCGCGCCGCGGCGGCGGGCTGGTTGCGCCGCAGGCACGGCGTCACGCTCGACGAGCGTGCCGTGCTGCCGCTCATCGGCTCGAAGGAGTTCGTGGCCTGGCTGCCGACGCTGCTCGGCGCCCGGCGGGTCGTCATCCCCGAGCTGGCCTATCCCACCTACGACGTGGGCGCCCGCATCGCGGGGGCCACGCCGATCGCCGCCGACGGGCTGCTGGCCCTCGGTCCCGCCGACGTCGACCTGATCTGGGTCAACTCGCCCTCCAACCCCACGGGCAAGGTGCTGCCCGCCGAACACCTGCGCAAGGTGGTCTCCTGGGCGCGTGAGCGGGGCGCGATCGTCGCCTCCGACGAGTGCTACATCGAGCTCGGCTGGGAAGAGGAGCCGATCTCCATCCTCCACCCGGACGTGTGCGGCGGCTCCCACGAGGGGTTGCTGGCCGTCCACTCGCTGTCCAAGCGCTCCAACCTGGCCGGATACCGTGCCGGGTTCGTCGCGGGCGATCCCGCGCTGGTCGCCAGGCTGCTGGAGATCCGCAAGCACGCGGGCATGATCATGCCGGAGCCGGTCCAGGCCGCGATGACGGTCGCGCTCGGCGACGACGCCCATGCCGACAAGCAGCGCGAGCGCTACTCCGCCAGGCGGCGGCTGCTCCGCCCGGTGCTGGAGAAGGCCGGCTGGCGCGTCGACCACTCCACGGCTGGGCTCTACCTGTGGGCCTCCGACGGCACCGACTGCTGGGATCAGGTGCGCCGCCTCTCCGAAACCGGCATTTTGGTCGCACCCGGGGATTTCTACGGAACCGCTGGTGGCAGCCACATCCGGATCGCCGTGACGGCCACCGACGAACGCATCAGTGCGGCGGTGCGTCGCCTCCAGTAGGATCCCGCGGCATGACCTCCATGGTCGTCATCGGGCTGAGCGTCGTCACCATCGTCCTCCTGCTGGGCGCCTTGCTCACCACCATGCGCAAGGGCCGCCCAGCCGCGGGCGCGGCGTCCCCCCTTCCTTCCTCCGGGCAGGGCACGGTCGGCTCCGACTACGACGACCCGCGCACGATCAGGGTCGGCGACAAGATCGAGACCCACGGCAAGCCCGCCCAGGTGCGTGGCGCCGTCCACGTGTCGTGCCAGGGCCAGCAGTGGACCGAGTATCTGCTCGACGACGGCTCCCGGCGGCCGGTGTGGCTGTCGGTCCAGGTACGGCACGGCCTCGTCTCCACCGATCCGCCGCACCTGGAGGTCCTGCTCTGGACGGACGTGCCCACGCAGGGCATGATCCCGGCCAAGACCATGCTGATCATGGAAGGGGTGGAGTTCCACCCCGTCGACAGGGGCACCGCGGCCTTCCGGTCGGAGGGCGAGACCGGGCGGCCCGAGCGCGGCCTGCTCGACTTCGCCGACTACCGGGCCGCCGACGGGCGGTTGCTGTCGTTCGAGCGGGTGCAGGGCCAGGGCTGGACCGCCAGCTACGCGCAGCCGCTGCCGCCGGGCTCGATCACCATCGTCAGCCGCGCCGCCTGACCCAGCCCAGCTCGACGTCGCGCCTTCCGCCGTGCCGCCGGGCGCGGTCTGCGTCGTCGGCCGTCTGGCTCAGGTCAGTTCGACGTCGCGCCTTCCCGCCGTGCCGCCGGCCTTCCAGCCCTCCGACGACCAGACGATCCCGTCGAAGCCGACGCTGCGCAGGCCGTACTCCTGGGCGTGGGCGACCGACCACGCGGCGATCAGCCACCCGCGCCTCGACGTCGGCACGCTCACGGCGCCGAGCGCCCTGGTCAGCTCCCGCCTCGCCTCTCCCGGCCGCGAAGGCGCGGGCGTCGCCGTCTTCGGATAGGTGCAGTGGACGGCCCGCGGCACCCTGCCGGTGAACGCCGCCGCCAGGATGCGCGCGCTCGTCTCGTGCGGCCCGTAGGCGTACCCGGCGGCGGAGCGCTGGACGGCCTGCGCGGCCTCCGCGACGGGCAGCTTCCGGTAGTCCTTCACCTTCACCAGCGCGGCGAAGAAGCGGTTGGTCGCGTAGACCGGGTCCATGATCTGTTTCTTCCTGCCCCAGCCCTGCGAGGGCCGCTGCTGGAAGACACCCACCGAGTCGCGGTCGCCGTACGAGAGGTTGTAGAGCTTCGACTCCTGGATCGCCGTGGCGTACGCGATGACGACGGCCTGCTCCGGCAGGCGCCTGCGCTCGGCCACCGCCGCGATCGTGGCGGCGATGCGCGCCTGCTCGATGTCGAGCTCCAGCTCGCCCTTCGGGGTGCGCACCACGCAGCTCTCGATGTCCTCGGCCAGCGGATCGGCCTTCCTGAGCAGCACGAAGACGCCCACGGCGATGGCGACCGCGAGCGCGACGACGATGATCGCGATGGTCAGGACGGCTCGGGAGAAGCTATGCCGCACGCTGAGAAACCTACCCGGACGGATAAGCTCCGTGGCCATGAGCAAGAGCCATGCGAGTCCGCTGCCGGCGGCCATCGACGAGCTGTGGGCCCACCGGGAGGCGCTCTCTCCTTCCGACGCGGCCGCCAGAGGCGTCGTCGTCGGCGCGATCGACCAGCTCGACACCGGCAAGGCGCGGGTGGCCACGATCTCCGCCGACGGTGAGGTGGTGGTCGACGAACGGGCCAAGCGGGCCATCCTGCTCAGCTTCAAGGTGCTCGGCATGGCCAGGTCACAGGTGGGCGACTTCCAGCACCACGACAGGCTGCCGTTGAAGACCACGTTCGACGGGGTCAGGGTGGTGCCGGGCGCGATCGCCAGATGGGGTTCCTACCTCGCGCCCGGCGTGGTGCTCATGCCGTCGTTCACCAACATCGGGGCGTACGTCGGCGGCGGCACCATGGTCGACACCTGGGCCACCGTGGGCTCCTGCGCGCAGATCGGGGAGAACGTCCACCTGTCCGGCGGGGTGGGCATCGGCGGCGTCCTCGAACCGCCCAACGCGGTGCCCGTCGTCGTGGAGGACGACGCGCTGATCGGCAGCAGGGCGATGCTGGTCGAAGGAGCGCGCGTGGGACGCGGGGCGGTCGTCGGGGCTGGAACGATCCTGTCCGCCTCGATGCCGGTCATCGACGTGGAGACGGGGGAAGAGCTCGGGCGCGGGCGGATCCCCGACTGGTGCGTGGCGGTGGGCGGCACGCGGCCGAAGGAGTTCGCCGGGGGGACGTTCGGATTGCCGTGCGTGCTGGTGCTCAAGCGGCTCGAGCCCGGCCAGCGGCACGACAAGGCGGCGCTGAACGACGTGCTGAGGGAGCACGGCGTCAACGCCTGACCCCGGCGGCCCCCGTGCCTGCCGGTCCGGCCTGTGGCCGGCCGTACGCCCGAGGTTAGGGTTGGGTGCCATGCTGGACTTGACGCAGGACGTAGGCGCGCTGACCGCCACCATCGTGGACATCGAATCGGTCAGCGGCAACGAGAAGGTGCTCGCCGACGCGGTCGAGGAGGCGCTCAGACGGCTCCCGCACCTCACCGTCGACAGGTCCGGCGAGACCGTCGTCGCCCGCACCAACCTCGGCCGCCCCGAGCGGGTGCTCATCGCCGGACACCTCGACACCGTCCCCACGGCGGGCAACCTGCCCAGCAGGATCGAGGGCGACCTCCTCTACGGGTGCGGCACCTCCGACATGAAGGCGGGCGTCGCCGTCGCGCTCAAGCTCGCCGCCCTCCTTCCCGCCCCCAACCGCGACGTCACCTACGTCTTCTACGACTGCGAGGAGGTCGAGGCCGAGCGCAACGGCCTGACCAGGGTCAGCCGCGACCACGCCGACTGGCTGGCCGCCGACTTCGCCGTCCTCATGGAGCCGACCGACGGCGTGATCGAGGGCGGCTGCCAGGGCACGCTCCGCGCGGACATCACCACGCGAGGCAGGCGCGCCCACAGCGCCAGGTCATGGCTCGGCGTCAACGCCATCCACGCCCTCGAGCCGATCCTGGCCAGGCTCACCACCTACGAGGCCAGGCAGCCCGTGGTCGACGGCCTGCAGTACCACGAAGGGCTCAATGCGGTGTCGGTGCGCGGCGGCGTGGCCGGCAACGTCATCCCCGACCAGGCCGTGGTCACCGTCAACTTCCGCTTCGCGCCCGACCTGTCGCTGGCGCAGGCCGAGGAGCACGTGCGGGAGGTGTTCGACCGGTTCGAGGTGGCCATCACCGACGGCGCCCCCGCCGCCCGCCCCGGGCTCACCCACCCCGTGGCCGCCGCGTTCGTCTCCGCCGTCGGCGGCACACCCCGCGCCAAGCTGGGCTGGACCGACGTCGCCCGCTTCTCCGCCCTCGGCGTCCCCGCCGTCAACTACGGACCCGGCGACCCCAACCTCGCCCACCAGCAGGGTGAATACGCCTCGCTCAGCCAGATCAGGGCCAGCGAGACCGCGATGCTGAACTGGCTCTCCCCGGGCGCGTAACCCCCTACAACGTGAAAGTGGCTTTCCTCGCCGGCCATTTGGCGGGGAAAGCCACTTTCAGTCCCGAGCAGCACCCTCGGCAGTTAGACGCAGCGGCTTCGAAATCCGGTTCCCTCCTTTTTTCAAGATTTTTTAACCGGGCGCGCTAGCGTGCTCCGTATGAAACGGACACGTCCCGAACGTCGTCAGGGTCTTGCGGTCGTCCGCGGCCAGCTCGTTCCTGAATCCACCTATGACCAGCGCCTTCTCGATCGCCAAGGGCCCACCGACTGGGTTCACATGGATCCGTGGCGGGTGCTGCGCATCCAGGCCGAGTTCGTCGAGGGCTTCGGCCAGCTGGCCGAACTCCCCACCGCGGTCACCGTGTTCGGCTCGGCGCGCACCACCGTCGACTCCCCCGAGTACCAGCTGGGCGTCGAACTGGGGAGCAAGCTGGCCAAGGCTGGATACGCCGTCATCACCGGCGGCGGGCCCGGCGCCATGGAGGCGGCCAACAAGGGCGCGTCCGAGGCGGGCGGCATCTCCGTCGGCCTCGGCATCGAGCTCCCCTTCGAGCAGCGCATGAACGACTACGTCGACCTCGGCATCGAATTCCGCTACTTCTTCGTGCGCAAGACGATGTTCGTGAAGTACTCGTGCGGGTTCATCACGCTGCCCGGCGGGTTCGGCACGCTCGACGAACTCTTCGAGGCGCTCACCCTGGTGCAGACGCACAAGGTCACCTCGTTCCCCGTGGTGCTCGTGGGCACCGAGTACTGGAGCGGCCTCCTCGACTGGATCAAGGGAACGCTGCTGTCGACCGGCAAGATCTCCGCTCCCGACCTCGACCTGATCCACCTCACCGACGACGTCGACGAGGCGGTGAACATCATCGTCGAGTCCGAGCACAACCGCAGCCGCCTCAGCACCGAGGAGTTGGAGGCCGTCGCGAGCCACCGGACAGAGCCTCAATAGACTCCGTTTCCGTGAACATCTGCGTTTTCTGTGCATCCAGTCAGAAGATCGACCCCAAGTACGTGGACCTCGCCACCGAGGTCGGCACCGAAATCGCCCTCAGGGGTCACACCCTGGTGAGCGGCGGGGCCACGGTCTCCTGCATGGGCGCGGTGACCAGCGCAGCCAGAGCCGCCGGTGGCCGCACCATCGGCGTGATCCCCCAGGTGCTGGTCGACATCGAAGTCGCCGACACCGAGTCGGACGAACTGGTCATCACCGCCGACATGCGCGAACGCAAGGGCGTCATGGACGCCCGCTCCGACGCGTTCCTGGTGCTCCCCGGGGGCATCGGGACGCTGGAGGAGCTGTTCGAGATCTGGACGGCGCGCGTGCTCGGCGTCCACACCAAGCCGCTGGTGATCCTCGACCCGTGGGGGCTGTACGAGCCGCTGCGGGCGCTGGTGAAGCACATGTACGACGAAGGGTTCACGCGCGCGAACGTCTTCGACGCGATCACGTGGACCACGTCGGTGGAGGAGGCGTTGAACCTCCTGGAGTCGCCGGGACAGCCGATGGAACCCAGCGTGGAGGAACTGGGCGAGTCGACCGGCGGGTAGCGGCTTCCCGCGCGTGGGCGCGGGGTCCCGATGATGGGCGCGGGCTTCCCACGGCACGCCGCCACGCTCGGTGCGGCCTGCGGGCTCCCGCCCAACGGCAGGCCGCCGCGCGCTCGGTGCCTATGGCAGGCGGCCGCGCTGAATGCGGTCTGCGGGCGTCCCTACGGCACGACGCCGCGCTCGGCGCCTCCTACAGCACGCTGCCCCGTGCTGGGGGCGGTCTGCGGGTTTCCTAGCAACGGCACGCCGCCGCGCTCGGTGCCCACGGCACGCTGCCCCGCGCTGGGCGGTCTGCGGGTTTCCGACCCATGGCACGCCGCCGCGCTCGGTACCTCCTACGGCACGCCGCCATGTTCGGTACGGCCTGCGGGCGTCCACGGGACCCGCGGGCCGGCCCATCCCAAGGGGCTCGGCGTTGGCCGTGGGGTGGGTGGCGCCTGCGCTTCCTGCCCCTCGGATCGCTCACGACACGTCAGATCCCTTGAGTCGGTCACGACGCGCGTGGCCCCCTGGGGTCGGTCATGACGCGCATGGCCCCCTGGGGTCGCTCACGACACGCGTGGCCCCGGGGGTCCCTCATGACGCGCGTGGCCCCTTGGGGTCGGTCATGACGCGCGTGGCCCCCTGGGGTCGGTCATGACGCGCGTGGCCCCCTGGGGTCGGTCATGACGCGCATGGTCCCCTGGGCCGCTCAATCACGACACGCCCGGCGGGAAACCCTTCTCACACCGATTCCCGGGCCTCAACGCACGCCTTCCCCTGGGACTGGGATCGCACCGTTCCCTGGGGATGAACCCACACGTGTCCCAGGCTGCCTCCCCCTGGGGTGAAGCACACCGCTCGGGCTTCCGGCAAACCCTCGGAAGAGTGCCCGCGCCCACGGGGTTCCACGTGCCAAGCGCCTCCCGCACGCCTTCGCGTACCGGCGACAGCACACCTCGTCGAGGCGCGGCGGGCGATCAGGCCAGGCCGCGGCGGGTCACTGCGGGGGCGCGGGTGCCTGCGAGGGAGTCGGTCATGTCCAGCGCGAGCCGTACCTGGTCGGCGTGCTCCGTCACGAACACGCCCGCGCCGGCCCATCGGAAGACGGCCGCGGCGGCGAGGGCGGCGTCGAGCTGCCGCGGCAGCCTGACCAGCGCCGTGCCCCCGTTCCGCACGAGCTGCCGCACCTCGTCGGGGGTGTCGGCGGGCGTCCACCCGGACTCTTCGGGCGCGCCTGGCGTCAGCACTACAGGCCTCATGTCTCGATCGTACGAGTACGATTCCAATGTGCTGGTCGTACTCGCCATCGCCGCGCTGGCGATCCTCGCCTGCGTCGTCGTGGTCTCCCTTGGCAAGGGCGGTGAGCTGGGAGAGTTCCCGCCGGATGTCCCGCCGCTCGGCCTTCCCGAGGCTGGGCAGCTCACGGCCGTCGATTTCATGGCGTTGCAGCTTCCGGTGAACCTGGTCGGCTACCACACGCAAAGCGTCGACGAGAGCCTGCGCAGAGCCGCCAACGCGATCAGGGCCCGCGACACCCGCATCGCCGTGCTGGAGCAGCGCGTGTCGGAGCTGCTGGCCAGCCGGCTGCAGGCGCGCCAGGAGGCTTACGCGAGCCCCGGTGCCGCGCCACGCACCGACCACCGCCCCACCGCGCCCTCCGTCGCGCTGCCTGACGACGACGAGGCCAGGCCCGGCGGCCGTACCGACGAAGACGACGCATCCCTCGCGACCGCACATCAGGATGACAAGGGCGATGCGGCCCTCGCCAACACCTTCGCGCACGGGGATGACGAGGACGCCCCGGCAGCTGGCGATCGTGACCTCGCGCCCGGCACTGCGGTGCCCAACGCGGCCAGCGACCTCGGGGTCGGCGCTGCCGGCGACTCTGGTGTGGCGTCCTCCTCCGCCGCGCACAGCGATGACGCGGGCTTCTCTTCGCCCGGCGATGGCGACCACGTCTCTCGCTTGGGGGAGCCCGCGTCTTCTCTCGGGGAGTATGAGCGCGACGCAGGCATGGCTTCCACCGGCGTGTGGCGGGACAGCGAAGCGGTCTCTTCCCCTGAAGAGCACGAGGGCGACAACGGCGCGTCGCCGGTCGTCGGATCGGATGGGGACGCCGGCTCGCCTGCCCGTCCCGCCGCGCACCAGGATTCTCTGCCCAGCCGCCGCAGCGGGGCGGGTGCCGATGCCCTGGCCGGTGAGCACGACTCCGGTGACGACGGTGACGCGGCTCCGGACGCCGAACGCGAGGACGGCGATGCGGCGAGCGCCGAGAAGGTCAGCCGCTCGTGGGGCGACATCGGTTCGCCTGTGGTGGGTTCCTCCCATGCCGGGCCGGAGCGCGCGTCCGGGAGCCGCGACGGCCGCAGCGGGCAGCGTGCCTCGATCGGCCGCGAGAAGAAGGGCCGTTCGTGAGCGAGGTCATTCGGTGCGAGTGGACCGGCATGACGACCCCGCTCTACATCGCCTACCACGACGACGAGTGGGGTCGCCCTGTTCACGGCGATGACCGGGTGTTCGAGCGGGTGAGCCTGGAGGCGTTCCAGTCGGGCTTGTCGTGGCTGACGATTCTGCGCAAGCGGGAGAACTTCCGAAAGGCGTTCGACGACTTCTCCATCGAGAAGGTCGCGACCTACACCGAGGCGGACGTCGACCGGCTGCTCGCCGACGAGGGCATCATCCGCAACCGGGCGAAGATCCAGGCCACCATCGCCAACGCCCGGGCCGCGCTCGAGGTGCCCGGAGGGTTGTCCGAGCTGGTCTGGCGGCATGCTGATCCTGATTCTCCTGTTCCCAGCTCGATGGCTGACGTTCCTGCGATCACGCCCGGGTCGAAGGCGCTCGCCAAGGAGCTGAAGGGGTACGGTTTCCGGTTCGTGGGGCCGACCACCGCGTACGCGCTCATGCAGGCCATCGGCCTGGTGAACGACCACATCGCGGACTGCATCGTGCGCCTTCGCGCTGGCTGATCGACTCGCGCTTTGGTCGCGAAGGATGTTTCTCTCCTCCTACTCGGCCGCCCGCATCGTGCGTCATTCGCTGACTATCAACTCGACATGGCCGTCTGGCTTCCTTGACGCTGCCAAGGTGCTTGGCCGTCCACAGCGGCCGAACGGCTACGACAAGTGAGCGGCTCGGCCCCTGCGTCTGGAGAGGTCGTGTGAATCCCCTCTCATGTGACCGACCCGGTTCCGTGCGCCGCGATATTGGCGTGCGGCGATGGGCCACCATGGGACATCCTGCGGCAATATGGCGATCTTCTACGTGGTTCAGCATGGCGAGAAGGAGCAACGCGCCGGTGACCCGGGTCTGACCGGGATCGGGCGCAGCCAAGCGCATCGAGCCGCTCGTTGGTTGCAGACCGTTGATCCGAGCGCCGTGTTCAGCAGCCCGATGCGGCGGGCCCGCGAGACCGCCGACATCATCGCGTCGGCGGTCGGTGTCCCCGTGCGAGAGGATGCCCGACTGCGCGAACGGATGAACTGGGACGGTACGCAATCTCTCGAGGACTTCCTGGCCGATTGGGCGACAGCAGTACGACATCGCGACTTCGTTCCTCTCAGCGGCGACTCGTCGTACCGGGCTGCCGAGCGCTTTCAAGCCTTCCTCGCTGATCACGCACACGAGTCGTCCGCGATCGTCGTCTGCACTCATGGCGGCATCACCGTCGATCTCCTGCGCACGCTGGTGGGCGACGCATCAGTCCCCGCCCGCATGCTGGTGGACGGAGTGCCGCCGTGCGCGATCACCACGCTGGATGGGCACGTGGTGGACATCGCCTCGGTCGGACATCTCCAGGACTGACAACAGTCGGTCGTGCCGGAGGTTTGTGGTTGTGCCGGAGGTTCGGTGGTCGTGCTGGGCGTTCGGCGGTTGTGCTGGACGTTCGCTGGTTGTCCCGGAGGTTCGGCGGTCGTGCTGGACGGTTCGTTGGCTGTGCCGGGCGTTCGGCGGTTGTGCCGGACGTTCGGTGGTAGTACCGGGGGTCGAGCATGGCGTTCGGGCGGGTCGGGTTTTCGTTGGTGCCCGTGTGGGTGGCGTGCATGGTGTCGCGCGGTCGAGGACATCGATCTTCTGGGGACGTGGTGTGCGGGTGGGTGGGCACGGGAGTCGGGGGCGGGCTTCCGGGTTCATGAGGGCATGGCTGGTAGTTCGGCGTGTGGGGAGTGGGCCAGGTGCGTCGGTGGGGTGGTCAGGGGGTGCGTCTGGCGGTCGCCGTCGGGGAAGGCGACGGTGACCGCGTGGGGTGACACGTCGACCGTGATCGCCTCGCGGAGCGCGGACGGGTGGACGGTGTCGCCTGACAACACGACGAGCGAGACGTGCAGGCCCGGCGTGTCGGCGTGCAGGCAGGGGACAGCCGAGTGGGGGCCGAAGGCGTTCGACTCCACGTCACGGGACACGTCGGCTTGTTGCCAGCCGTACAGGCCGATGATCGCGGAGGTGAGCCCGTCCGTACGGCGGGCCAGCGCCCACCCTGGACCGGTGGCGATGTCGGGGGGTGAGGTGTCGGACACGGCGTAGCCGCCTTCTCGTACCGCCGGTCCGGCAGGCCTGTCACTGGTCTGGGTGGCGATGGGGGAGCGCTCGTCGGTGTGGGGAGATCGGGCGAGGGGCGGCGGGGATTCCGCGTCACCGGGGCCAGGGGTGTGCGCTGCCGTGGAGGGTCCTTCTCTGGATGAGGTCGGGGTGGCGGCATGCCGGGTGGTTTGGGCTGAACCCGGCTCGGTGGTCTCGGCGGGTTGGGGTGCACTCGGCTCAGTGGTGGAGCCGGCGGTCGAGCCTGTTCGGGGTGTGGCCGGCTCCTTGGTGGGGCATGTCGGGCAGGTCGGGGGGTCGGTTCGGGGTGTGGCTGGCTCGGTGTCGAGGCGGGTCGTCGAGTCCAACTGGGGCGTGGCTGAGTGTGTGGCTGGCTCGGTGGCAGGGCGTGGGGTTGCGTGGGGTTGGGATGGTGCTCCGGCTTGGGGCGGCGAGGGGGTGGTGAGGTGGAGGGTGCCTGTGGGCGGTTGTGTCAGCGTGGTTGTGGTTGTGGTTGTGGCTCTGGTTCTGGTTGTTGGCTGGAGCAGGGGGCGGGGGGTTAGGTCCGCTGGGTCAGGTGTGGGGGTGAGTGGCTGGGGGGTGGCGATCTCGTGGATGCGGACTTCCCAGGGGCCGCGGACGACGGAGGTCGTGGTGATGCGGGTGCCGTCCGGGGTTGCCGTGTAGGAGGAAGCGGTGCGTCCCTCGCAGGTCAGCGGATGGATCGCGCCGCGCGCGGAGGGCAGGCCGTCAGGGGAGACGAGGGCGAGGTGGTTGTCGACGTTCCGGGTCCAGGCGTGTTCGGCGGCTTCGGGGGCGGTGCGGGTGGAGTAGGCGAGCTTGGCGTAGTGGGGGTCGTCGGGTGGCGCGCCGTGGTCGCTGCCATGGTTGACCAGACGGACGATGCCGTCGTGGCGGGTGCCGTGGAGGAGCAGGCCGGTGGCGGGGATGGCCACGGTGACATCGTGCTCGTCGATGGGGAGCATCTGTTCGCGGGCGGTCCACACCGGATGCTCGGGCGGGAGCAGCAGGCCGAGCAGGCCCTTGGACGCCCAGTACGGCGAAGCCGGCCCCGAGTACGCCTGCGTGGTGGGCAGGAAGGTGTCGTACCAGCCCAGGGAAAGCAGGCCCCGGCGGTCGGGGACACCGCGTTCGGCGAAGTGGCGGGCGACGGACGAGGCCAGCTTCCTCGTCTGGCCGGGAGCGAGAGGTGTCGCCTCGACGAGGGCGCCGAGCCAGACCGGGGCGAGTGAGGCGAATCGGTAGCAGAGCGAGCGGCCCTGGTGGATCGGCGCGCCGTCCGCGCCGAAGAAGTGCTGGTAGGTCGTGAGGAACTCCGTCAGGCGGGCACCGTAGAGCTTGGCGCGGTCGGCGTCACCGGACATGCGCGTCCACAGCAGCGGGTAGAGGTGGAGCGCCCAGCCTCCGTAGTAGTCGAAGTTGCGGGTGCCGCCGTCGGTGTACCAGCCGTCGCCGACGTACCACTCCTCGATCCGGTCGAGGCCTCTGTCGATCTCGTCCTGCGCGTAAGGCCCGCCGACCGACTTCACGAACTCCTCGCTCACGGTCTGGAACAGCATCCAGTTGTTGTCCCAGGTCCGCTTGCCGAGGAAGCCGCTCAGCCAGGCGACGACCCGTTCCCGCACCTCGGAAGGGAGCCGGTCCCACAGCCATGGCCTCGACTCGTGCAGCCCGACGGCGATGGAGGCCGCCTCGACCATCTGCTGGGAGCAGTCGGTCAGCTCGGGCCACGCCTCGCCGCTGGCGGGGTCGGTGCCGTTGGCGAGGCCGGTCGCGTAGCGCTCGATCAGCGCGGGATGTACCTGGCCGCGCGCGCCCGCGATGCGGAACGCGGCGGCGAGGAACGTGCGGGCGAATCCCTCCAGACCGTCGAGTGCCCGGCCCGACCAGCTGGCGCGTCCCGGGAGCCGGTACTGGGCGAACCCAGGAGACGCGTACGGCACGACCGAGTCGAGCAGGTGGTCGGTCAGCGCCTCCCAATGGGCGCGCGTCCAGCCGGTACGCGGCGAGAGCAGCCGGTCGGTGGGCGGCAGGGACAGGTAGGGAGGGATCATGCCCAGCCTTCTCGATGGCGGCCGACGGTGAGCTCGGCCGTGTGGATGTGACCGCGCGATCCGGCCAGGTTGACGGTGATCGTGGGGTTCTTACCCGGTCGCACGGTCACGGTGTCGTCGCTGCCGACCACGCCGTGGGCGGGGTGGTCGAGGGTGAGCGTGACGGTGCCGACCGTGCGGCCGGGGTCGGAGACCGCCAGGGACACCCGGTCGCCCGCGCGCCGTACGAGGACGGCGCAGGGCGCCGAGGCGGTGACTCCGCTCGCTTCGCCCGCCGACCAGAAGGTGGCGGCGAACAGCCGGGCGTCGCCCTGCTTGGCGGCGATCGCCTGGACCTGCGCGGTGTTGGCGAGGATCTCGACGCCGGAGTGGGCGGCGGTCTGCGCGGCGGTCGCGTTGGGGAGCAGCAGGTAGGCGTAGCCCGCGCCCGACGGGTTGGCGCCGTGGTCGAACCAGAGCGTGACGTACTCCCTGGACACCGGCCCTGGCGTGCCACCCGTGTCGGCGCCGTCGTTGATCGCCCGCCAGGTGTCGGTACGCACCTCGCGGTGCGTGCGCAGCCGTGCGCCACCAGGGAAGACGTAACCGCCCACGCCCTCGAGGTGTGCCCACGAGGCGGTGGACGAGCTTTCGCCATCCTTCCGGGGCATGCCGTCGACGATCAGCGGCCCGGAGGTGCCGCGGTTGTCGACGACGGTCTCGATCGTCCTGCCGTCGGTGCTGGTGATGCCCGCTCCCAGGCAGACGACCGCGTCGTCGAGGCAGACCCAGGTCTTCCTGGCCGTGAGCGTGGTGCCCATGGCCATGAGTTCGAGGCTCGCCACGCCGTACCCGCCGAGGACGGCGCCGCCCGCCCACGCGTTCGCCGGGCGGAAGGTGCCGGTGCCGCTGACGGAGACGGCCGGGTCGCGGGGCCGCGTGTCGACCGTGGTGCCCGGCAGCCGGTAGGAGTCGACGGTCGGCCAGTAGTCGGCGCTGTAGTGGTCGAGGTCGGTGTAAAGGTAGGTGACGCCGTCGCCCTGGTACCAGGCGCGGTAGTTCTCCCCGTTGCCGCACTCGTAGCCGGCGATCCGCCTGGAGTCGAGGCTGAGGGCGAACGACCAGGAGGGACGGCGGTGCACGACCCGATCCATGTCGGCGAAGACGTGATGTCCGACCGGTCTGGGCGCGGCGGTGACAGCGGCGTCGGCGAGTACGGCACGCGCCCTGGCCGTCGCCGCGATGCCCGCGCGCTCCATGAACCTGCCCCTGCTCGCCCAGCCCTTGGCCAGCGCCCGGAACCTGCTCGCGTAGGGCTCGGGCGCGCCGGTCGCGAGCTGGAGCACGGCGTCGACCGTGTCACGCCCGGCGTCGTGGTCGCGGTAGGCGCCGCGTGACACCGCGCGACCTCTGACGCTGTCCATCATCAGGCCGTCGTGGATCCACGGCGCGAACGTCCGCTCCACGGCGTCGAGGATCACCGCCCGTTTGGGGTCGGTGACCTCCCAGCTCGAACCGCCCAGCAGACCGAGCACCGCGCTCACCGACTGGAGCAGCACGACGCCGTAGGAGCCGGTGTAGGCGACGGTGTCGTGCTGGATGAACGAGCCGTCGGCGTAGAAGCCGTCGCGTGCGGTGACGTAGCCGAACAGGGTGTTGCGCCCGGCGTCGCGCACGTCGGACAGCCCGTCGCGGGCCAGGGCGATCTTGGCGGCGTCGTCGCCGACGATTCCGCGCAGGGCGACGATCAGTGCCTTGTCGGCCCGGTTGGCGCCGGTCTCGGAGAAGTTGGTGAGGTTGGTTCGGCGGTCCGGGTTGGGACAGAAGCGGTCCACCGCCCGGATCCAGGCGGCGCGCTGGTCGGGGCTGATGACGTCGTACATCAGCAGGCAGGTGTCGATCAGGGATCGGGCGGCGCCGATCTCCCAGTGCCACCAGTTGCCGACTTCCTTCTTGGTCTCGTTGTAGGCGCGGGCGTAGAGGAAGTCGAGGGCGCTGAGGAGCTCCGTCGCGAGCGTGGTGTCGCCGTGGAGCTTCGAGCCGGGGGTGGCCCAGGCGGTGGCCAGCGTGCGCAGGCGCTGGTGACTGCTGGAGATGTCGCCGGAGGCGCCTCTGAGGGGGAGATCGGGCCAGAGGGAGGTGCGCTCGGGTGAGCGGTCGAGGGTGTCGCGCAGGGTCGTGGCCGAGGCGTCGAGCCGTGCGAGAGGGGCCGCGAAGGCCGGGTCGGCGGGGTCGAAGGGGGCGCCGGTGAGCATCGCGGTGGCCTTGGCGCGGAGGGTGGCGAACTCGGTCACGCCGGAAGTCTGGCTGGTCGGGGTGGTGGGGGTGGGGGCCGAGCGGGGTTCTGTGGAAAAGGTGGGGCCGGCCGGGGTGGCTGTGGACAACGGACCGTCGGGGAGGAGGAACGCGGCCAGGCCACCGGCGAGCCCGAGGAACCCGCGCCGGTGAAGGGCCTGCACCGGATCCGGCGGTGCGGCCCGAAGGAGCGCGTCGCGGGCGTCGGTCGACGTGGGGGAGGAGAAGTCGGGCGCGGCGTTCGGGGAGGGTGCCGGGTGGGGCTCGGGGGCGGGGGAGGGGGTGTCGGGCGCGGCGTTCAAGGAGGGGGTCTGGTGGGGCTCGGAGGGTGAGTCGGGTGCGGCGTTCGGAGAGGTCTGGTGGGGTTCGGGGTTCGGGGTGGAGGGAGAGGGGCGCATCGGTGTCGGGCTCCTACTCGGCCAGCGTGCTCGGGTCCACGTCGGGTGCGGGCAGTCCGAGTGCCGCCACCCGTGCCAGGTACTCCGCCGTCACCGGCGCCCCCCACCGCTCCCAGAACCCGCGCAGGTCCCGCCCCGCCGTCCGAGAGGTGTAGAGCGCCAGGTATCCCCACCGCCTGTCCGTCTCCGTCCACTCCGACGGCGGCTGTTCGTCGCGGACCAGCCGGTGCAGCCGGGGCCAGAAGTCGTCCCCGAACGCCAGCTCCAGCTGCCGGAACGGCACCAGCTTCTCGAAGGCGCCGAACCCCTTCACGTATCCCGAGCTGGGCAGCTTCGGCAGCGCGCTCTGGTACGGCGTGAGCCCGGTCTTCGCGTCCGGCTTGGTGAGGTTCGACGGCTGCCCGAGTGTCCGCTGCGCCGCCAGCGAGTAGATGTTGACCGTGACCTCGGTGAGGTCGGTCGGCTTGTAGGCCATCTGCTGGTGCTGGTGCCCGAGCTCGTGGTAGACGCCCCACCCCCGGGTGCGCAGCCCGTCCACGGTGAGCAGCCGGTCCAGGTAGGTGCGCGGGTAGGCGGTCCAGCCGTGGGTGGCGTAGGCGCCCGCGCCGGTGGGCATGCGCGGCGCCTCCACCAGGTGGAACGGCAGCGTGCTGCGCTCCTGCCGGTCGATGCCCGAGATGGCCGCGTGGGAGGAGATGATCGTCTCGAGCAGGGAGAGCAGCGCGTGGTGGTCCTGGTCGCGCCAGGCCAGCATGCCGTCCCTGGTCACGGTGACGATCCCGTACGGCGAGACCAGCTCGACCTGCGGCGCCGTGGTCAGCGTGTCGAGCTGCGCCTGGAAGGCCGATTCGGTCGTCTCCCCCATCACGAAGGTCGGGACGGGCCTCGCGCCGCTGACGAACTTGACCTTGGCCTTCCTGTCGTCGTCGCTCGCGGCGCCGACGAGCGACAGGTAGATCATGCCGCCACCGGGGTCGGTGACGGTGTTGGCGCCCGCGGTGAGCGGGTAGGCGCGTGGGTTCTTGTAGGTGACGTCGGCGTGGGTGTCGGGGGCGCCGACGTGGAGCGTGGGCAGCAGGCCGTCCTTCGCCTCGACCTCGACGGTGAGCGTGCCGGCGGCGGGCAGGTGGAGGCCGGTGTGGTGGAAGTTCGTGGTGCCGAGGGCCTGCTGGAGCCGCAGCCGCTCGCTCTCCGCGCCGGGCCTGGCCCGCAGCACCACGGTACGGCGGGCGGACGCGGTGGCCGCGCGCGCGGGGGACGAGCCGAGCAGGACGGCGCCGACGGTGGCCGCGCCGAGGAAGCCACGGCGGGAAAGGGGGGTGGTGGTCATGACGGCAGCATGTAAGCGCTTTCTATAGCGCGTCAAGACCAACGGAATCTTTCTATGAGTTTCTATGCAGGGTAGCCCGGCCGTGCTCAGTAAGCGCTTGCTACCGAGTCGCGCACGACGACCGTGGTCCCCACCCGCGTGGTGGTCTGCACGGGCGCCAGGTAGTCGCCCTCGCCCGCCACGCCCAGCGCCAGCCGTACCGCCTGGCGGCCCATCTCCTCCAGCGGGATGCGCACGGTCGTCAGCTGCGGGCGCAGCTCCTGGGCCACCGGCACGTCGTCGTAGCCCACGACGGAGATCTCGCCGGGCACGGAGACGCCCGCCAGCTCCAGCGCCTGCATGACACCGGCCGCGACCGTGTCGTTGGCCGCGAAGACCGCGGTGAAGTCGAGCCGCTCGGCCAGCAGCTCCCTGATCCTGTCGTAGCCGAACCTGCGGCTGAACGACCCGGTGTGCACCAGCTCCTTGGCCTGCGGCAGCCCGCGCATCTCCAGCGCCCGGCGGTGTCCCGCCAGGCGGGCGATCGTCGTGGACAGCGAGGACGGCCCGCCGAGGAACAGGATCCGGCGATGCCCCTGCGTGATGAGGTAGTCGGTGATCGCGAACGCGCCGCCCTCGTTGTCGTACTCCACGACCTTGGTCGGCACGTCGTCGCCCAGCGAGGGCCGCCCGCACAGCACCAGTGTCGAGCCGGCGGCGTGCAGCGCGCGGGCCCTGCGGCCGACCTCGGCGGCGTAGGCGCGGTCCTCGTGCGCCCCGCCGACCAGGATCACCGCGTCGGCGCGCTGCTCGTGCAGCAGGTCGATGAGGGCCAGCTCCTGCTGGTGGCTCCCCTCCGTGCAGCACACCATGCACAGCCGGCCGTGCCTGGTCGCCTCGCGCTCGACGCCCCTGGCGATGTAGGCGTAGAACGGGTCGACCACGTCGTTGATGATGATGCCGACGGTCCTGTTGGTGGCTCCGGCCAGCGCCCTGGCGTGGGCGTTGACGACGTAGCCCAGCTCGGCGATGGCCGCCTCGACCCGTTCCCTCGTCGACGTGGCGACGGGGTAGTTGCGGTTGATCACCCTGGAGACCGTCGCGCTGGAGACGCCGGCCCGTCTGGCGACGTCGGCGATGGTCGCCGAGCTCATCTCGGTCACCGGCTCCTCCTTGCCCGTGTGAAGATCATGCCATCCGGTCGAGCGCGTCGAGATGGATCTCGTGCAGCAGCGGCTGCCCCGCGCAGTACCTGGCCACCTCCTCGACCGTGGAGTCGGCCAGTCTGCCGAGCTCGTTGCCCTGCGCGCCCGCCAGGTGCGGGGTGAGGAAGACGTTCGGCAGCCCGAACAGCGGGTGCCCGGCGGGCAGCGGCTCGGGGTCGCTGACATCAAGTATCGCGTCCAGCCGGCCGCTCGCGACCTCTTCGAGCAGGGCCTCGGTGTCGATGAGCGTGCCTCTGGCGGTGTTGACCACGACCGCGCCGTCCATGAGCCTGGCCAGCAGGGGGCGGTCGAGCATCCGGTGGGTCTCGGGGGTGCTCGGCGCGTGCAGGCTCACCACGTGCGAGCGGCGCGCCAGCGTGTCGAGGTCGACCGGGACCGCGCCCAGGCCCGCCACCTCGGCGGGGTCGGCGTACGGGTCGTAGACCAGGATCTCGGCCTCCAGGCCGCGCAGCAGCTCGACGACCCGCCGCCCGATCCGCGACAGTCCCACGACGCCGACCGTGATGCGCCGCGCGCCCAGCCACGGAATGCCGCTGAAGTCGCGTTTGGTGCCGTGCTCCCGATACCGGTGCGCCAGGGTGAAAGCGCGTTTCGCGCCGAAGACGATGGCGGCGTAGGTGAACTCGGCCACCGGTACGGCGTTGGCCTCGGCCGCGCTCGACACGCGCACGCCGCGGGCCAGCACCGCGGGGTCGAGGAAGGTCTTCACCGTGCCGGCCGCGTGGGCGATGAACCGCAGCCCGGGCGCCCGCTCCAGCAGCTCGGACCCGAGCGGCGGGCATCCCCACCCGGTGACCAGCACCTCGGCGCCGGCCAGCGCGCGCCGCGCGGCGCCGGTCGACAGGTCGTGCAGGACGTCGTCGTGAAGGTCGGCCAGCTCGGCGAGCCGGTCGAGGGCGCCCTTGGCGAAGACCTCCTCGCGCACACCCGGCGCCATGGCCAGAACCGTGCGCGGTCTGAGCCGCACCTCCATGACCGTCACATCACTCCCCGCGGTTGAAGACCCAAGGCCATAGTAAGCGCGTTCTATGGAGAACGTGCGCCGCACGCTAGGCCCTTCCTGGGAAACCGTCAAGAAGCCCTTGACGAATGAGGAAAGCGCTTACTACGGTCACGCCAACTGGAAGGACCACGCATGACGACTCCCCTCGAAGCCGTCGGCCCCGGTACGGCACGCCGCCGTACCGGGGCCGAATCCCCCGCGGTCACGCCCCAGCGCCTACCGCTCAGGAAACGCCTCTGGCGGGACCGGGTCATGCTCGCCCTCACCCTGCCCGGCCTGCTGTACTTCCTGGTCTTCCACTACGTCCCGCTCTTCGGCTACGTGGCGGCCTTCCAGGACTACCAGCCGTACATCGGCTTCCTGGACAGCCAGTGGGTCGGGCTGCAGAACTTCGCGACCATGCTGGGCGACCCCCGGTTCTGGGACGCGGTGGGCAACACGCTGCGCATCACGCTCACCCAGCTGGTGCTCTTCTTCCCCGCGCCGATCGCGCTGGCGCTGCTGCTCAACAGCGTCGTCAGCGAGAAGCTGCGCAGGTTCGTGCAGAGCGTGGTCTACCTGCCGCACTTCATCGGCTGGGTGATCATCGTCTCGATCTTCCAGCAGGTCGTCGGCGGCGCCGGCGTGCTCCCCGACGTGCTGGAGAGCGCCGGCCTGCCGCGCTACGACATGATGACCGACCCCGACGCCTTCCCGCTGCTGGTCACCCTGCAGGTCATCTGGAAGGACTGCGGCTGGGGCACGATCATCTTCCTGGCCGCGCTGCTGTCCATCCCCTCCGAGCTGTACGAGGCGGCGGCGATGGACGGGGCCGGCCGCTGGCGCAGGCTCTGGCACGTCACGCTGCCCGGGATCACCCCGATCGTCATCCTGCTGCTCATCCTCAACCTCGGCAGCATCCTGTCGGTCGGCTTCGAGCAGATCCTGCTCCAGCGTGACGCGGTCGGGCCCGAGTCAGGGGAGGTGCTCGACACCTTCGTCTACTTCAACGGCGTCCAGGACGGCCAGTGGGGCCCCGCGGCGGCCGTCGGCCTGGTGAAGGCCGTCGTCGGCGCGGTCCTCGTCCTCGGCGCGAACAAGGTGGCGCACCTGCTGGGCCACGAGGGGGTGTACCGCAATGCGGGCAGGTGACCGTCCCGCGTGGATGGAGAAGCCGTCCAGGCTCGGCGCGGGCCTCAAGGCGATCGTCATCACCGCGATCACGCTGCTGGTGATCTACCCCTTCGTCGGCGTCCTCGGCACCAGCCTGTCCTCGGAGTCGGAGATCGCCAGAAGTGGCGGGTTCGTCCTGCTGCCCACCTCGCCACAGCTCGACGCCTACCGGGCGGTCTTCGACGGCGGCACGGTCACCCGCGCGCTGCTCGTCAGCGTGCTGGTCACGAGCATCGGCACGCTGGCCGGCGTCACGGTCACGGTCTGCATGGCCTACGGCCTGAGCCGCCGCGAGGTCACCGGATCGAAGTGGATCCTGATGGTCGCGCTGTTCACCATGCTTTTCAACCCCGGCATCATCGCCAACTTCCTGCTCGTCAACCAGCTCGGCCTGCTCAACAGCTTCGGCGCGCTCGTCCTGCCCAGCCTGGTCAGCGCGTTCAACCTGGTGGTGCTGCGCTCCTTCTTCATGAACCTGCCGGGCGAGCTGCTGGAGAGCGCCCGCATGGACGGCGCCGGCGACCTGCGGATCCTCGCGCGTATCGTGCTCCCGCTGTCGAAGGCGGTGATCGCGGTGGTGTCGCTGTTCTACGCCGTCGCCTACTGGAACAACTTCTTCAACGCCCTGCTCTACATCGACGACTCCGAGCGCCATCCGCTGCCGAACATCCTGCGCACCTTCATCCTGCAGGGCAGGACGCTGGAGAGCGCCGTGGGCACCGAGGCCCCGGCCCCCGTGCAGGCGATCCAGATGGCCGTGCTCGTCGTGGCCATCGTCCCGATCCTGCTCGTCTATCCCTTCCTGCAGCGCTACTTCACCAAGGGCGTGCTCACCGGCGCCATCAAGGGCTGAGCCCGCCCCCCCACCCCCGAAGGAAGACCATGAACCTGTCCAGGCGCGGACTCCTCCGCCTCGGCGCGACCGCGACCGCGGGCGCCGCTCTCTCCCCGCTGCTGGCCGCCTGCGGCGGCGCCGCCGGCCCCGCCCCCGCGACCAAGGCGCAGGGCCTGACCATCAAGCTGCCGACATACGTGCCGCTTCCCGGCGCGGCACGGCCGGACCTGCCCGGCACCCCCGCGGGCGTGCCCGAGGGCTACTTCACCTACCCGAAGGAGCTGTTCAAGGCGGTGGCCAGGCCGCCGATGTCGGGCGGCACGGTGACGATGGCGTCGAAGACCTTCCTGCCGCCGCCGCCGCCCCGCGAGCAGAACGCCGCGTGGCAGGAGATCGAGAAGCGGCTCGGCGGCCGGGCCGAGCTGATGATCGTGCCGGAGGCCGACTGGCCGACCAAGTTCAACACCATGGTCGCCGGCGGCAACCTGCCCGACCTGTTCCCGTACGTGTCCACGCAGGGCGTCAACAACCTGCCCGCCTTCGTGGCCAGCCAGTGCAGCGACCTGACGCCGTTCCTCAGCGGCGACGCCGTCAAGGAGTACCCGAACCTGGCGGCCATCCCTGAGGTGTTCTGGAAGCAGGGCATCGTGGCCGGCAAGCTGTACGGCATCCCGATCCCGCGCAACATGGTCGGCGGGCTCGGCTTCTACCGGGCCGACCTCTTCGCCGCCGCGGGCGTGACCGACCTGGCCCAGATCGGCGACACCGAACGGCTGGCCGAGCTGCTCAAGGCGGTGACCAACCCCAAGGAGAAGCGCTGGGGCCTGGTCACGGCCACCGGTGGCCTGTTCGGCCTGTCCATCTTCGCCCAGCTGTTCGGCGCGCCCAACGGCTGGCGCCTGGAGCCGAGCGGCAAGCTGGTGGCCGGGTTCGAGACCGAGGAGTACCGCGCCGCCGTCGAGTACACCCGCAAGCTGCGCGAAGCGGGCGTCATCTACCCGGGCTCCGAGGGCTTCGACTCGCTCAAGCGCAAGAACGAGTTCAACGCCGGACGCGCCGCGCTGACCTACGACGGCATGCCCGCCTTCCTTGGGCCCGCCGGCTACCTGCAGACCCAGAAGAAGATCGACCCGAAGGCCGATCCCCGGCCGCTGCTCCCGATCGGGAGCACGACCGCGGCCTTCCTCAACAACATCGTCTTCGCCGTCAACTTCGTGAAGAAGGCCGACGCCACCAAGGTGAAGGAGGTCCTGCGCGTCGCCGACTTCTTCGCCGCCCCCTTCGGCAGCGAGGAGTACACCCTCATCCAGTACGGCGTCGAGGGCACCGACCACACCCGCGACGACAAGGGCAACCCGGTCCTCACCGAGCAGGGCGCCAAGGACACGACGGTGCCGTGGAAGTATCTCGGGGCGCCGACCCAGCCGGTCTTCGACGCCTCCTCCGTCGAGGCCGTCAAGCTCACCCACGACGCGCTGGCCAAGATGATCGCCGTCGGTGTCGAGGACCCGACCACGGGCCTGTTCTCGCCGACCAGCGAGAACCGGTTCGAGGCGCTGTCGACCATGCGCACCGACCGGCTCACCTCGATCATCGCGGGCCGCGCCCCGCTGTCCGACCTCGACCAGCTCATCAAGGACTGGAAGGCACAGGGCGGCGACAAGATCCGCGCCGAGTTCGAGAGCGTCATCCAGAAGAGCGGCGGCACCAGCTGAGCCGTCCCCGACGACAGGTGTGACACCCCCCATGAAGCGAACCATCGCCACCCTGGCCCTCGCCGCCCTGGCGGCGGGCGCCCTCGCCCCACCCGCCGCCGCCACCCCCGCCCCCGGTTCGCCGGGCCTGGGCGACCCGCTCTTCCCCGATCTCGGCAACGGCGGCTACGACGTCCGCCACTACGACGTCTCCTTCGACTTCACCCCGGTCACCTACGACTTCACCGCCACGGTGACGATCAGCGCCACCGCCGTCCAGGACCTGTCGTCCTTCAACCTGGACACCGACGGCCACGTCATCGACTCCGTCACCGTCGACGGCCGGCCAGCGACGTGGGCGCTCGCCCAGGGCCGTACGGGTCAGGAACTGACCGTCACCCCCGCCGAGCCCGTGAAGGAGCATCGCCCCTTCACGGCGACGCTGACCCTGCACGGCAACGGCAAGGCCCCGCGCTCCGGCCTCACCGGGTGGCGGTTCGGCCCCGACGGCGGGTTCGCCGCCGCCGCGCAGGCCAGCAGGGCCGACACCTTCTTCCCCGTCAACGACCACCCCTCCGACAAGGCCACCTGGACCTTCCGCGTCAAGGTCCCCGACGGCTACGTCGCCACCGCCAACGGCGAACTCGCCGCGAAGGAGGGCGACGTCTGGCGGTTCGAGGAGCGCGAGCCGATGCCGCCCGAGCTGCTCGGGCTCGCCGTGGTCAAGGGCACCTACCTGTACGGCACCGGCCCCCACGGCCTGCCCCTGCGCCACGTCGTCCCGCAGGGGCAGGAGGGCACCTACGCCCCGATCGCCGCCGAGACGGCCGGGCAGCTCGAGTGGGCCGAGGCCAGGTTCGGCCGCTTCCCCTTCTCGACCTACGGCGTGCACATCTACCCCGGCTACACCGACGCGCTGGAGAACCAGACCCTGTCCCTGTTCGGCACCGGCTGGTTCACCAGGCCGACGTACTCCAACACCATGGTCCACGAACTGGTGCACCAGTGGTTCGGCGACTCGGTCACGCCCGCCACCTGGCAGGACGCCTGGCTGAACGAGGGCCCGGCCGTCTTCTACGCCGCCGTGTGGGCCGAGGAGCAGGGCGGGCAGCCGCTCGCCGACAAGATGCGGACGGTGTACGGCAAGCTCGACGAGGTCCGCGCCAAGGACGGCCCGCCCGGCAGGCCCAAGGGCCTCGGCGGCTACAACATCTACGACGGCGGCGCGCTGGTCCTCTACGCGCTCCGCCAGGAGATCGGCGAGCGCGACTTCGACCGTGTCATGCGCCGCTGGGTCCAGCGCAACAAGGACGGCAACGCCTCCACCGAGGACTTCATCACGCACGCCGTGAAGACGACCCACCGCCCCGGCCTGGACGCGTTCCTGCGCGCCTGGCTCTTCGGCGAGAACAACCCCCCGCTGGAGATCCCATGAGACGCCTGCTCACCCCCGACCTGGCCCGCGGCGGGCCCGCCGCCCAGTCCTCCACCGACGGCACGGCGGTCGCCGCCAACGCGGCCGACCTGTCGGACGCGAAGCGGGTGAGCCTGCCGGGCAAGGTGCTCCGTCCCTCGCTGGTGGAGATCGCGGCCGATGCCCGCTACGTCCGCGTCCAGCGCGCGGGCACTGGCAGGATCGGGCTCTCCGGAGTTTCGGTCCACCCGTAATCAACGCACCCGGAAGGGGTACGGCGCGGCCGTACCCCTTCCCCGCTTGGAGAGCAGATGAGCTGGTTCACCGAGGCGCGGTTCGGCCTCTTCGTCCACTGGGGCATCTACGCCGCCGCGGCCCGCCACGAGTGGGTGAAGTCCTACGAGAAGCTGGACGACGCGCACTACCGGCGTTACTTCGACCACTTCGACCCCGACCTGTACGACCCCGAGGTCTGGGCGGAGGAGGCGTGGAACGCGGGCATGCGCTACCTGGTCGTCACGACCAAGCACCACGACGGGTTCTGCCTGTGGGACTCCGCGCTCACCGACTACAAGGCCACGGCCACGCCGTACGGCAGGGACCTGCTGCGGCCGATGCTCGACGCCTTCCGGGCCAGGGGGATGCGCGTCGGGCTCTACCACTCGCTGATCGACTGGCACCATCCGGAGTTCCCCGTCGACCTGTATCACCCGCAGCGTGACCTCGGCGAAGACCCCAACCGCGATATCCGGAAATATGCCGACTACCTGCACGGGCAGGTCCGCGAGCTGCTCACCGGCTACGGGCGGATCGACACCATGTGGTTTGACTTCAGCTACCCGGGACGCGGCATGGGCGCCAAGGGCAGGGACGAGTGGCGCTCGGCCGAGCTGGAGGCGATGGTCCGCGAGCTCCAGCCGGACATCATGATCAACAACCGGCTCGACCTGGGCAGCGGCGACTTCATGACCCCCGAGCAGGTCATGCCGCCCGGCGGAGTGCCCGGCCACGTGCCGTGGGAGGCGTGCCAGACGCTCAACGGCAGCTGGGGCTACGACCGCGACAACCTCGACTGGAAGTCGCCCGAGCTGCTGCTGAGCATGCTCGTCGACACCGTCTCCAAGGGCGGCAACATGCTGCTGAACGTGGGCCCGAACGCGCGCGGCGAGTTCGAGCCGCGCGCGGTCGAGCGGCTGCGCGCGATCGGCAGGTGGACCAGGCTGCACGGCAGGGCCGTCCACGGCGCGGGCGCCGCGGCCTTCACCCCGCCGCAGGACTGCCGCTACACCCAGCGCGGCGACCGGCTCTACCTGCACCTGCTGAACTGGCCGATGAAGTACGTGCACCTGGACGGCCTGGCCGGCAGGGTGAAGTACGCGCAGTTCCTGCACGACGCCTCCGAGGTGCGCGTGCTCCGCGTCGATCCGCACGAGCCTGGCCACGCCTACCTGCGCGGCGTGCCCGAGGACACCCTCACCCTGCAGCTGCCCGTGACCAGGCCCGACGTGACCGTCCCCGTGATCGAGCTCTTCCTCTGACCGCGCGAGCCCGCGGGTTCGGGCCAAGCCGGGCCGGCGGGAGGGTGCCGAGGAGCCGGTGCCGGCGGTCAGCGGCCGGTGAAGGTCGGGCGCTGCTTGGCCAGGAAGGCGCGGGTCGCGCCCTGGTGGTCCTCCGTGGCGGCGAGCTCGTCCTGCAGGTCGGCCTCCAGCGCCAGCGACTCGCCCAGCGTGTGCGTGGCGGCGAACGCCAGGGCGCGTTTGGTGGCCGCGAACGCCTTCGTCGGGCCGGCGGCCAGCCGTACCGCGAGCTCGTGGGCGGTCTTCAGCAACTCGTCGTCGGGCACCACGCGCGCGACCAGGCCGAGCTCGAGCGCGCGGGCGGCGTCCAGCGGCTCGCCGAGCAGCAGCAGCTCGGCCGCGCGTCCCTGGCCGACCAGCCGCTGCAGCGTCCACGAGGCGCCCGAGTCGGGAGCCAGTCCGATGCCGGTGAACGCCATCGCGAACTTGGCCCGCTCCGAGGCCACGCGCAGGTCGCAGGCGTAGGCGAGGGAGGCGCCCGCGCCCGCGGCCACGCCGTTCACCGCGGCGACCACCGGCTTGGCCATGCCGGTGATCACCTCGACCAGCGGGTTGTAGTGCTCGCGGACGGTGTCGGCCAGGCCCCTGCCGGCCGCCAGGTTGTCCGCGTGCTCGCGCAGGTCCTGCCCGGCGCAGAAGGCCCTGCCCGCCCCGGTGATCAGTACGGCCCGCACGGCGCCGGACGCGGCCGCCTCGCGCAGCGCTTCGAGCAGGGCGGCCTTGAGCTCGGCGGTCAGCGAGTTCATCGCGTCGGGACGGTCGAGCGTGACGGTGGCGACGGCGTCGGCGACCTCGTAACGGATCACAACAGCTCCTTGTCGACGAAAGCGGCGGCCGCAGGCAGCAACCTGGCGGCCTCCTGTTCGAAGTACGCCCGCGCCTTCTCGCCCTGCCAGCCGGACGGCAGCAGCTCGGCGGGCAGCCCGGGGTCGCGGAACAGGAAGTTGCGCCAGCCGTGCACCAGTCTGCTCCTGGTGGCGAAGACGCGGGAGTTCGGCGCGCCGCCCGGCAGCCCCGCGATCAGCTCCTGCGCCTCGGACAGCCACTCCTCGTAGGCCCTTCCGATGGCCGCCAGGTCCCACGCGCTCGCGACCAGCGCGCGCGGGTCGCCGTCGAGGACGGCGTCGAACATGTCGGCGCGGACGCCCTCGTTGGCCAGCAGCGGATCGAGCTCGGGGGAGCGGCGAGGGCCCACCCAGGTCGTCTCCGACAGCGGCGCGTAGCCGAGGAAGGCCAGGTCGGCGCGGAAGCGTTCGCGCTTGGCCCGGTCCCTGACCGGCTCCAGCACGACCAGGTGCCAGTGCCCCTGCCAGCTGATCGTTCCGGGTCGGTAAATTCTCAGCGCCGCCTCGTCCAAGCGCCTGACGCACTTGGCGGTGACCTCGTAGCCGGGCCCCTGCGGCAGCCTGACCCGGTCGAGCCAGCCCTGCCGCACCATGCGCGAAACCGCCGTCCTGACGGCAGGAGCCGCGATTTCCAGCGGCGCGAGCAGCCTGACCAGGGCGGCGACCGACGCCTTCCCACCACGGGAACGCAGGTGGTCCCCGTACAGATCGAACAGCGCCGCGCGTGCGTTCACGAGCACCAGTTTGGACGGCTTCGCGACCCTGGACAACGGATGCTGGGAGGAGATCGTTACCCATTTGGCACTCCGATGCGGGAGAATAGGACATCACAGAAGACGTGAATGCGTCGGCCACCCACCGGGGCGGTCGTTGATCGCAACCGCGGAGTCCATGGCAGGAAGGGATACACGCATGGCGGCGATGAAGCCGCGGACCGGCGATGGTCCGCTGGAGGTCACCAAGGAAGGGCGCGGCATTGTCATGCGGGTCCCGCTCGAAGGTGGCGGCCGGCTCGTCGTGGAGATTTCGGCCGACGAGGCGAAGGCGCTCGGCGAAGCGCTGAAGAACGTGGTCGGCTGACGCCGGCTCAACCACCTGATCGAACGGCCCTGGCGTACCCTCCGCCGGGGCCGATCACGTTTGGAGACTATCCCGTGCCCATCCAGACGACGGTGTCCGTGCTCCCCGAAGCGCCCGCCGACGCCGCACTGCTCGCCCTCCCCTACGACGCGGAGCTGAACCCCAAGGTCGAGCTGCCCGTGCCGGTGGCCGCGCTGCTGGCGCACTACGAGGCCAAGGGTGAGGCGGGAGAGATCGTCGAGGTCCCGGTCACGCGCGGCGACGCGGTGGGAAGGGTCCTTCTGTACGGCGTCGGCGACGGCTCGCCGCGTGCCCTGCGCAAGGCGGCCGCCGGCCTGACGCGCAGGGCCAGGGGCAAGCAGGAGCTGACCGTCGTGCTCCCGCCCGGCGACGCCGCCGTCTTCGCCGAGGCCGCCCTGCTGGCGGCCTACACCTTCAAGATCGGCGGCCAGGGCACCCCGCCCGTCGCCGCCCTCACCCTGGCCGGCGCCGACGAGCCGGCCGTACGGCGCGGCGAGGCCGTGGCGCAGGCCGTCGCGCTGGCCCGCGACCTGACCAACACCCCCTCCTCGACCAAGAACCCCGCCTGGCTGGCCGAGCAGGCCGCCGCCACCGGCCTGGAGGCCAAGGTCTGGGAAGAGGACGCGCTGCGCGCCGACGGTTTCGGCGGCATCCTGGCCGTCGGCCAGGGCTCGGTCCACCCGCCCCGGCTGATCCAGCTCTCCTACACCCCCGAGGGCGCCGAGCGGCACGTCGTGCTGGTCGGCAAGGGCATCACGTTCGACTCGGGCGGCCTGTCGCTCAAGCCGACCGACAACATGAAGACCCAGAAGACCGACATGGCCGGTGGCGCGGTGGTCATCGCGGTCATGGGCGCGCTGGCCGCCATGGGCTCGCGTGTGCGGGTCACCGGCCTGATCGCCGCGGCCGAGAACATGCCGTCCGGCACCGCCCAGCGGCCCGGCGACGTCATCACGCACTACGGCGGCACGACCGTCGAGGTGACCAACACCGACGCCGAGGGGCGACTGGTGCTCGCCGACGCGCTCGCCTACGCCGACGCCGTGCTCGATCCCGACGCGATGGTCGACATCGCCACCCTCACCGGGGCGATCAGCGTCGCCCTCGGGCGGAGCATCGGCGCCGTCTACTCCTCCGCCGACGAGCTGGCCGACGAGCTGGTCGAGGCGGGCGCCAGGAGCGACGACCGGTTGTGGCGGATGCCGCTGATCGAGGACTACCGCCCGGCCCTCGACTCGCCCATCGCGGACATGCAGAACGCCGACGTGGGCGGGCGCTACGGCGCCGGCTCGATCACCGCGGCGCTGTTCCTGCGGGAGTTCACCGGCAAGCGTCCGTGGGCGCATCTGGACATCGCGGGCGTGGGTCGCAGCACGGTCGATGAAGGCACGCTGACGAAGGGCGCCACGGGCTTCGGCGTCCGCGTTCTGCTCGACTGGCTCACCGGCTCCTGAGCCGCCGCGCGCCGATCCGGTGGGCGGTGACGTCCACCGGATCGTTGTCCGGGACCGGCGGTGGCCGGCCGGTCAGGCGGAGACCTTGACGGCGGCCAGCAGGCCGTCGCCGAGCGGGATCATCACCGACCGCAGCCGGTCGTCGCCCTGCACGAGCTTGCCCAGCTCGCGTACCGCGACCGTGTCGGGGTCGCGCTGGGAGGGGTCGGCGACCCTGTTGTGCCACAGCGCGTTGTCGAAGGCCACGATCCCGCCCACCCGCAGCAGCCGCACCGCCTCGGCCAGATAGTCGGCGTACTCCTGCTTGGCCGCGTCGGCGAACACCATGTCATAGCCGCCGTCCGACAGCCTGGGCAGCACGTCGAGCGCGCGCCCGGCGATCAATCTGATCCGGCCGCCGGAGAATCCGGCGTCGGCGAAACTCTGCCGGGCCAGGCGCTGGTGCTCGGGCTCGACGTCCACGCTCGTGAGGGTGCCGTCGGCGCGCATGCCGCGCAGCAGCCACAGCCCCGACACCCCGCATCCGGTGCCGATCTCCACCACGGCGCGCGCGTTGAGCACGGTGGCCAGGAAGCACAGCGCGGCACCGCCTCCGGGAAGGACGGGCGGCGCACCCATCTCATGGCCGCGCTGCCGCGCCGCGTGCAGAATCTCGTCTTCCTGATGGAACTGCTCCGCATAGGCCAGAGTGGCCTCTACCGGGCTGGTCATCGGCCTCTCCTCCCCACTTCCGTGCAATTGGTCACCGATCGCAGCCTAGGGGAGACACGCCAGGACGGGAACTCTGGTCGCGCCCAACGCGTTGCAGGTTTAAACGGGCTTTGCCGGTCCTGAAGGCAGGCAGTGCGCACGAAGGGACGAAACCAGGCACTATGACGGTAGCGGTGGTCCCAGAGAGAGGAGTGCTGGTGGACGGAAGCGACCACCAGGCCGGTCCTCACGTGTCAGATGTGTCTGAGTGGACTCCTCCCACCTGGGAGGAAGTGGTGCGGACGCACTCCGCGCGCGTGTACCGGCTTGCGTACAGGTTGACCGGCAACGTGCACGACGCGGAAGACCTCACCCAAGAGGTCTTCGTCCGGGTCTTCAGGTCGCTGTCGAGCTACACACCCGGCACTTTCGAGGGCTGGTTGCACAGGATCACCACGAACCTGTTCCTCGACATGGCGCGCAGGAGGCAGCGGATCCGCTTCGAGGGGCTGGGCGACGACGCGGCCGAGCGGCTGCAGGGTCGCGAGCCCTCACCCGCCCAGGCGTGGGACGACGCCCACATGGAGCCGGACATCCAGGCGGCGCTCGACTCCCTGGCCCCGGAGTTCAGGGCGGCGGTCGTGCTGTGTGACATCGAAGGCCTGTCGTACGAGGAGATCGCGGCCACGCTCGGCGTGAAGCTTGGCACGGTCAGAAGCAGGATTCACCGTGGCCGGGCACAGCTGCGGGAGGCTCTGGAGCACAGGGCGCCCCGTGGTTCTGAACTCCCCCCGACCGTGACCCGTGGGGAGGAAGTCTGATATGTCGCACCTTGGAGAGCGCGTATCCGCGCTGGTGGACGGCGAGCTGCGCCACGCCGAGCGTGAACGCGCCCTTGCTCACCTGGCCTTCTGCGCCGACTGCAGGAGGGAGGTCGAGTCGATGCGGGCGCTGAAGTCGCGCCTGCGGTCGCTCGAAGGCCCTCCGATGCCAGCCGACCTCACGATGTCTCTGCTGAGAATGGGTGAGCCTGGCGACCCGGTGCCGCCCAGGGAGCGGCCCTTTCCCACCTTCGGCGGTGTTCCGCTTCCCGGCCCGCGCAGCATCGCTCCGCCCGACAACAGGCCTCGCGGCGCCTCGGGCGCTTCGTCGCGGCCCGGACGGTCCCGCAGGCGTCCGGCCTACGTGGCCGTAGGCGTCGTCTCCGCGGCGGTCGCGCTCGGCACCCTGTTCGTGGTCGCGGGCCAGGACCAGGGCCCGTCCGTCTCCCCTCCGGTCGAGGTGTTCAAGCAGGTCCACAAGACCACGGCCCCCTACGGCAACCCGCCCTCCGCCACCCCGTGAGACGGCTGCCCGCCGTCCTCACCCTGGCGCTGCCGATGGCAGTCGGCCTGCCGGGCGCGGTCCACGCCGTGCCCGACGGGTCCGAGAACGAGGACACGGGTCTGTCGCTGCTCAGACGGTCGGCGATGGCCGCGAGGGGCCAGCCGTACGAGGGGACGCTGGTCAGCACGTCCGGCGCGGTGCTCGCCGTACGCAACAGCCCCGGGACGGGGATGACGGTCGACCGGCGCGCCGCCGACCCTGGGACACCCGCGGGCGGCCTGCTGGCCCCCTCCGACGGGATGCTGCGCGCGCTCGCCGCCAACTACCGGGTGGTCGAGGCGCCGGCCGGGAGTGCGTGCGGCAGGACGGCCCGCGTGATCCAGGCGCTCCGGCACGACGGGCGCCCGGCCGCGCGGTACTGGGTCGACGCGGCCAGCGGTGTCCCGCTGCGGCGCGAGGTGCTCGACGGCCACGGCAGGGTGGCGATGGCCGAGGCGTTCGTCGACGTGACGATCGCCGCGCCGCTTCCCCTGGCGCAGTCCGCCCCGCTCGCCCGGACGGCGCTCGGCTCCGGGACGCTCACCGCCCTGAGGGCGCGGGGCTGGAGCCTGCCCAGCGTTCTGCCCGGCGGTTTCGAGCTCGCCCATGCCGCCGAGAACGACGGCTACCTGAAGCTGGGATACTCGGATGGGGTGTCCGTTGTCTCGGTGTTCGTGCAGCGGGGCACCCTGGACGAGGAGCGGCTGGCGGGCTGGCGTAGCCGGTCTCGCGACGGGAATACGATCTGGATCCGGGACGCTGCAGGACGGGAGATGATCTGGGCGAGTGGAGGCCATGTCTACACCGTCGTCGCCGACGCTCCCGCGGACGTGGTCGAGGCCGCCGTCCGGGGGCTGCCGCACGAGGCGGAGCCTGGCTTCTGGCAGCGGTTCGCCCGGGGCGCCCACCGTGTGCTTTCCTGGGTCAACCCGTTCGCTTGACGCTCGCGTAACAACTCTCGTACACCGTAAGCGGGAAGATGACGGTGTCCGAACAAGGAGTGGTGAGACTAGATGACCGACGAGACGCGCCCCATGGACGGACGCACGCCGTCGGACCTCGCCGAGCCCCAGGGACGGCCCGACTTCCTGCCCGCCCAGGAGGGATGGGACAGCGCGAGGACGGAGCAGCTCGGCTGGGAGCACGCCGAGCAGCCCGCCCAGCCGTACGGCACGGGCTGGGGCGATCCGTCGGGACGACCGGCCGCCAACGACACGGCCGTGTTCGGCGCCCCCGATCACGGTCCTTCGCTGCCGCCCCCGCCCACGCAGGCGGTCGGCATGGGTCACGGATGGGGGCCGCCGCCCACGCCCGCCGACGGCGGGGCCGCCGCCGCGCGCCGGGGGCCGGGCATCGGAGTGCTGGTCGCGCTGGCCGTGGTGATCGCGCTGCTCGCCTCGATCATGGGCAGCGTCGGCACCTACCTGCTCACCAGGCAGGGCAGCTCGGGCACCGACCCGTCCTACTCGCTCGGGCCCGCGCCGTCCGGCGACACCAGCAGGGCGGCCGACTCGATCGCGGGGGTGGCCTCGCGGGTGCTGCCCAGCGTGGTCTCCCTCGAGGTCGAGGGCAACAGCGACGCGGGAACCGGCTCCGGCTTCCTGATCAAGGGCGGTTACGTGGTCACCAACAACCACGTCGTCGCGGTGGCCGCCCAGGGCGGCGCCATCAAGATCGTGTTCAACAACCGCAAGAGCACCAGCGGGCGCATCGTCGGCCGTGACCCCGGCTCCGACCTGGCCGTGGTCAAGCCCGAGGAGACTTTCGGCACGCCGGAGATCACGCTCGGCAACTCCGACCAGGTCGTCGTCGGCGACCCCGTCATCGCCATCGGCTCGCCGCTCGGCCTCACCGGCACCGTCACCACCGGCATCGTGAGCTCGCTCAACCGGCCCGTCGTGGCCGGCGAGGACAACGACCCCGACCCCGCCTACATCAGCGCCATCCAGACCGACGCCGCCATCAACCCCGGCAACTCGGGCGGGCCGCTGGTGAACGCCAAGGGCGAGGTCGTCGGCGTCAACTCCGCGATCGCCACGCTCAGCCGGGCGGTCTCCAGCCAGAGCGGCAGCATCGGCCTCGGCTTCGCGATCCCGATCAACCAGGCCAGGCGCGTCGCCCAGGAGATCATCACCACCGGCTCGGCCAAGCGGGTCAAGATCGGCATCGTGGTCGACTCGGGCTACCGCGGCGAGGGCGTGCGCATCGCCTCCCAGCCCACCCAGGGCCGCCAGCCGGTCGAGGCCGACGGTCCCGCGGGCAAGGCGGGCCTGAAGGCCGGCGACGTCATCCTCGAGATCGACGGCCTGCGCATCCAGGACAGCACCGAGCTCATCTCGCTGATCCGCGGCAAGGCCCCGAACTCGAAGATCTCCATCAAGTACAAGCGCGGCGGCGAGGAACGGATGGCCACCCTCGTCGTCACCGCCGAGCCGGAGCCCACGCCGCGACCCTCCTGACGGTGACCTCGCCCGGGCTCGGGTGCTCCATCGCCCGGGCGAGCCCTTAGTCTGGAACTGGCCCGGATCGTCCCCTGGCCCCGGTTGCACAGTGTAGGAGCTTGCGTGTTCGGACTCGGTTGGATGGAGGTCGGAGCGCTCGTCGTGATCGCGCTCCTGGTCTTCGGTCCTGACAAGCTGCCGCAGGCGGCCGCGCAGGCCGGCAAGACGCTGCGCAACCTGCGGCGCATGGCCACCAGCGCGCGCGACGACCTGAGATCCGGCCTCGGCCCGGAGTTCGCGGACTTCGACCCCGCCGACCTCAACCCGAAGAACTTCGTCCGCAAGCATCTGCTGGACGACGTCGAGGACGCGTGGAAGGACCGGCCCGCCGCGATCGAGCCCGTGTCCGTCACCGTCGAGCCCGTCTCCGAGCTCGGGTACGGCGAACTGCCCCCCTACGACTCCGAGGCCACCTGAGACTCCGGGCCGCCTGAGACTCCGGGCCGCCTGAGACTCCGGGCCGCCTGAGACTCCGGGCCGCCTGAGACTGCGGGGCCACTTGAGGCTCCGGGGCCGCTTCGGGGCCACCTTGAGACTTTGGGGCCACCTGCGGCGGCCGTCACGTCTCGGTGGTCACCGTCGCCGCCCGAGTGCCGTGAAGGACGGGCGGCGAGCGGTGACCACGGTGGGCTGTCGTGGGCGTGCCGTACGGGCGGGGGTCAGCGACCCGAGGGTGACAGGCCCAACTGCAAGCCCTTGATGCTGGAGGAGCGCTTCGACAGCTGCGCGGCGATGCGGCGCAGCTCGGCCGCCGCGGGAGCGTCGGGGTCGGTCAGCACCAGCGGCTTGCCCTCGTCGCCGCCCTCGCGCAGCCGCGTGTCGAGCGGCACCTGACCGAGCAGCGGCACCCTCGCGCCCAGCGTGCGCGTCAGCGCGTCGGCGACGATCTGTCCGCCGCCCTCACCGAAGACGTTGATCTTCTCGTCGCAGTGGGGGCAGGGCAGCCACGCCATGTTCTCGATGACGCCGGCGATCTGCTGGTGCGTCTGCGCGGCGATGCTGCCGGCGCGCTCGGCCACCTCGGCCGCGGCCATCTGCGGCGTCGTGACGACCAGGATCTCCGCGCCGGGCAGGCGCTGCGCGACCGAGATCGCGATGTCGCCGGTGCCCGGCGGCAGGTCGAGCAGCAGGACGTCGAGGTCGCCCCAGTAGACGTCGGCCAGGAACTGGTGCAGCGCGCGGTCGAGCATCGGCCCGCGCCAGACCACCGGCGAGTTGCCCTCGGGCTTGAACATCCCGACCGAGATGACCTTGATGTCATGCGCCACCGGCGGCATGATCATGTCCTCGACCTTGGTGGGCCGCTCCGACGCGCCGAGCATGCGCGGGATGCTGTGGCCGTAGATGTCGGCGTCGACGATGCCCACCTTGAGGCCCTGGGCGGTCATCGCGGCCGCCAGGTTGACGGTCACCGACGACTTGCCGACGCCGCCCTTGCCGCTGGCCACCGCGAACACGCGGGTCAGCGAGCCCGGCTGGTTGAACGGGATCTCCTTCTCGGGAGCCCGGTTGCCGCGCAGCTTGGTCTGCAGGTCCTTGCGCTGCTGCTGGCTCATCACGTCGAGGTCGACGCGCACGGCGGAGACGCCGTCGAGCCGGGAGACGGCGGCGGTGACGTCGCGGGTGATCGTGTCTTTCAACGGACACCCCGCCACCGTCAGGTAGATGCCCACGACGACCTCGCCCGTGGGGGAGATGTCGATGCTCTTGACCATGTCGAGGTCGGTGATCGGCCGGCGGATCTCGGGGTCGTTGACCGTGGCGAGCGCGGCTGTCACCTGTTCCGGGGAAGGTGCCATGAGTCCATGGTATGAACCCAGACAGGGTATGCCGAACGAAGGGGCCGATCTGGGTCCCCGATCGCCGCCGCTCTTCTCAGTAGGATGCCGCCATGGTGGGGATCTCGCCGCAGGAGTCGGCCGTCTGGCGCATGATGCAGCGGGCCCAGGTGCGCATCACCCGCCGCCTGGAGACCGAGCTGCTCGCCGCCCACGACCTGCCGCTGGCCTCCTACGACGTGCTGCTCCAGCTCTCCGAGGCGGCGGGACGGCGGCTGCGGATGAACGACCTGGCCGACCGGGTCCTGCTGTCGCGCAGCGGCCTGACCCGCCTCATCGACCGGCTGCAGCGCGAGGGGCTGGTCCAGCGCGAGGCGTGCGCCGACGACGCGCGCGGCCTGTTCGCGGTGCTGACCGAGGCCGGTGCCGTACGGCTGGCCGAGGCCACGCCCACCTACCTGGGCGGCATCCGCGCCGAGTTCCTCGACGTGCTGGAGCCCGAGGAGCTCGCCCAGTGCACGGCCATGCTCACGAAGATCCTGGTCGCTCCTCGCTGAGGCGCTGCAGCTCCGAGCGGAGGAAGTCGCGGGTGACGACCTCGCCCATGGCCATGCGCAGTCCCGCGATCTCGCGGGTCAGGTACTCCAGGTCGGCCTGGGTGCGCTCGTCGGCCATCCGGTCCTGCTCGTACTGAACGCGGTCGCGGTCGTCCTGGCGGTTCTGCGCCAGCAGGATCAGCGGCGCCGCGTAGGAGGCCTGGAGCGAGAGCATCAGCGTCAGGAAGATGAACGGGTAGGAGTCGAACACCAGCTCGTCAGGGGCCAGGACGTTCCAGCCCACCCACAGCACCACGAAGACCGTCATGTAGACGAGGAACCGGGCGGTGCCGATGAAGCGGGCGATCTCCTCCGACAGCCTGCCGAACGCCTCGGGATCGTAGTGGGGGCGGAAGCGGCGTCTGAACTCCCGCGGTTGGTCGAGCCGGTCAATCGCCATCGCGCCAGTCCTCGGTGTAGCGCCAGTCCTCTGGCAGCAGGTGGTCAAGAACGTCGTCGACGGTGACCGCGCCCACGAGCTGGCCGAGCTCGTCGACGACCGGCGCCGCCACGAGGTTGTAGGTGGCCAGGTAGGAGGTGACCTCGGGCAGCGGCAGGTCGGGCCTGATCGGGTCGAGCGAGGCGTCGATGACCGCGCCGAGCAGCGTGGACGGCGGGTCGCGCAGCAGCCGCTGGAAGTGGGTGACACCCAGGTAGGTGCCGGTGGGCGTCTCGTTCGGCGCGCGCGTGACGAAGACCTGCGCGGCCACCGCGGGGGACAGGTCCTTCTGCCTGATCTGCGCCAGCGCCTCGGCGATGGTGGCGCTGGGCGGCAGGATCACCGGATCGGTGGTCATCATGCCGCCCGCCGTGTTCTCGCCGTAGGACAGCAGCCTGCGCACCGGCGCCGCGTCCTGCGGTTCCATCAGTGCCAGCAGCCGCGCGGACTGCCCCTCCGGCAGGTCCTGCAGCAGGTCGGCGGCGTCGTCAGGGTCCATCTCCTCCAGGACGTCGGCGGCCCGTTCGGGCGCGAGGGTGCCCAGGATGCCCATCTGGTCCCGCAGCGGCAGCTCCTCCAGGACGTCGGCGAGACGCTCGTCGTCGAGCGCCGCGGCGACCTCGATGCGCCGCTTGCCGGGCAGTGAGTGCAGGGCGTTGGCGAGGTCGGCGGCCCGCATGGACTCGAAGGCGGCGATGAGGCGCGCCGCGCCCTGGTCGTGCTGGAGGGTGTCGAAGCCGGACACGTCTCGCCAGTCGACGACCCTGGCGTCGCGCCGCTTCCGCCCGACGACCGCCACCTTGGTGATCTCCCAGATGGCCGGCCGTACCTCCTCCATGGCGAGGTCGTGGACGGTCATCGGCTCGCCGTCCACCTCGACCCGCAGGTCGAGCATCTCGCCGAGGACGAGGGTCTCGGTGGGGCGCTGCTCGAACCTGCGCATGTTCAGCCGGCCCGTGAAGATCACCGCGCCGGCCTCGATGCCGCGGACCCGGGTGATGGGCAGGAACACCCGGCGGCGGGGCTGGATCTCCACCACCATGCCGTGGACGCGTGGCGGCTGCCCGGGGCGCACCCCCGCGACGACGTCCCTGATGCGGCCGATCTGGTCGCCGGCCGGATCGAAGACCGCGGTGCCCGACAGCCGGGCAACGAAGATCCTCACGTTACTCAGGGTATCCGGGCCCGAGGCATTGCCTCCGCTGCGACCGGCATGTAAGTATCAAAACCTACTATTGGTGGTGACAGATGAAGCATGCAGGACTGGCGATCGCGTTCGTCTCCTCATGGTGTTTTGCCTTCTCAGGGCCGATGGCCAAGTTCCTGGGCGCCGCGGGACTGGCGCCGCTGGAGGCCGTGTGGGCCCGCATGGCGGGCGCGGGGCTGTTGTTGCTGGCCGTACTCGCGGTGGTCAAACCGCGGGCGCTGCGCATCCCGCGTTCCAGGCTGCCGTTCTTCGGCGCCTACGCGGTCATGGCGGTGGCGGGCGTGCAGTCGCTGTACTTCGTGGCCATCACGAGGCTGCCGGTGGGGATCGCGTTGCTGCTGGAGTTCATGGCGCCGGTGATGGTGGTGCTGTGGGTGCGGTTCGTCCGCAAAGTACGGCTGCCGCGGGCCGCGTTCGTCGGCGCGGTGGTCGCGGTCGCCGGGCTGGCCATCGTGGTCGAGGCGTGGCAGGGCATGCGGATCGACGCCGTCGGGCTGCTGCTGGGCCTCGCGGCGGGCGCCTGCTGCGCCGGCTACTTCCTGATGAGCGACAGCTTCGGAGACGACGTCGACCCGCTCGGGCTGATCGCCTGGGGCATGATCGGGGCGGCCGTCGTGCTGCTGCCGTTCTCGCGGCCCTGGAACATCCCGTGGGAGGTGTTCACGACCGAGGCCACCCTCGGCGGGCACACGCTGCCCGTGCTCGGCGCCTACCTGTGGATGGTCGTCGTGGCGACCGTCGTCGCCTACATCCTCGGCGTCAACGCGGTGCGCCGGCTGTCGGCCGCCGTGGGCGCGACCGTCGCCTCGCTGGAGGTGATCGGCGGTGCCGTGGTGGCGTGGGCGCTGGTGGGAGAGTCGCTCGGCGGTTACCAGATCGTCGGCGGCCTCATCGTGATCAGCGGCGCGCTGCTGGCGCAGACCGCGACCGCCCAGCCCGTCGTCGAGCCGGTGCGCGAGCTCAGCCACGTCTGAGCTTCCCCGACGCTCGGCCGGCCCTGCCAGGGCCTTCCCCGGCTCCAGGGGGCTGTGGACGGGGCGTCCGGCCGCTCCCCGGGTGTGGACGGGGCTTACGGCGGGCGGCCGCTCCCGGCGGCTGTGGACGGGCCGTCCCACGGGCGCTCGGCCGCTCCCGGGGCGGCCGAGCTCCGTCAGCTCCTGGGACGGCTGGGGCGGGTCCCCGCCCGCGGGAGCGCGGGCAGGGGCAGGGCTCAGCCGCCCTTGAGCTCGGTCAGCTCGGGCTCGGGGCTGGGGGACTCCTCAGCCGTCGTGGGCGTCGGATTCTGCGGCTCGGGCGTCGACTCCTCCGTCGGCTCCGGCTCCTGCTCGCCCGAATCGCCGGGGTCGGTGGTGGGGCTCTGCGACGGGTCGACGGCCTGCTCCCCTTCCGGGCCGGCCGACACGACGATCGTCACGGTGCTGCCCTTGGCCAGGCGGCGGCCCGAGGCGGGCGATGTCGAGATCACGATGTCCATCGCCGCCTCCTCGTCGGGCACACTCTTCAGCCTGACCGCCAGGCCGAGGCCCTCCAGCTCCGCGACGGCGTCGTCGATGTGCCAGCCCTCCAGCGCGGGAAGGGTCACGGTCGCCCTCGCCTTGGCCTTGGTGGTCTGCTTGACGGGCGGATCCTCGACCTGGCCGGTGATCGGGCCGGGATCGACGTACTGCTGCCGCACGGATGAGCCGCCGCCGTTCCCCGAGCTCGACATGAGGTTCGGCATGATCACCACCGCGGACAGCCCGGCGAGGACGGCGCCGGTGGCCATCAGGAGGGCGGGGCGCAGCCGCCGCCGCTTCCGGGTGAGCGTCGGACGCGCGGCGTTCAGCTCGGGCAGGAGAGCGGTCGCGACCGGCTCGACCGGCGCGGTGTCCTCCCGGCGGCGCGTCCTCCCCGGCTTGCCGGGCATCGCGGGCATGGCGCGGCGGGCAGGCGGGATGCCGGGATCGGTGGCGGCGTCGCCCACCGCCTGGAGGGCCGCCGTCGCTTCGTCGGGGGTGTTCCTGCGGCTCCCGGTTCTCTTCCGCCGGACCGTCCCCGCCGCCTTCCTCGGCGCCGAGTCCTCCTCGGCCCTCTGCCCCGCGCGTCCAGGTGACGCCGAGCCGCCGGGCGGCGTTCCGTGCTCGGGGTCGCCGGGCGGGGTTCCGTGCCCGGCTGCCGGCGCGGGGCCATGGGGTGGCGTTCCGTGTCCGGGGCCGGATGGGGTCGCGTGCCCGGAGCCGGCCTGACCGTTGGGTGGGGTTGCCTGCCCGGGGCGCGCCGGGGCGCCCGCCGGAGCCGCCCGGCCGGGGGAGGGCGGCTGCCCGGGCGGGGTGGCAGGCCCGGACGCCGCGTCCACGGCGGGTGCCGCGTGCCCGGGTACGGCTGAGCCGCCGGGTGCCGCGTGCCCGGGTGAAGCGGTCTCGCCGCGGGGCGGGGCCTCCTCGGAGTGCGGCGCTTCCCCGGGCGGTGTGGATCGCCTCGGGGGCTCGGCCTTCCTCGGCGGTCGCCCGGCCGGGTCCGAGGACGCGGCCTCGTTCGAGGACGCCTCATTCGGGTGCGCGGACCCACCCGAGGTAGTGGCCCCATGCGGGTGCGCGGCCTGATGCGGGTGCCCGGCCGCATGCTGTGCGGCCTCGTGCTGTGCGGCCTCGTGCTGCGCGGCCTCGTGCGGGTGCGCGGCGTCGGCCGGGAGTACGGGCTCGCCGAGCCTGGCCGTCCCGCTCGGACCTGCCGTCCCGCTCGGGTGTGCTGTCCCGCTCGCGGGTTCCGGTGCGCTCCGCTCGGCGGCTCTGCCGGGGTGTGCCGGCTCCATCTCGGTCGCGGTCTCGACCAACGTCCGCGGGAGCACGCCCTCAGGACGCGGGGCCGGCCCCGCGGACGGCGGGAACGGCGCCTGCGCGGCCGGTGCGGGCCCTACGTCGGGCTGGTGGCGCACGAGGCGCAGCAGCGCCTCCTGGGCGGTCGGGCGCGCCGACGGATCCTTCGCCAGGCAGCCCCTGACCAGCGAGCCGAGCGGCTCGTCCAGCTCGGGCAGCTCGGGTTCCTTGGTGAGGATCCGGTGGAAGATCGCCGGCACGGTGTCGCCGCCGAACGCCAGGCGCCCCGTCGCCGCGAACACCATCGTCACCGCCCACGCGAACAGGTCCGAGGCGGGGCCGACGGCCTCGCCCGAGATCTGCTCGGGCGACATGTAGGCGGGGGTGCCGATCAGGCCGCTCACGCTGGCCGTCGTCGCGTCCAGCGCCTTGGCGATGCCGAAGTCGATGACCCTGGCACCGTCGAGACCGAGCAGCACGTTGCTCGGCTTGAAGTCGCGGTGCACGACGTCGGCCCGGTGGATGGCGGCCAGGGCCGCCATCGTGCCCACCGCCAGCCGTTCGAGGGCTCCCGCGGGTCGCGGGCCGTTCTCCCTGACCAGCTGGTCGAGGGAGACGCCTTCCACGTACTCGCTGACGATGAACGGCCGGTCGCCCTCGGTGGAGGCGTCGAGCACCCTCGCGGTGGAGAACTCCGCGACCTTCCTGGCCGCGGCCACCTCCCGCAGGAAACGGTCGCGGGCGGTGACGTCGCCCGAGAACCGGGCATGCAGCATCTTGACGGCCACGCGCTCGCCCGAGGACGACCTGCCCAGATAGACGACCCCCTGGCCGCCTTCGCCCAACCGGCCGAGCAGCTCGTAGTCGCCCACACGAGCGGCCTCATGGGCCAGGAGGGGCTGTAGTTCCTGCACTTATAGCACCTTATGGGGTAAGTCGAAGAACGGTGGCGGTATCCGCCCATCGGTCGGCCAGCCCGGCCGCGTCGGGCGCGTTGAGCCGCTCCTTCGCCAGTGCGGCCACGGCGTCGGCCGCCTGTGTCTGATCCACCACCTCGACTCGCGCGTCGAACACCACCAGCTCCGCCCCGTTGTCCTTGCTCCTCAGCGTTACTCGCACGCTGTCCTTTTGATCCAGTCCGGGCAGATTTTGTTCCCCGCTGCCAGTAACTAGATAGATCGCCCCATCGTGCCAGACATGCCATGCCAGGCGTGGCCGATCCAGGTGCACCCACAACACTCCGGACTTCTTCGCGCCCTCCTCGATCGCTCCCATGCCCGTCTCCCCTCCTGGTCAGGCCGTACCTGTCTCCGGTCGGCGCCGCTCGTCCCCGGCCCGCCCGCTCGTCCCCCGGCCGCCCGCGCTCCTGCCCGTACGGCAAGCCGCCCCGGCGCCACCGTGGTCACGTGCCCGGCGCCCGTCACACCACGCCACTCCAGCAGGACGTGGCGGGCGTCCGCAACGTCGCCCGTGCGACGGGACTAGGGTGCTGGGCGTGCTGCACGCCGCCTATACCCGCTATCTGCGCTCCCAGGTGCTGAAGGGTCCGCTCCCCGCCCATGTCGCGCTGGTGATGGACGGCAACAGAAGGTGGGCCAAGGAGATGGGCCTCGAGAGCCCGAGCCACGGGCACCGCCACGGCGTCGAGCACATCGAGACCGTGCTCGGCTGGTGCGCCGACCTCGGCATCAGGCATGTCACGATCTACGTCGCCTCCGCGGACAACGTCCGCAAGCGCGAGTCCCGCCAGGTCGCCTTCTACATGCGGCTGATCGAGGAGATCATCGCCGGGCGGCTGATCCACTCGGCCACGCGCTGGCGGCTCCACGTGGCGGGACGGCTCGACGAGCTGCCCGACTCCACCGCCCACGCGCTCAAGCTCGCCATGGACCACACCCGTGACAGGGCGGGCTTCGACCTGACCGTCGCCATCGGCTACGACGGACGCCAGGAGGTGGTCGACGCGCTGCGGTCCCTGCTGACCGACCGGGCCGCCGCGGGCGTGCCCATCGCCGAGCTCGCCCGCACGATCACCGCCGACGACATCGCCGCCCACCTCTACACCGCGGGCCGCCCCGACCCCGACCTCATCGTCAGGACGAGCGGGGAGCAGCGGCTGTCGGGGTTCCTGATCTGGCAGGCGGCCGCGGCACGGCTCCACTTCTGCGAGGTGTACTGGCCCGGGTTCCGCCATATCGACTTCCTCCGGGCGCTCCGCTCCTACGCCGCCCGCCACCGCTGACCCGGTCGCACCCCCGCGCCATGCATGGGCGCGATAGAACGACCCAGGCTCCCCTCCCGCGTGGCGCGACGCTAGCGTTTGGGCATGCGCTCACGCCGTTCCTGCCTCGCGGTCCCGGGATCCAACCCGCGCTTCCTCGAGAAGGCCCAGACCCTCCCCGCCGACGAGGTCTTCCTGGATCTCGAGGACTCGGTCGCCCCCCTGGCCAAGGAGGAGGCGCGCAAGAACGTCGTGGCGGCCCTGCGCGAGGGCGACTGGGGCGGCAAGGTGCGCGTCGTCAGGGTGAACGACCTCACCACCCAGTGGACCTACCGCGACGTGATCGAGGTCGTGGAGGGCGCGGGGGAGTTCCTCGACTGCGTGATGCTGCCGAAGGTGCAGGACCCGACCCAGGTGCTGTGGCTCGACACCCTGCTCACCCAGATCGAGCGCACGATGGGCTTCGAGGTGGGCCGGATAGGCATCGAGGCGCAGATCGAGAACGCACGCGGCCTGGTGAACGCCGACGCCATCGCCGGGTCGTCGCCGCGGCTGGAGACGCTGGTGTTCGGGCCCGCCGACTTCATGGCCTCGATCAACATGCGGACGCTGGTCGTGGGGGAGCAGCCGCCCGGCTACACCGAGGGCGACGCCTACCACTACATCCTGATGCGGCTGCTGATGGCCGCTCGGACGCACGACCTTCAGGTGATCGACGGGCCGTACCTGCAGATCAGGGATGTCGAGGGATACCGGCGGGTGGCGCGCAGGGCGGCGGCGCTGGGGTTCGACGGGAAGTGGGTGCTGCACCCGTCGCAGGTGGAGGCCGCCAACGAGGTGTTCTCACCGGCCCAGGAGGACTACGACCACGCCGAGCTGATCCTGGAGGCGTACGAGTACTACACGACCGTGGAGCGGCGGGGCGCGGTGATGCTCGGCGACGAGATGATCGACGAGGCGTCGCGCAAGATGGCGCTGGTGGTGGCCGCCAAGGGCAGGGCCGCGGGCCTCCGGCGCACCACCACCTTCACGCCCGGGTCCTGAACGGTTCAGAAGGTCACGCCGACCGCGGTGAAGAACCAGAACGACGAGGTGAGCCACAGCCCGACCAGAGCCGCGAACGCCGTCCCGCCGAGCACCGGCAGACTCCACCCCGGCAGTCCCCTGCGCGGCAGCGCCAGCATCTTCGCGACGAACACCCCGTAGAAGAAGCAGCCGAGGAGCGAGTGGACCAGCACGCGGGGCGCGTCGTACTGCAGGCCGAGCGCGTACAGGCAGTGGAAGGCGACCGGCACGCTGAGCAGGAACGCCAGCCGTCCCGACCACCGGTGCACCCAGGCGGGGATGCTGACGCCGAGCTTGCCCCACATCGACAGCGCCGAGACCACCTGGACGATCGCCAGCAGGAAGACGCCCGTCGTCAGCCAGGACTTCATCGCCAGGGCCCCCGAGAACCCGGCGGGCCCGACCGCGTAGCCGGTAGGGGTGTGCAGGCGCCCGTAGACGCCGAGCGCGACCGCGACCAGCGCCCCGGTCAGCAGCGGCACCAGCAGGCCCACGGCGGTGCGCTTGTCCGTGGCGAAGGTCATGGCATCTCCTCGATGAATCCGTCGACGTCCTTCGGGGTGACGGCAGCGCCGTCGATGGCGACCGGCAGACCCGGTGTCAACGTGGGCACGGGCACCGGCTGGTCGTCCCTGACCATGGCCCCGACCTGGGTGAAGCCCTTGCCGTCCGGGAGGGCCAGGACGATCCACCCGGCCCGGTAGCGCGCGCCGCGCACCAGGGCGGTCGCCCGGTAGAGCCCCGAGGGCTTCTTGACCGTGGACGCGGAGAAGCCCAACGTCCTGTCGCCGAAGCGCAGCTCGCCCTTCGCCTTGCCGCCGCCGACGACGGCCGTGAGGCTGGCGTCGTTGAAGCCCTTCAGCGTGACCCGGCCGTTGACGGCCTTGCCGGCGAACCAGGCCTCGGTGATGCCGTCGCAGAAGTATCCGACGGCCTTGCCGTCCCTGACGGAGACGGCGACGAGCCCGCCGTTGTCCCGTACCCGGCCCGCGTAGTCGGCCTTGACGGCCGCCGGCCGTACGGATCTCGAGGGTGAGGGGGTGGCGGACGCGGTCGAGACGGCGGTCGCCACGGCGACCGGCGCGGGCGACGTGTCCGCCGGCTCCCCCGCGTTACTGACCACCCCCAGGCCGACGGCGAGCGCGGCGCCCGCCGCCAGGGTGATGAACGGCCCCAGCCTTGACATGAGTGCTCCCCAGATTCGGATGTCTCTCTCCGAGAATCCGCCTCGCCTGGCGCCTTGTCTGTGAACTAATGCGCATCCGCCGGACAGAATGAAGGGATGCACGACAACCAGCCTCCGGCTCCCTACGGCGCGCAGCCGCCATACGGCCCGCAGTACCAACCTGGGCCATACCCCCAGGCCATGTACGGCACGCCGCCTCCCAAGCCGGCGTGGTTCGTGCCGGCGCCGCCCGGCACCAGGTACGACCACCTGGCGAGGAACCCGCTGAACGCCTGGTGGCGCCAGGTGGTCGGCACGCTGTTCGTGGCGGCGTGCTTCTTCGGGGTGGCGGTGCTGGTGGTGGTGGCCGGAACCGTCGTGGCGGTGATCGCCGGCATCCCGGTGCCGATGGCGGGGGTGCAGCTGTTCGGTGACCCCGTGTTCACGCTGGCCGTCACGCTGCTGTCGATCGCCGGGGTGCTCCCGCTGGTCTACGCGGCCGTGGCGCTGTTCCAGCGCAGGCCGCCCGGCACGCTGTCGTCGGTCGTGGGGCGCCTGCGGTGGGGGTGGCTGGCGCGGTGCACGGGCGTCGCCGTGGCGGCGCTGGTGCTCGGGCAGGGGGCGCTCTACGTCGCCTACGCCGTCACCGGCCAGAACACCTCGGACCTGTTCGGCTGGAAGGGCTGGGCGGCGTTCGTGCCGGGGTTCGTGGTGATCCTGTTGCTGGTGCCGTTCCAGGCGGCGGCGGAGGAGTACATCTTCAGGGGCTGGCTCCTGCAGGCCTTCGGCGCCTACGTCACCTCACCGTGGCCCGGCATCGTGCTGGGGTCGGCCGGTTTCACCGCGCTGCACGCCTACACCGACTGGGGCATCCTCGACGTGTTCAGCTTCGGGGTCGTCATGGGCTGGCTGGCGGTGAAGACCGGCGGGATCGAGGCGCCGGTCGCCATGCACGTGGTGAACAACGTGTTCGCGTTCTCGCTCAGCTCGGCTGCCGGAGATCTCGAGGACGCCATGAGGCAGGGCTCCGTGCCGTGGCAGTCGCTGACGGGGACCGTCGTCCAGCTGTCGGTGTTCGCCCTGGGCGTGCTGTGGCTGACCAAAAAGCGGGCGATCGCCACCGTTTCTTCCTAAACCACGCCGGGGGTTCCACGAATCTCGCTAGAGAGGTCTCGTCAGCGCGGCGCGGGCGTGCTGGTGTGGATCCTGTGGAGGTGCGCGCAGGTGATCATTTCGGCGGGATGGGGTAGAAGTACCGGCGTACGTCTCCCGTTTTAGGCGTACATAACTGGACGGTCCGGATATTTCCTGACTAGGAGGTGCGTCGCGTGGCCTCGGGCCCCAGCGATCCGCGCTCGCCACGGCAGCCGCCGGAAGACGATCCGCGCGCTCCAGAGCCTCGCTCACCCGAGGACGCGGCGCACAGGGAAGGCGAGCCGCCGCGCCCCTCGGGCGGATCCGGTACGCCGGAGGAGCCGAGGATCAGGCACGCGCCTCCGGGGCCCAGCGACGACCGCGCCCGTGGGGTGCCCGTCGCCTCGCCGTGGGGGATGCCGCCGTTCGCCTCGCCGACCCCCGACGACCACCAGGCGGAGGAGGAGACCGCCGCGTGGCCGAAGGGGCGCAGACCTTACAGCTCACCGGCCGCACCCCAGGAGCCGAGAGCCCCCCGGGAGGCCACACCTCCCGCATCCGCGTCGTCCGAGGGCGAGCCGTCCCGCCCCCGCAGGATCGTGCACCCCGACAAGCTGGTCGCCACCGGGCCGCCCCGCCCGCGCCTCCCGGTCTCCCCGAGCACGCCGACCGGGAGCGGAGACAAGCCGAGCACGCCGACCGGGAGCGGTGAGCAGCCGGGCGCGTCGGCCGCGACCGGAGAGCAGCCGGGCGCGTCGGCCGGGAGCGGGAAGGAGCCGGGCGCACCCGACCCCGGCCTGTCCGAGCGCGACAGGCCGACCGCTCCGCATTCCCGCCCGCCGGGCATCAGGACGGGACCACCCCCGTCCCGCGTCGAGCCGTACCGGATGCCGCCGCGCCCCGAGCCGCACGAAGACAAGGGGCAAGGCGTCGACGGCCCGCCCCTCATCCACGAGCACGACCAGGCCCCCAGCGAGACCTCCGCCCAGCCGGAAAGGGCGCGCGGCGAGGCCTCCGCCCACTCGGAAGGCACGCACCGCCAGGCCCAGGCCCAGGCCCCTGCCCAGCCCGAGCCCCACGAGCACGACCAGGCCCCCGCCCACCCCGAAAGGGCGCGCGACCAGGCCCCCGGCCAGCCCGAAGGCGGCCCCGGCGACGAGTCCGGGCAGGACGCGCCCGTGCGCAGGGTCGGTCGCCCGCCGGGCGGTCGCCCCACCCGCCCCGACCTGCTCGTCGCCTCGGGCCCGACCCCGCCGGGCGGCGCCGCCGGCAGGCACCACCGCGGTCCCGCGCCCTCCGCGATGCGCAGGTCGAGCCCGGTCAGGCGGCGCCGCGTCGGCCCCTACCTGGTGGTGATCACGCTCGCGCTGACCGTGGCCGCCGGCGTCATCGCCTGGCAATGGTGGAACGGCGGGCAGCAGGGCCTCCGCCTGGCGGCGGGCGCCGGCCGTTCGGGTGACGAGCTGTTCGTGGTCCCCGCGGCGGGTGACGGTTCCAACCAGAAGCTCAACGATCTGGCCGCCGTCGGCAGGACGGTCGTCGCCGTCGGCAGCGACACCACCAGCCCCGTCCCCCGCCCGCTGTTCCTCTTCTCCCCCGACAGCGGCGCCACCTGGCAGCTCGCCGACGTCACCGGCTCCACGACCACCACCGTCCAGCGCGTGGTCGGCGCGAACGGCCGGTGGCTCGCCTTCGGCCAGGACGGCACGGGCGACGAGCGCGGCCTGTGGACCAGCACGGACGGGTCCACGTGGGCGGCCGTCGAGCAGAGCGGCCTGGAGGCGTTCAGGAAGGGCGACCTCATCCACGACATCGCCAGGACGTCGTCGGGATTCGTCGCCGTCGGCCGTACGGTCCTGCAGGACGGCACGCCGGGCCCCGTCGCCTGGCACTCGCCGGACGGCCGCGCGTGGACGCGGGTCGACAGCCGCGACATCGGCACGCCCGACAAGGTCCGCGAGTTCAGGACCGTCGTGGCCAGGGCGGATCAGGTCGTCGTCCTCGCCCAGCCGGCCCAGGGCGGCGGGTCGGTCGTCATGCGGTCGACGGACGGCGGGCGGACCTGGGTGCGCACCGCCACCCAACTGCCCGGCATCGCGCCGCGGCCGGGCACGCTCGCCGTGCTCCCCGAGCGTTTCGTGCTGATCCCGACCAGGCACCGCGAGCCCGGCGGCGACGTGCACGTGTACTGCTCGCCCACCGGCGCGGAGTGGACCAGGTGCGGCGCGATCGGCGGCCTCGGCGCCCAGAGCACCGGCGTCAACGCGGTCGTCGCCCACAGCGCCGGCCTGGCCGCCGTCAGCCAGTCGGGTCTCGACAGCTACACCGTTCACACCAGCGCCGACGCGGCCACCTGGACCAAGCGCGCCGACCTCGGCAGCATGCCGGGCGCGACCGTGCGCGGGCTGGCCCTGGCCGACTCGGGCACGCTGGTCGTCGGCGGCGACCAGGCCGCCGCCGACGTCGACAACCGGCTCGTGCTGATGACGGTCAAGGACGGCGAACGGCCCGCCACGGTACGGCTGGCCGACATCAGGGGCCTGACCAGGGTGGCCCGCGAGACCGCCAGGGTCGCGGCGGCCGACGGCCGCTTCGTCGCCGTCGGCTCCGCGTCGGCCGACGCGGGCATCTGGACCAGCACGAACGCCGTCGACTGGAAGTCCGTCACGCTCGCCGCACCCCGCCGGCAGCAGCTGTCCGACCTCGCGCACGGCCGCAAGGGCTGGCTCGCCGTCGGCACCACCATGCCGGACGCCTCCTCCACCGAGCCGTTGCTCGTCACGTCGGCGGACGGCCGCTCGTGGAAGAAGATCGAAGGGCCCGCCCGGGGCGACGGCCAGCCGTACCTGGCCACGCAGTCGGTGGCCGCGGGCGAGGGCGGCTACGTGATCGCCGGCGAGGAGCGATCGGCCTCGGGTACGGCTGCTGCCGCCCTCTGGTACTCGACCGACCTGCGGAAGTTCAGCCGCGTGGCCAAGCTGCCGCGTGACGGCGCGGGCGTCCGCATCCACGACGTCGCCGCAGGGCAGGGCGGCTACGTGGCGGTCGGCGGCTCCGGCGGCGCCGAACGCGAGAGCGGCGTCGTGTGGACCTCCGCCGACGGGCTCGCCTGGAAGGCACGCGGCCGGCTCCTGCCGCCCGACGCCACCTCCGCCGGCCTGCGCCAGGTCGCCTGGTACGGCGAGCGGGTCGTCGCCATCGGGACCGCCCAGGTGTCGGGCTCGCGCAAGGCGTTCGCCGCCGTGTCCGACGACGAGGGCGCCACCTGGGACTACGCCTGGCTGCCCGCCGAACGGGCCGCCGCCGTCCACGACCTGGCCGCCGCACCCCAGGGGCTGGTCGCGGTGGGCTGGCACGGCGTTCCCGGCAGCGGCGACAGCGCGGCCTGGACCTCCGAGGACGGGCTGGCATGGCACCGCCAGGACCTGACCAGGGACCGGCTGGGCGGGGAGGGCACGCAGTGGCTCGGCGCCGTCACGGTCTCCGGCTCCAACGTGGTCGCGCTCGGCCGCTCCACGACGTACAACTCCGACCACCTCGTCCTGTGGACCTCCACGCTGTCGTCCGACCGGTGACGGGCGACGTCACGGCGGCCCGCCGAAGTCGCGCTGGAGTGGCGTGATGGACGGGCGCCCGCCACGCGCCCACGGTGGGGCCGGCCCGGCTTGCCGTACGGGAAGGGGGGAGGGCCCAGGGGCAGGACGTTCCTCGGCGGGGGCGGTCGGGAGGGCAGGACGTTCCTAGGTTGGGTGGTCGGGGGGCAGGACGTGCCACGCCTGCAGGGCGGCGAGGAGGCCGTCGGTCAGCGGCAGGGCGTCCAGCTCCGCGCGCGAGCACCAGCGCGCGTCCGCCGCGTCGTCGCCCGGCGCGAGCGACCCCGCGACCACCGTGGCCACGTAGTCGCGGATCACGTAGACCACCCCGTTGGGCCCCGGCCGCTCGACCACGCCCGCCAGTGCGCCGACCGCCACCCGCAGCCCCGTCTCCTCCAGGACCTCCCTGCGCAGCGCCGCCTCGTCGCTCTCGCCCACCTCGACCCGGCCGCCCGGGATCGACCACAGCCCCTCACCGGGCGGGTGCCCGCGTCTGACCAGGAGTATCTCCGAATCCGCGACGATGATCGCGCCCACACAATTTACGCGCACATGGTCAAGATTACGGCGGCATAACGAGCTCCGCCCTTGACGGATCGGTGCCCGGGGACGCACCGTGAGTAGCTGTGAGAGCGGCACCAACCTGCCCACGGTGTTTCGGCCCGCTTCACGCACCGAGTGCGTGGTCGAGCGCGTGGCGCTGTGGCGCGCATGGCGATGTCCTGCCCTTCCAGACGCTGCAGCCGGCCAACACGGCCCGCGACGCGATCCGGCTCGGCGCGGTCGTGCCGGTGTGGCTGCCCTGGCCGCTGCCACCCGGCTGGCTGGTGACCGGCTTCGGCGTGGCGGGCGACGAGCGCACGGGTGCGCGGGCCAGCCTGGTCGCGCTGACCGGCCCGTCGGTCACGCACGGCCCCGCCGACCTGGTCGTCATCGCGGAGGAGCCGGGCGTCGGGCTGGGCGCGGCCTACGCGGGCATCGACGGCCCCGACCCTGGCAGGGGTTTCGGCGAGGGGCCGCCCAACGCCAAGATCGAGGTGCTCGGCCACCCGACGCCGCTGTGGTGCGTCGCGGCGCCCGACGACAGGGCCGTCTACGCGGGCGAGGCGCTCGGCAACTGGCTGTGGACCATCGTGTGGCCGGCCGAGGCGGGCTGCCTTCTCGTGCTCGACCAGCTGAGCCTGCGCGACCTGCGCGAACACGACCAGGAGCTGGACCTGCCGTTCGGCGCGTTCTCGCCGAGGCTGGAGGGCTAGGCTCGGGCACGGTCCCCCCTGACGGATCTGGGGGGCACGGTGTTCGACGTCAGGTTCTTCGTCGAGGCGTTCGTCACGATGTTCGTCATCATGGACCCGCCCGGCATCATCCCCCTCTTCCTCGCCTACACCGGTGGGCGCACTCCCGCCGAACGCAGGCGCATCGCCAGGCAGGCGGCGGTCACGGCGTTCTGCCTGATCGTGGTGTTCGCGGTCTTCGGGCAGGTCATCCTGGGCTACCTGCACGTCGAGGTGCCCGCCATGCAGATCGCGGGCGGCCTGCTCCTGCTGCTGGTCGCCCTGGAACTGTTGCGCGGGACGACGGAGCCGCAGGCGGGCACGGTCAAGTCGAATGTCAACGTGGCGCTGGTGCCGCTGGGCACGCCGTTGCTGGCCGGTCCCGGCGCGATCGTGGCCACGATCGTCTTCGCGCAGCAGGCGGGGGCGGTGCGGGGCGGCATCCTGACGCTGGGGCTGGCGATCGCGGCGGTGCACGTGGTGCTGTGGTTGTTCATGCGGTTCTCGGTGGGGATCATCCGGGTGATCAAGGAGAACGGGGTGGAGCTGGTCACGCGGATCGCAGGTCTGCTGCTGGCGGCGCTGGCCGTTCAACTGATCATCACCGCCGTCCGCGCCCTCGTCGCCTGACCCGCCCCCGCGACCCCACCCCGCCCGACAGGCCCCGGCCCGCGACCCCGCGCCGCCCGACGGCTCCCGCCCCCGCGACCCCGCGCCGCTCGACGGGCCCTGGCCAGTGGCTACGGGCCGCTCGACGGGCCCCGCCCCGCGACCCCGCGCCGCTCGACGGCTCGCAAGGCGGGATCCGGGCCCCGGTTGGCGATAGGGTGGCAGCGTGGGAGCGCGTATCGAGCGAGTGGTGACCGAGGGCGTCGTCGAGATCGACGGTGCCGAGCACAAGGTCGAGAACAACACCTGGATCGTGGGCGACGACGAGGAGGTCATCGTCATCGACCCGGCGCGTGACGCCGACAAGATCCTCGACCGGATCGGTGAGCGCGAAGTGCTCGCCGTCATCTGCACGCACGGCCTTCCCGACCACGTCGGCGCCGCCATCGAGGTGGCCAGCAGAGACGAGTCGGTGATCGCCCTGCACCCCAAGGACAAGCCGTTCTGGCGGGAGACCTGGTCGGAGACCTGGCCCGACATCGAGATGGAGGACGAGGGCGTGTTCGGCGTCGGCGACGTCCGTCTCGAGGTGCTGGAGACCCCCGGCATCACGATGGGCGGCGTCTCCCTCTACTCCGAAGAACTCGGCGCCGTCTTCACGGGCAAGTCGCTGCAGGCCGACGGTCCCGGCAAGCTCGGCGGCGAGTACCCTGCGCTGGCCGACCAGCTGACCTCGATCGGCGGCAGGCTCTTCACGCTGCCCGGCGCCACCAGGGTGCTGCCCAACCAGGGCGAGGAGACCACGATCGGCGACCTGGAGCCGCACTTCGACGACTGGGTGTCCGGGTCGCTGACCCGCGAGGCGCCCGCCGAGGGCCCGCTGACCGACGGCACGAACGCCGCCGGGATCAGGCTGAACCTGGGCGACCGGTAGGTGCTGGAGCAGCTCCCGCTCGAGGGCATGCCGCGACGGCTCTACTCGTGCACGCCGTCGCGGCTCAACTCGTGGCTCGACTGCCGCAGGCGCTACAGGTTCTCCTACCTCGACCGGCCGCAGCCGCCCAAGGGCCCGGCATGGGCGCACAACAGCGTGGGCGCCAGCGTGCACAACGCGCTGGCGGCGTGGTGGCGGCAGCCGTACGAGCGCAGGACCCCGGCGATGGCGGCGATCCTGCTGACCAACGGGTGGATCTCCGAGGGCTTCAGGGACGCCGAGCAGTCCACGCAGTGGCGTGATCGCGCCCGCGGCCTGGTCTCGGGGTACGTCGAGACGCTCGACCCCGCCGACGAGCCGGTCGGTGTGGAGCGGACGGTCGCCACACGGACGAAGGCCATCGCCGTCTCCGGGCGTATCGACCGGCTCGACAGGCGTGGCGACGAGCTGGTCGTGGTCGACTACAAGACCGGCCGGCGCCCGCTGACCGAGGACGACGCCCGGGGCTCGCTCGCCCTGGCGATCTACGCGATCGCCGCCTCGCGGGTGCTGCGGACCCCGTGCGCCACCGTCGAGCTGCACCACCTGCCGACCGGTGAGGTCGTCGAATGGCGGCACACCGACGAGTCGCTGGGCCGCCACCTGCGCAGGGCCGAGGAGATCGCGGAGGAGGCCGGCGAGGCCGACGAGCGTTACCGCGCGGGCGAGACGGAGGAGCCGTTCCCGCCGAACCCCGGCCCGCTGTGCTCCTGGTGCGACTTCCGCCGCCACTGCCCCGAGGGTCGTACGGCGGCGCCCGACAAGCTGCCGTGGGACGCCCTCGCCTGAGCTCCCGGGGCCTGACCGGTCGGTCCTGGCCCGGCACGGCCGGCGGACCGGCGTGCTCTCACGTGTGTCGGTGACCGGGGCGCTCTCGCCTGAGAGTCAGGACCGGGGGCGGGTCAGGCGGCCAGGGTGGTGCCCGGCCACCTGCGCGGGTCGGTCAGGCCCTTGAGTCCCTTGCTCACGTCGTAGCCGGCCTTGGCCAGGCGCTCCCGCGAGGCGGCCAGCATCTGCCGGGTCGGTTCGGCGAAGGCCAGGTCGTGCACGTGCTCGGGCAGCGAGTTGGCGCCGAGCCGGAACGCCCTCAGCGCCGCCGTGACCGTCGAGCGGGGCACCTCCGGCAGCGTGCCGTACATCCGCCTGGCCCAGCCGGGCAGCGTGTAGTAGCACAGCGCGCCGAAGGGGAAGTAGACCGGCTTGCCGGGTGAGAGCCTGCGCAGTTCCTGCGGCAGCCGCGGCCACAGCAGGAAGCGCACGGTCGCCGCCGACTCGTCGATGACCCGCAGCTTGGGACGCATCTCCGCGAAGTAGGCGGCCATCTCGGCCTGCGAGCCTGGCACGTCGTCCGGGTGCAGGCCGACGTAGGCGGCGCTCTTGCGCTGCTCGTGGAGGTAGCGGTCGGCCTGCCGGTCGGTCAGCCCGAGACCGCCCCTCCTGGCCACCTCCAGGTAGGACGACACCTCGGCGCAGTGCACCCACAGCAGGAGCTCGGGGTCGTCGACGCGGTAGGTCCTGCCGCCGTCGCTGATGCGTAGCATCCGGTGGATGCCGCGCACCTTGCGCCCGATCTCGTCGGCCTCCTGCGGGCTGCCGAACGTGACCCTGCCCACGAAGTCCGCGGTACGGCGGAGCCGCCCGAACGGGTCGTCCTGGAAGTTGGAGTTCTGCCAGACGCCGCGCATGGCCAGGGGATGGAGCGCCTGGAGCATGAGGCCGCGCACGCCGCCCACCCACATGGAGCGGTCGAGGTGCACGAGCCACGTCACAGCCTGGGGCGGCTGGACGACGATCTCTTCGATGCTCGCCATAGTAAGTAAATAATTACACGGCTGGGCGCCGGTTGGCCTCGGCGGTGTTCCAGAATCTCGTCAGCGCGGCCGCCGTCGTCTCCGGCGCCTCGACGGCGGGGGAGTGGACGGCGCCCGGCACCACCACGGTCTCGGCGCCGAGCCGTGTGGCCATCGCGGCCTGCGCGCTGGGCGGCCAGCCGTCGTCGTGCTCGCCGAACAGCACGAGGGTGGCCACCTCGATCTGCTTGAGCTCTTCGGTGCGGTCGGGCTGGTCGAGCACCTGCTCGGCCATCGTCGTCAGCGCCGTGGGGTTGTTGGCGAACAGCCGCTTGCGCAGGAAGGCCACGATCTCGTCGGGCACGCCGCCGCCGAGCGCCTCGGGTTCGTAGCGGGTGGTCCACACGTGTTCGAGGCCCAGCTCGGGCAGCTCGCGCATGATCGCCCGGCCCACCCGCTCGCGCGGTCCGACGATGCCCGAGGGCCCGGAGCTCATCAGCGTGAAGGAGGCGAACTTCGTGCGGCCGTCGATGACCGCCTCCCTGGCCACCAGGCCGCCGAAGGAGTGGCCGACCAGGTGGACGAGACCGCCCCCGCCGACGGCCGTCGCGACCGCGTCGACGTCGTTGCCGAGCGCGGGGCAGGTGTAGGCGGCGGCGTCGTCCGGGCCGGGTGTCTCGTACTGCCCGCGCATGTCGATCGCGACGACCTTGCGGTTGGCGGCGGCCAGCGTCTGCAGGACGGCGATGAAGTCTTCCTTGCTGCCGGTCAGGCCCGGCACGAGCAAGGCGGGTAGCCGCTCGATGACGCCGCTGATCGGGGTGGCCTCCAGGGCGGCGAACGAGCCGAGGGGCGTGTCGATCTGCACGGGGGTGACCCCGGGCGGCAAGGACAGGAAGCGCGGCGTACTCACGTAAGGCAACAATACCCAGAGCGCAGGGTGGGAACACCCCGAAATGGCGCATCTACCCAGCTTGACCTGCCAAAAGGCACACGCGGGAAAGCGCGAAGGCCGGGACGCTCCCGTGGTGGGGCGCCCCGGCCTTCGTGGCGTCAGCGGCGCCTGGGGCCGCCCGAGCCGCCACCGGTGCTACGCGGCCGACGCCGCTGCTGCTGGCGCTCGGACGCGGCCGACGGGGCGATCTCGTCGTCGTCGGTCGCCAGGTCGGGCGACTGGAAGATGACCGTGAACGCGTTCGGCGGCACGATCCGCTCGGGCTCCCTGCGCGCAGGGGGCGGCGGCGGGGTGGTGAGGAAGCTCGGCTCCTCGACGGGCGGAGCCGCCTGCTGCTCGGCCACGGAGGCGAGTGCTCCTTCCAGCGCCTCCGAGGAGGCGCCCCTGCGGGTCCTGGTCCGCCTGGACGGCTGGTCGGCGGCGGCCTCGATCTCCTCGGTGGAGACGATGGCAGGGGTGTCGTCGTTCCTGCGGGAGCGCCTGCGCATGGGCTTCTCCTCTGGCGCGATCGTCGATGCGGTGCTTTCGGTGTCCTCGATCAGCCCGGTCGCGGGCGCGCCGGCCGGAGCGGTGGCGACCGCCTCGGTGACAAGCGCGGCGTCGTCCGGCACGGTCGGGACGAGTTCGTCGGCACCGGCCTCCGTGGAGCGGCCGCCCCTGGTGCGGCGACGCTGGCGGGGCGTGCGGGCGGGGCGCGTCTCGCGCTCCTCCCTGTCCTTGCGGCCGCGCGAGCGCGAGCGCCCCGTCTCGCCGAGGTCCTCGAGCTCCTCGGCCGCCAGACCCGCCCTGGAGCGGGCGGCACGCGGCAGCACGCCCTTGGTGCCTTCGGGGATGCCCAGCTCGCTGTAGACGTGGGGCGAGGTGGAGTAGGTCTCCTCCGGCTCCATGAAGTCGAGGCCGAGCATGTTGTTGATCATCTTCCAGCGGGTCAGCTCCTCCCACTCGACGAAGGTGACCGCGGTGCCGGTGCGTCCGGCCCTGCCCGTGCGCCCGATGCGGTGCACATAGGTCTTGTCGTCGGTGGGGGCGTCGTAGTTGACCACGTGGGTGACGTCGTCGATGTCGATGCCGCGCGCCGCCACGTCGGTGGCGACCAGCACGTCGATCTTGCCGTTGCGGAAGGCGCGCAGCGCCTGCTCGCGCTGGCCCTGCCCGAGGTCGCCGTGGACGGCCGCCACCGCGAAGCCGCGGGTGTCGAGCTGCTCGGCGACCATGTCGCAGGCACGCTTGGTCTCGCAGAACACCATCGTGAGGCCGCGGCCGTCGGCCTGCAGCAGGCGGCCCACGATCTCGATCTTGTCCATCCGGTGGGTACGCCAGACGAGCTGGCGCACCTGCGGCGTGGCCTCACCCTCGCCGCTGTCCATCTCGGCGCGCACGTGGGTGGGGCGGTTGAGGTACTTGCGCGACAGCGCGACGATCTCACCCGGCATGGTCGCCGAGAACAGCATCGTCTGCCGCTGGTCGGGGATCAGCTTGAAGATCCGCTCGATGTCGGGAAGGAAGCCCAGGTCGAGCATGCGGTCGGCCTCGTCGAGAACCAGTGTGGTGATCTGCGACAGGTCGAGGTGCTTCTGCTTGACCAGGTCGAGGAGCCGGCCGGGGGTGCCGACGATGACGTCGACGCCCACCTTCAGCGCCTCGATCTGCGGCTCGTAGGCGCGCCCGCCGTACACGGTGAGCACGCGGGAGCCGAGCTTGCCCGCGGCGGTGACCAGGTCCTCGGAGACCTGGACGGCCAGTTCGCGGGTGGGTACGACGACCAGCCCGCGGGGCTTCTTGCGGTTCTTGCGCGGCTTGCCGATGCTCTGCAGCATCGCGATGCCGAACGCGTAGGTCTTGCCCGTGCCGGTGCGGGCCTGACCGATGAGGTCCTGACCGGCGAGGGCGAGTGGGAGCGCCATCTCCTGAATGGGGAACGGCGCGACGATGCCCTCGGTCTCGAGGGCATCAGCGATCTCTGGTGTGACTCCGAGGTCTCGGAAAGTCGTCAGCGTGGCCTGCCTCAGTCTCAAATGAAGGCGGGCCTGCCGGGACCATCGGGCCGAAAACATCCCCGTGCCTGGGTCCTCGCGGTAGAGCCTGCCCTCTCGCGTCATCAGCGACCGCAGGCCCGGAAGTGGGGGTTAGCGGGAGCGAATCTCCCGGATTAACACAGTGCGGTCGCACTTTCACAGAGCAGTGTACTCGATACCACAACGCAGGCCGAGATTCATTATGTTCCCGAAGTACGCTGCCTCCATGACAGATTCCCCGGGTGTCGTCGATCTTCTCGGCGTGCTGGCCTACGCCGAGCTCACCGCCTTCCTCCGGCTGGCCGAGGACGCGGCCCAACTGGCCCCCACGCTGACCGACCGGGCCGTGCTGGGCGAGCTGGCGGTGGCCGAGTACGCGCACTTCCAGCTCCTGCGCGACAAACTGGTCTCCCTCGGGGTCGATCCTGACAAGGCGATGTCGCCGTTCGTGGACGCGCTGGACGACTGGCACGCCAACACCGCCCCGGGCGACTGGCTGGAGGCGCTGGTCAAGGCGTATGTCGGCACGGGGATCGCGCTCGACTTCTACCGTGAGGCGGCCAGGCACCTCGACCCGTCCATCGCCGGGCTGGTCGACGAGGTGCTGGCCGACCAGGGCCGGTCGGCGTTCGCGGTGGAGCGGGTGCGGTCGGCGGTCGAGGCCGACCCCGCGCTGGCGGGACGGCTGGCGCTGTGGGCGCGCCGGCTGGTCGGCGAGGCGCTCAGCCAGGGGCAGCGGGTGGCGGCGGCGCGTCCCGAGCTGGCCCTGCTCCTGGTCGAGGCGGTGCCCGACGACCAGGCGGAGATCTCCAGGCTGTTCGCGCGGCTGACCGAGGAGCACGGCAAGCGGATGGCGGCGCTGGGCATCTGACGGCCTCGCGGGGCGGGAGCGCCCTGGGCGCCGGGCTTCGCGGTGAGAGAGCTGACCGGGTGCGCGCATCGGGCGGCGCGAGAACGCGGACGGTTGTACCGTGCCAGATATGAGGGCCTCGCGCCGCTACAGCAGCTCTATGACCAGATGTGGACCGAATCGCTGGGCCTCGCGCGCCGTACTCCGGCGGGAGAGCGCGGGCTGCCCCACCGGAGAGCCGAGGCGGGAGCACGTTCCCCGGCGGCGGTGGCCACCCCGATGCCGTCTCGGCCTTCAGGCCCGGGAGCCCCGTCCGCGCCTCTGATGTAAGGCCCTGACGTAGGAAGGGGACCGCCCAGGGGTACGGCGGCGCCCGCCGTACCCCGACTGTCATGGGGCCGCCCTACATGGTGCCGCCGAAGCCCACCGGCCTCGTCTCGTCCTCGCCGATCTCGACGAACCCGATCGAGATCACCGGGACGATGACACGCCTGCCCTTGACGTCGCTGATGGCGAAGACGCCCCGGTCGGCGGCGAGCGCGTTCCGGATCTCCTCCTCGACCTGATCGGCCGACAGGTCGGTCTCCACAACGATTTCGCGGTGTACGGAGCGTACGCCGATCTTGATTTCCATCGTGCTCCTCTTCAGACGGGCCAGCTCATCCCATCGTCACCCGTCACGGGGGAACGGGAAGCACTGATCGCCCCGAGCGAACGCGGTTAAGCCGTACGCGGAAAACCGCTGATGCCGCGCCAGGCGAGCCTGGCCATGAGCTGTTCGGCGGCGTCCTTGGGGATGGAGCCGTGCTGGGTGATCCAGTAGCGGGCGCTGACCTCGGCCATGCCCACGAGCCCGACGCCGAGCAGGTGCGCCTCCTCGCTGGAGCAGCCGGTGTCCTCCTGGATCACCTGGCTGACCATCTCGGCGCACTCGCGCAGCGACCGCTCGACGCGCTGCCGTACGGGGGCGACGTTGCGCAGGTCGGACTCGAAGACGAGCCTGAAGGCCTCACCCTGGCTGGAGACGAAGTCGAAGAAGGCGCGGAAGGTGGCCTGGACGCGGAGTTTGTTCTCGTTGGTGGAGGCCAGGGCATCGCGCACCCTGTTGACCATGTCGTCGACGTGGAGGTCGAGCAGGGCGAGGTACAGCTCCAGCTTGCCGGGGAAGTGCTGGTAGAGCACCGGCTTGCTGACCCCGGCACGGTCGGCGATCTCGTCCATGGCCGCCGCGTGGTAGCCGTTCTCCACGAACACTTCCTGCGCGGCGTTCAGCAGCTGGCGCCGGCGGGCGAGTCGGGGCAGCCGGGTGCCCCGGGGCTTGGCGTCCGGGGTTGCTGTCACGCGGGTCTCCTAGGGGACGGATGCTGTGTGCCCGCACATCCTACGCACGGGTAACCAGGTCAACGGTAGTCATCGTCGTCATCGTCGCCGACGGTGCGGTCCTGTTCGAAGGCGTCGGCCGGGTCCACGTCGAAGGGATGTTCGTGACGGAAGTCGAGATCCTCCTCGCGAAGCGTCCTGAGCTGTTCGGCCGCGTCGGCTTCGGGCACCTCGATCGACAGCGTGGGAGGTACCTCGTTGGAGAGCTCGGCCTCGTTCTGCGACATTCCCATCCCCCTCTCGTTACCGGACGGGTTCCACCTTACGCCTGGCCGAACAGGTCGCCGTGTTGCTCCACCCTGGCCAGCGCATCGGGCGCGGTGAAGACCAGCTCGTCGGGGCTCTCGCAGTCCTCGACCTCCGTCCAGAGCAGCGGGGTGGAGACCGTCGGCTGCGGTCTGGCGCGCAGCGAGTAAGGGGCGACGGTGGTCTTGGCCGGGTTGTTCTGGCTCCAGTCGATGAAGACCTTGCCGGGCCTGAGCTTCTTGGTCATCACGCTGACGACCTGGCGGGGATGTTCCTTCTCCAGGCGCTGGGCGAGCTCGCGGGCGTAGTGGGAGGGCTCGACCCGGTTGTCCCACGCGGCGTACAGCTGCATGCCCTTGTTGCCGCTCGTCTTCGGCCAGGCGGTCAGCCCGTCGGCGGCCAGCGCCTCGCGCAGCAGCACGGCGACCCGGCAGCAGTCGACGATCGTGGCGGGCGGTCCCGGGTCGAGGTCGAGCACCAGCAGGTCGGGCGGGAGCGGCTTGCCGTTCTCGCCGACCTTCCACTGCGGCACGTGCAGTTCGAGCGCGGCCAGGTTGGCGTAGTAGGCGAGCGAGGGGAGGTCCTCGATGACGGCGAAGTCGATGGTCTCGCGGTTCTTGGTGCTGCCCGGCACGGGCAGCGTCACGACGCGCAGCCACGAGGGGGAGTGCTGGGGCGCGTTCTTCTCGAAGAAGAAGCCGTCGTCGACGCCGTTCGGATAGCGCTTCACGGTCAGCGGCCTGTCCCGCAGATGCGGCAGCAGGACGGGGGCGATCCTGGTGTAGTAGTCGATGACCTCGGCCTTGGTGAAGCCGGTCTCGGGGTAGAGCACCTTGTCCAGGTTGCTGAGCGTCAGCCGGCGTCCGTCGACCTTGACGGGAACCTTCACAGGGTCACCTCTGCCGGAAGCTTGTCGGGTCGCAGGCCGCGCCACACCGGGTGCCGCAGCCTGCGGTCGTGGGTCCACATCGTGTAGGCCACCTCCCCGACCAGCTCGGGTCTAACCCATCTGGCGCGTCCCGGTACCTCGCCGGAGAAGGGGCTGTGGGGCACCTCGAGCGGTTCGAGGAGCGCCAGCAGGCGCGCCAGCGCCGCGTCGGTGAACCCGGTGCCCACGTGGCCGACGTAGCCGAAGCCCTCGGCGCCGAACATCCCCAGCAGCAGCGACCCGATGCCGCCGGCGCGCCGTCCCTTGCCCGGTTTCCACCCGCCGATCACCACCTCGGCGCTCTCGTGGTGCTTCACCTTGATCCACCACGGGGAGCGCACCCCCGCGCGGTACGGCGAGTCGAGCCGCTTGGCGATCACGCCTTCGAGCCCCTGCTCCAGCGTCGCGGCCAGCAGGTCGGAGTCACCCGGGAAGCAGGGCGGCGCGCCGATGTCCAGCTCGTCGAGCAGCGCCCTCCGATCCCTGTACGGCACATCGAACAGCGGCCGGCCGCCGAGGTGGAGCAGGTCGAAGGGTAAGAAGGTGACCGGCACCCGGTGCACCAGCGCCGGGCTCGGATCGCTGAGGTGCATCCGCCGCTGTAACCGGGAGAACCACGGCCGCCCGTCGGGGCCGAGCGCCACCAGCTCGCCGTCGACGACGGCCTGGCCGAGCCCGAAGCCCGCCGCCGCCCGGCACACCTCGGGATACCTGCTGGTGTAGTCGGTACCGTGCCGGCCCGTCACCCTGCATCCGCCCGCCGCCAGATGGACGAGGGCCCTGATGCCGTCCCACTTCACCTCCAGCCCGTACTCCTCGCGGTCGGCCGGCAACGGCCCTGGTACGGCGAGCATTGGTTCGATCGGATATGGCATCGGATCGCCCATGAGGGGTATGTGCCCATGAGGACAGCCCGCTATTTCTCCTGGAGTGCCCCATGCGCAGCATCTGGAAAGGTGCGATCTCCTTCGGGCTGGTGACGATCCCGGTCAAGCTCTACTCGGCGACGGAGCAGAAAGACGTCACCTTCCACCAGGTGCACCGCGAGGACGGCGGCAGGATCCGTTACAAGCGCGTGTGCACGGTCGACGGTGAGGAGGTGCCCTACTCCGACATCGCCAAAGGGTACGAGCTGCCCACCGGCGAGATCGTCGTGCTCACCGACGAGGACTTCGAGGACCTGCCGCTCAGCACCTCGCGGCGGATCGACGTGCTGCAGTTCACCCCGGCCGACCAGATCGACCCGATCTACTTCGCCAAGTCCTACTACCTGGAGCCCGACGCGCAGGGCGCCAAGCCGTACGTGCTGCTGCGCGACGCGCTGGAGAACTCCGGACAGGTCGCGGTGGTCAAGGTGGCGCTGCGGCAGCGCGAGTCGCTGGCCACGCTCCGGGTGCGCGAGGGGGTGTTCGTCCTCGAGACGATGCTGTGGCCCGACGAGATCCGCAAGACCGACTTCGGCTTCCTGGAGGAGGACGTGGACGTCCGCCCCCAGGAGCTGAAGATGGCCGAGTCGCTGATCGCCACGATGGTGGCCGACTTCGATCCCGGCGAGTACCGCGACGCCTACCGCGAGGCGCTGCAGCAGGTGATCGAGGCCAAGGTGGCGGGCAAGGAGGTCATCGCCGCTCCCGAGGGCGAGGAGGAGGCGGGCCCGGCCGTCGACCTCATGGCCGCGCTGCGGGCCAGCGTCGAGGCGGCGAAGAAGGAGCGCGGCGCCACCACGAAGAAGGAGCCGAAGAAGAAGGCACGCAAGTCCGCCTAGGGCACTCCATGTCCGTTTCGGGCTGACCACGCGACAAGCGGGTTATCGTCGAGGAAACGGAAGGGGGACGAGCGGTGACCGAACCCATCGCGCGCTGGCCCGGCAGGATGGTCGGCGACGTGCACGTGCGCTCCACGCCTGAGGGCGGCTCCGAGCAGGCCGTCTTCGTGCACGGCCTGGCTGGCTCGGCCACCAACTGGACCGACCTCATGGGAGAGCTGCGCGACCTGGTCACCGGCCACGCCATCGACCTGCCCGGCGCCGGCTACTCGCCCGCGCCCGCCGACGGCGACTACAGCGTCGCCGCCCACGCCGCGGCGGTGATCGGTCTCATGGAGCGGACCGGCCCCGCCCACCTGTTCGGCAACTCGCTCGGCGGGGCCGTCTCGGTGACCGTGGCCGCCACCCGTCCCGACCTGGTTCGCTCGCTCACCCTCATCTCGCCCGCGCTGCCCGACCTGGTCCCCCGGTACGGCCCTGCGCGCGTGGCCGCCTCGGCGACCCCGCGGCTCGGCGAATGGGTGGCCGACCGGCTGCGCTTCGTGCCCGCCGAGCAGCGCGTCAACGCCTCGCTGACCATGTGCTACGCCGACATCTCCCTGGTGCACCCGGTCAGGCTCCGGGAAGCGGTCGAGGAGCTGCGCAGGCGGGACGGCCTGCCGTACGCGGGCAGCGCGCTGATCGGCTCGGCGCGCGGCATCGTCACGGAGTACTTCAGGCGCGGGGAGCGGAACCTGTGGCGGCTGGCGGAGGGGGTGACCGCGCCCACCCTGATCATCCACGGCCGCAAGGACCGGCTCGTCCGGCCCGCCATGGCCAGGCGGGCGCTCAGGGCGTTCCCTCAGGTCAGGCTCGTCCTGCTGCGTGACGCCGGGCACGTCGCCCAGATGGAGGCGCCCGGGGCGGTCGCCGTGGAGGCCCGCCGTCTGATCCGTGAGACGCGATTGGGGAATGCCCCACTGCCGAGCTAGGTTTCAGTGGAGATAGGACCCCTAATCGGGAGCGTAGAACTGTGTCGTTGCCACCTCTGGTCGAGCCGGCCGCCGAGCTGACCGTCGATGAAGTGCGCCGCTACTCGCGCCACCTGATCATTCCCGACGTGGGCATGGCCGGGCAGAAGCGGCTGAAGAACGCCAAGGTGCTGTGTGTGGGCGCGGGCGGCCTCGGCTCGCCGGCGCTGATGTACCTCGCCGCAGCGGGCGTCGGCACGCTGGGCATCATCGACTTCGACGTCGTCGACGAGTCCAATCTCCAGCGTCAGATCATCCACGGTCAGTCCGACGTGGGCCGGCCCAAGGCCGAGAGCGCCGCGGCGACGGTCCGCGAGATCAACCCGCTCGTCGAGGTCGTCATCCACAACACCGCGCTGTCGACCGAGAACGTGATGGAGATCTTCTCCGGCTACGACCTCATCGTCGACGGCACCGACAACTTCGCCACGCGGTACATGGTCAACGACGCGGCGGTGCTGCTGGGCAAGCCGTACGTCTGGGGCTCGATCTACCGCTTCGACGGCCAGGCCAGCGTGTTCTGGGCCGAGCACGGCCCGTGCTACCGCTGCCTCTACCCCGAGCCCCCGCCCCCCGGCATGGTGCCCTCGTGCGCCGAGGGCGGCGTGCTCGGCGTGCTGTGCGCGTCGATCGGCTCGATCCAGGTCAACGAGGCCATCAAGCTGCTCACCGGCATCGGCGACCCGCTCGTCGGGCGGCTGATGATCTACGACGCCCTGGAGATGAAGTACCGCGACGTCAAGGTCCGCAAGGACCCCGAGTGCGTGCTGTGCGGCAAGAACCCGACGGTCACCGCGCTGCTCGACGACTACGAGGCGTTCTGCGGCACGATCTCCGACGAGGCGGCCGAGGCGGCCTCGGGCTCAACGATCACCGCGCAGGAGCTCAAGGCGATGCAGGACGGCGGGGAGAGCATCTTCCTCATCGACGTCCGCGAGCCGAACGAGTACGAGATCGTCTCCATCCCGGGCGCGACGCTGATCCCCAAGGGCGAGTTCCTGAACGGGTCTGCCCTGGAGAAGCTGCCCCAGGACAAGCGCATCGTCCTGCACTGCAAGTCGGGCGCCCGCTCGGCCGAGGCGCTGGCCGTCGTGAAGAACGCCGGCTTCTCCGACGCGGTGCACGTCGGCGGCGGTGTGCTGAGCTGGGTCAAGACCGTCGACCCCAGCCTTCCCACGTACTAGCGGCCGGGCCGCGCGATCGGGGACACCGCGCCGCGGTGTCCCCGATCCCGTTCACGGCACGGTGCGGCCCGACTGGGCGAGCGGCCTCGAGCGCGCTCGCGTGCTTCGACAGCACCAGGTCGCTCACCCCCACCTGATGGCGCACGAAGGAGAACTCCGCCTCCTGCGAGGCCGCGGGCAGCGAGACGATCCGCAGTCTCGCGGGGACGCGTATGACAGGGTTGAGGGGATGTCGCCGGGCGCTCCGCATTAAGGTCGAGTTGTGAGCAACCGACGAGCATGGCCGTCGCTGGTCGTGACGTCCGCGTTGGCGCTGATCTGCGCAATCACCGCGGGCGTCGCGGCGAGCGCGTCCGGCGCGGAGCTCACCAGAGGGCCCACGCAGGCCGAACTCGAGAACGCCGCCAAACGCGAGGTCGCCGAACGGTGGCACAGCTGGCCGGCAGGCAAGATCTTCCCGGCCACCCTGCCCTACATCGCCGAGCAGGGCGGCCAGGAGCGAGCGCGCCGCGTGGGCATCGCCCGCTCGACCGGCTGCGCCGGCGCGGTCGACGCGAAGGCGGCCGCCGCGCTGCGCAAGGCCGGATGCAGGGGCGTGCTCAGGGCCACCTACCTCGACGCGCTGCAGGGCGTCGTGGTGACCGTGGGCGTGGTCGCGCTGCCCGACGAGCTGCGTGCCGTACGGGCCAAGAAGGTCTTTCCCATCTCGGGGCGGCCGGTGCCGGGGCTGCGGCCCGTGGCGTTCGAGGGAACCGTGACCGACCGGTTCACCGCGCAGGGACGCCAGGCAGGCTCCGTACGGCAGGCCGGCCCCTACCTCGTGCTGACGACCGCGGGCCAGGTGGACGGCAGGCCCGCGCGAGCCGTCGGCGAGCAGCGGCCCGCCGTGTTCGCCTTCGCCGCCGACCTCGGCGAGCGCGTGCTCGCCGAGCTGAGCACGCCGCGGGTGCCGCAGTGCGGGGCCAAGGGGTGGCGATGCTGAGGCGGCTGGGCGTCGCCGTGGCGCTGGCCCTGCTGGTGGCGCCGGCCGCGCACGCCGACAGCGTGCGAGACAGCCAGCGGCAGGTGATCGACACGCTGCGGCTGCCGGAGGCGTGGCGGACCAGCAAGGGCGCGGGCGTGCTGGTGGCCGTCCTCGACTCGGGGGTCGATCCCGCCCACCACGACCTGGCCGGTTCGGTGACGGTCGGCGCCGACTTCACCAAGGGCGCCAACCCTCCGAACGTGCAGCCGCTGCGGCTGCACGGCACCTACATGGCCTCCCTCATCGCGGGGCACGGCCACGGGCAGGGCAACGGCGACGGCGTCATCGGCGTCGCCCCGCGCGCCAGGATCCTGTCGGTCAGGGTGATCCTCGAGGACGAGGAGCCGGGGTTCGGCGAGTTCAACACCGCCAAGCGCTACGAGGACGTGGTGGCCAAGGGCATCCGCTACGCCGTCGACCAGGGCGCGCAGGTGGTCAACATGTCGATCTCCAAGGAACTCGCCACCCAGCAGGAGCGCGAAGCGATCCGCTACGCGATCTCCAAGGGCGTCGTGCTGGTGGCGGCGGCGGGCAACGAGGGCGCGCGCAAGCCCGAGGCCAGCGGGTACGCCCCCTACTCCTACCCTGCGGCCTTCCCCGGGGTGGTCTCGGTGGCGGCGACCGACCGCGGGCTGCGCCGGGCGTCGTTCTCCAACTGGAACCCCTCGGTGCTGCTGGCCGCGCCCGGCGTCGACATCCTGGGCGCGGGGCCGGGCAACGAGTACTGGGTGGGCAAGGGCACCTCGCAGGCCAGCGCCCTGGTCTCGGGTGTCGCCGCGCTGATCAAGGCCAGGTATCCGCGGATGTCGCCGGCCCTGGTGTCGCAGGCCATGACGCTGAGCGCGTCCAGGCGCCCGTCCGGGGGCTACGACACGGGCACGGGCTTCGGCGTGGTCGACGCGGCCGGAGCGCTCGCCGAGGCGGGCAGGCTGGCCGGGCACACGCACACGGCCCGGGGGAAGGACGCCTACGATCCGGACCGGCCGCTCGGCAGGGCCGCCGCGCCCGTCCAGGTGATCCACCGGGATCATCGCCGGATCGTGGTCTTCGGTTCCATCGCGGCGGCCGCGGCGGTGGTGGCGCTCGCCGCCGTGCTGGTGATGGCCGCACTGGTCAAGCGGACGCGCAGGGCAGACCATCACCAAGAGGCATGATCCGCGCCCGTAGGGGGACGAATTACCTATGAGAAACGCACAAAAGGGGCCGTCACCGCCAGGGTGAGCTCACGTTTCTCCTGGGCGAGAACCAAGAATGAGTGAGGAGCGGTGGGGGACACGTCAGGGAGGGCACGCAGGCGGCCCGTGTCCGGGCTACCTCGATCGGGACAGCCGGCGCGGAGCGGATCGCCGCTCGGCGCCTCTGTGACCCGGCGCTCCCGCGTGCGCTCGTGGCCCTCGGCCACCGGCCGCAGGGACGGGCAGGCGGCGAAGGACCGGGCCGAGCTCGCGGCGCTGGCCCGCGGCGTCAGGTTCCGCACGATGTTCCTCGGCCTGCTGGGCGCGATCGTGACGTTGTCCGCCGTGGTGGTCCTGCTCGGCACCACGGGCCTGTTCGCCGAGTCCAGGTCGCGCCCGCTGACCGCCGCCGAGCAGACCCGTTACAAGCAGGAGGAGGTCGCCCGGCGCTGGCAGGCGTGGCCTGCCACGGGAGTCTTCCCCGAGGAGGTCGCCTACCAGGGGCTCGACCAGGCCCAGCAGTACGCCAGAAGGGTCGGCATCGCGCCCGAGGCCGGGTGCTCGACGGCGACCGACAGGGCCGTGGCCAGGGTGCTCGAAGAGCACGGCTGCCTGACCGTGCTGCGCGCCACCTACGTCGACCAGAGCGCCATGTTCGTCTTCACCGTGGGCGTCGCGGTGCTGCGGGACGAGGAGTCGAGGGCGGCGGCGACCGAGGAACTGACGATCGACGACCGCGTGGGCGTGCTGCCCGTCGCCTTCCCCGGCACCGTGGCCGAGCGGTTCGGGCTCGACCAGCGCCAGCGCAACGGCTGGGTGGGCGCGGGGCCGTACATCGTCTTCTCCGCCGCCGGCTACGCCGACGGCCGCACCCGCGCCGCCATCCCCGCCGAGGAGATCCTGCACAGCGAGCTGTGGTCCGCGGCCAAGTCCGTGAGCGGCCAGATCGCCTACTTCCTCGCCGAACCGCCCAAGGTTCCGCGCTGCACCCAGGGGAACGCGTGCTGACGGTCGTGCGGTCGCTGCTCGCGGCCATCCTGGTCCTGTACGGCACAGCGGCGCCCCCCGAGCGCGAGCAGCAGCGCTGGGTGCTGACCGCGATCAACGCCGAGCAGGCCTGGCCGGTGAGCAAGGGCGCGGGCGTCACCGTGGCGGTGATCGACAGCGCCGTCGCGCCCGGCACGACCGGCCTCAAGGGCAAGGTCACCGTCGCCCCCGACATGTCGTCGCCGACGCTGGAAACGACAGCGGCCGTCCCCGGCGAGCACGGCACCGCGATGGCGGGGCTGATCGCCGCCTCAGGGGACAGGGGCGGCTTCATCGGGGTCGCCCCTCGGGCCCGGATCCTGTCGGTCCCGATCACCGTGGACGAGACGCTGGGCGGCGACGTCGTCCCGCCCCAGGAGGATCTGCTGATGAGCAGGGAGAGCCCGCTGGCCAGGGCGATCCGTTACTCCGTCGACCACGGCGCCAAGGTCATCAGCATGTCGATCGGCACGTACGGCGTGCAGAGGTCCGAGCGCGAGGCCGTCGCCTACGCCCTGGACAGGGGCGTGGTGCTCGTCGCCGCCGTCGGCAACGACGGCGAGACCGCCTACGCCAGGGCCAACAGCACCTCGTACTGGACCTTCCCGGCCGGCTACCCGGGTGTGATCGGCGTGTCGGCGGTCGACCGGCAGGGCAGGCGGGCCGCCTTCAGCAGCGACAACGCCTCCGTCATGATCGCGGCGCCGGGCGTGGACGTGCCCGTGCTCAGGAAGAACGGCGCGCTCGGCTCCGGCAAGGGCACCAGCGTGGCCGCGGCCCTGGTGGCGGGGGTCGCCGCGCTGGTCAAGTCGCGGTACCCGAACCTGCCGCCCAGCACGGTCACGCAGGCCATCACCAGCAGCGCCCGCGCCCGGCCGTCCGCCGGCTACGACGACAAGGTGGGTTTCGGCGTGGTCGACGCGGCCGCGGCGCTCGACCGGGCGGGAGAGCTGTCCGGCCGGCAGCGCGGCGTGCCCGTGCCCGACGACAAGCATTTCGGCGCGGGGAAGAAGGCGCCGCTGCCCTCCCCGCCGGGGCCGAGCCCGTGGCGGATGTGGCTGTTCGGCTCGGGCGTGGTGATCGGGCTCATCGCCTTCGGCGGCGCCGTCATGCTGCTGAGCCAGCGCAACAAAGGACGATGAAACGGGCTTTTCTGTCATAGATTTCGCAAGGTGCCCCAGGACCTGTGGGGATCATGAGTATGCTCCCGCCTCATGAGCTACGAGCTGCACGTGGAGCGTGAGTCTCCGCTCGCCTTCGCCGAGCTCGCGAGAGCGATAGCGCCCGCCGGGTTCTCGCTGCGCGAACCCGGGGAGATCCTGGCCGGGAACGAGCACCACCCCGTCGCGCGCTGGCGTGACCGCGTCGTCGGCACGCCCGCCTCCGACTGGGACGTCGCCCAGCTCGTCCGGCTGGCCGCGGTCCTCGGCGGCCGGCTGCGCGGCGAGGACGGCGAGCACTACTACCTGCGTGACGGCGTCATCGAGGTCGACGGTGACGCCATCGGCAAACTCGACGAGATCCTCGCCGCAGGGCCCGCCGCGTGGTGACACCGTACGGCGAGCGGGTGCTCGACCTCGTCGAACGCATCCCGCCCGGCCAGGTCATGTCCTACGGCGACATCGCCGAGTATCTCGGTGAGGGCGGGCCGCGGCAGGTGGGCACCGTGATGTCGACGTGGGGCGGCGGCGTGCCGTGGTGGCGCGTCGTGCACGCCGACGGAACCGCCGCATCCGGCCTGGTCGACCGGGCACTGCCGCACTGGCGGGAGGAGGGCACGCCGCTGCGTGGCGAACGCGTGGACATGCGCGATGCCCGATGGCTGCCTACAGAGGACTTTCAGGAACCAACTGACCTGGCATGACACCCTTTTTGCGGATTTACGGTATGTGACGCGCATTACCATAGCGAGGGACTGCCCACCGTTCCCGGGTCCGAAAGGCGGTGCCCTTCATGGCCACCCCAACCGGCGATGTCGTCGCCGAGCGCCTGAAGGTTGTCCAGGACCTCTGTGACCGGGGGGAGCCGCTCGACGCGATCATGCGGACCGTCCGGGCAGGAGGCCTGCCGGCCACCGAACGACGCGCGTTCGACGCCGCGGTGCTCAGCGGCTCGCTCGGGCCGCGCTTCGACCAGGCCGTCAAGCGCGGCGCCGCCCGCAGGCGCGAGCTGGTCAACCTGTTCAAGCCCTACCTGGCCGAGGTCGACGCCGAGGTCAAGCGCGCACTGCCCGTCGAGCGCCGCCTCGCCTACCACCTCGTCGAGCACCGTCCCGACGAGGAGCTGATCGACGGCGACACCCTCACCAAGGTCGTCACGGCCGCCGCCGAGCCGTCCAAGCGCATCCGCAGGGGCCTGCGCTGGTACGCCGACCTGCCGTTCGCCGACGAGCTGCCCGCCGACCTCTACCGCCTGCGCCGCTCCGACCTGGTGCCGGTCACCCAGATCGACGACATCGTCTGGGAGAACGGCCGGCTGCGCGTCGACGGCTACGCCTACCTGGCCGGCCTGTCCGTGCGCAGCCGCCGCTTCAACCGGGCCACCGTCGTGCTGCGCGGTCCCCGCTGGCTGCCGCCCGTCCGCATGCGCACCCGCCGCACGCTCGCCCCCGAGGCCACCCACGCCGCGCGCGAGCCGGGCTGCAACTACGACTGGTCCGGCTTCACCGCCACCCTCAGCCCGTGGCCGCTGCGCTGGCGCGCCTCGCTGCGTGCCGTCGTGTCGGCGGTGCGGCGCAAGATGCGCCACCGGCCCGCCGTCCAGGACACCACCACCTGGCGGGCCGAGATCGTCTTCTGGTCGCGCGGCGCGCGGGCCACCGGCCTGCTGCGCGGCGCCTCGCTCGGCAGGACCGAACGGCCCGCCGGGCTGCGCGTCAAGCCGCGCTGGTGGGTGCGTCCCGTGTGGACCTCCGACCGGGCGCTCCAGGTCGTGCTCCAGCCGAACCGGGCCGAGCTGACCGGGGTCCGGCTCGACGGCGAGCGTCTCGAACTGACCGTCTTCCTGCCCGGACGCACCTGCACCAAGGGCCACGCCAGGCTGGGCGGCCACCGCATGGCGGCCGAGTTCCACCCCGTCGAGGGCGGCACCAACGTCACCGTGGCGCTGGCCGTACCGGCTCTGCTGCAGGAGAAGGACGGCCGGCGGCTGTGGGTCGAGCCCAAGGGCGACCCGGCGGCCTCGGTCATGCTCGGCGACTCCCTGGAGGAGACCAGGGCCACCGTCGGCGACAGGGAGATCACTGTGCTCGGCGACCGCCGCGACCGCGTCGTCGTCTCCGCACACCGGATCAGGCCCGTCATCACCTCCGCCACCTGGGACGGACCCGTCCTCGAACTGCGCGGCGAGTACCCGGACGCCGAAGGGCCCCGCCGCCTGTCCATGCGGCACCGCTCGGGGCTGATGTTCCACGCGGACATGACCCGCACGGGCCACCAGTTCACGGTACGGCTGACGCCGTCGGAGACGGAGCGGTTCGGCGAGCGGATCCCGATGCCCTCCGGCACCTGGAACCTGTCCGTGCGCCACCCCACGGGCGAGATCGTCCCCGCGCGCATGGCCCACGGCGCGCTGCCCACCCTCGACGAGACGTGGCACTCCTTCTCCGGACGCGGCTACCGGTTCGTCTCCACCCGCTTCGACGTGCCCGTGCTGATGGCCGAGGAGACCCGGCCGGCCGACGAGAAGGGCGTGGCAGGCACCCACGTGCTGCGCCGCGTGTTCTACCCGGCCCAGCGCGGCGAGCCGATCCAGGAGGCGACCGTCTACGTCGTCAACGACGGCCGCCACTACGCCGACAGCGTCCGCGCCATCTACGAGGAGCGGCTGCGCCGCGGCGACGACCGCGAGCACATCTGGATCGTCAAGGACGGCGCCTTCGTCCCGCCCGGCCCCGCCACCGTCGTCCGCGCGGGCAGCAGGGAGCATCACGCCGCGCTGGCACGTTCCCGACACATCGTGACCAACGCCTTCCTGCCCGCCTGGTTCAGGGCGCGCGAGGACCAGGTGGTCCTGCAGACCTGGCACGGCACGCCGGCCAAGCGCATCGGCAACGACCTGCCCCACATGTCGCGCGACCCGCGCCCGCCCGTCTGGCACCGGCAGGCCGCCGAGGTCCGCGGCTGGGACGTGCTGCTGTCGCAGTCGCCGTGGGCCACGCCCGTCCTGCGGGAGGCGTTCGGCTACAAGGGTGAGGTGCTGGAGAGCGGGCTGCCGCGCAACGACGTCCTCACCTCACCCGACAGGGAGGTTCTCGCGGCGGCCATACGGCGGCGCCTCGGCCTGGCCGAGGGCAAGAAGGTCGTGCTGTACGCGCCCACCTGGCGCGACTACGACAGGAAGAACAGCGCCATCAAGCTGGACCTGTCGCTGGCCAGGGCCGAACTCGGAGCCGACCACGAACTCCTGGTGAGGGCGCACCCGATGCAGGCCATGCCGGTCGTGCCCGCGGACGTCGCCCACGACGTCACCACCTACCCCGACATGTCCGACCTGCTGCTGGTGGCGGACGTGCTGGTCACGGACTACTCCTCGTCGATGTTCGACTTCGTGGCCACCGGGCGGCCGATCGTGTTCCTCGCCTACGACCTGGACAAGTACGCGGCGAAGCGCGGGCTGTACCTGGACCTCGCCGAGCAGGCACCCGGACCGGTGCTGTCGCGGTCGGCCGAGGTGGTGGAGGCGCTGCGGTCGATCGACACGGTGGCGGCGGCGCACGCTGACCGGTACGAGGCGTTCAGGGCCACGTACGCCCCCCGCGACGACGGCAAGGCCACGGCCCGCGTCGTCGACCACCTGTTCTCGTAGGGTTCTCGCGGAAGGGCCTTGGGCACGCGCCCGGGCCCTTCGCGCGTTCCTCCACCGTGTGACATCGCGGATGCGCGACGGCGGCGTCAGTCCCGCAGGTTGTGGAGCGCCTGCCGGGCCGCGGCGAGCGCCTCCTCGTCAGAGGCCCCCGCCTGCCGGGCGGCCTTCGCGAATTCCTCGGCCGCCGCCGCGAGGCGCAGCCGCAGTTGGTCCGCCGTACCGGAGATGACGGCCGTACGGCCGCGCCGCAGTTCAACCAGGCCCTCGTCGCGTAGCTGCTGATAGCCCCGCAGGACGGTGTGCAGGTTGATGCCGAGGGTGGCGGCCACGTTGCGCGCTGAGGGCAACCGGTCTCCGGGCCCCGCCGTACCGCCGGCCAGCGCCGCGCGTACGGCGCCCGCCACCTGGTCCGCCAGCGGCTGGGCCGACGAGAAATCCACCGTGATCAGCATGAGCCCGTCTCTCCGCGTCGTTGCCTGGTGAGCCAGCCGTTGACCAGCGCGGCCGCCGTGTCCGCCTCCGGGGTGGAGTACACGAACGAACGGTCGTCGGCGAGCGAGAGCACCAGCACCGGCCCTCTACCGCTGACGGCCCCCCAGCCATGCTCCCGGTCGTCCAGCTTGTAGCGGCCGGCGGGGGCCTCGGGCCTGGCCTCGGCAAAGCGTATCCGCGCCCACGGGACGGTGCGGCGCAGCCGCAGCCAGGGCAACGTCATCGTGACACCGGAGCCGTCGATCTGCAGACGGGTACGCGCCTGCGCCGTCTCCACCACCATCCACAACGCCAGCAGGGCCACGCCGAGCCACCCGGTGTACGCCTGGACGGCCACCCACACGGCCGCGGCCGCCAGCAGAGCGCCGATCAGCAGGCTGCGGACCGACCAGGCGGAGGTCACGAACATCACCCGCTGCCACGGGCCGATCGCCATGGCGTTCACGTGCGGGGGCGGGGCGCTCCTGGCCTCGGGGTGCGCCGGCGACGGGCCCGCCGCCATCCATCCGAGCGCGAAGGCCCCCAGGGTCCCCGCGATCTCGACCGTCACGGGCCGGCCCGGCGGCGCCGCGTCCCCGAGGACGTCGACCAGCCCCAGCGACCAGGTCATGAAGGCCACGGGGATCGTGAGACCGACCACGAAGCCGATCGCCACCAGGAGGCGCTGCACCACGGGCACCCGCCAGTAACGCAGGAACGTGATGACGAGCAACGCCTCCATCCACACCATCACGCCGAAGACCGGCTGCGCGGACCAGTCCCGCCAGGTGAACTCGATCCTGGTGTCGAAGCTCCAGTGGTTGACCGTGACCCGATCGGGCAGGCGCTCGCCGAGCAGACCGACGAGGAGTACGGGGACGATGAACACCAGCAGTGGACCGAGCACCGTCAGGATCAGGCGGCGAGGACGCCGCCGCGCGGCGAAGTCCGTGGATGGGGACACCGGCCACCTCCAAGTGTTTGTTTTTGACTATAACACTGCTAACAGTTCGGCAAGCGGAACGGACCGGTGCGGACTCGGGGCGTCAACTTCCCCGACAAAGTGCTCATTCGGTGAGCACTTTGCGGCGGAGGATGGGACCTGTCACGGATCGAGGGAAAGGGCCCACCCATGTCGCGAGCACCCATCACCAGCAGCGCCGGCGACCCCGAGCGGGCGATGCTCTTCGCGGACGCCGCAGGGTGGGAGACGTGGCTGGCCGAGCATCACGACGCCGGTGGCGGGGTCTGGCTGAAGATCGCCAAGAAGGGGTCGCCCGTCGCCTCGGTCACGATCGCGCAGGCGCTGGAGGTCGCGCTGTGCTACGGCTGGATCGACAGCCGGCGCAAGTCCTGTGACGAGCACGTCTACCTGCAGCGGTACTCGCGCCGCAGGAAGGGCAGCCCCTGGTCGCGGGTGAACGTCGAGCACGTGGAGCGGTTGACCGCCGCGGGGCGCATGCGTCCGCCCGGTCTCGCGGAGGTCGCCACGGCCCGGGCGGACGGCCGCTGGGAGGCGGCGTACACCGCGCAGCGCGACGTCACCGTCCCGCCCGACCTGGCCGAGGCGCTGGCGGCGCAACCGGAGGCCGCCGCCCGGTTCGAGGCGCTCGACAAGACCGGCCGGTACCTGCTGATCCTCCCGCTGCTCAAGGCCAGGACGCAGGCCGGGCGGGCCGTTCGCCTGGGGAAGGCGATCGCCGGCCTGCTGGGGCCCGGCAGTCAGCTGTCGGCGAGCGACTGATCACCGGGCGACCGGGCGACCGGGCGACCGGGCCACGGCGGGCGGCCGGTCGCGCGGTGATGCGCCTGACGTGGCATGCGGGAAACGGCTCGGGTGAAGAGCGTGCGGCGACCGGCGGGTGCCGGCCTGCCGCCGCCCGGCGCAACAGGGAATGCGCCGGGCGTTCCGCGGGTTGGAGGCATCTAGTTTAAGTTTCAATTAGATCGGGGCTCGTCGTGAACATGGGACACATCCTGATGCTGCTCGTGGGCGTGCTGGTCGTCGGCGGCATGGGCGCCGCGCTGATCGCGCTCGTCCACTCCGGGGTCCGCGCCGGCGAGTGGCCCGTGGAGAACAGGCGTCGCGTCGTCTGGCGCGGTTTCGTCGTCCGTTGAGGCCCGCGGCAGCCGCATGCCGGTCAGCAGGACGCCGCGCGCCTTGCGGTGGTGAGACGGGCGTGCCCACGGTCGTGCCGCCGCCCGCCTGACCCGGCGACGACCGCGCATGGCTCGATCAGCCGGAGGCTCGCGCGCGGAAGGCGGCGGCCTTGGCCCGGTTGCCGCATCCGCGCATGTCGCACCACCGCCGCGTGCGCCGGTGCGAGGTGTCCACGTACAGCCGGGTGCAGGGGGCGGCCTCGCACTCCCTGACGCTCGCCGCCTGGGCCCCGCCGAGCAGGTCGATCGCCGCCCTGGCGGCGGCGGCGAGGGCGGCGGCCACGTCTCCCGCGCGCGCCACGCCCCCGGACGGGAGCAGCCGCACGTCCGGGAGTCGCCCCCCGGCGGCCTGGTTGACCAGGTCGAGGTCGGCGGGCTCGAACCCGGCGCCGAGCCGTACGGCCGAAGCCAGCCGGTAGATCGCCTCGCGCAGTGCCCAGGCCCGCGCCAGGTCGTCCGCGTCCGCGGCGGGCGGGGCGTCCAGCAGCCCGGCGGCGACCGTCCACCGGGCCAGGTCGGCGGGCGTGCTCAGCAGGTCGACGCGCTCGTTGCGCCGGTGGCCGACCGTCCCGGCGAGGTCGAGGCCCAGGTTCCCGCTGACGAAGGTGAACTCCACGAACGCCATAGTAACCGACTTGACAGGTTAGTTTGTGGCCTGCCACGGTCAGATAACCGCCTTTGCCGGTTATTACAGGGGAGTTGATCGTGCCAGGACCCAACCACCGATGGATCGTCCTGTCGCTGGGCGTCGCCGCGCAGGCGAGCTTCTCGGCGATGTTCTCCGGGCTGCCGGTCACGGGGGTCACGATGCGCGCCGACTACCACCTCTCGACCGGCCGGCTCGGACTGGTTCTGGGCGGCCTGGGGCTCGGCGTGGCGATCTCCGAGATCGGGTGGGGACTGCTGACCGACAGGTACGGTGACCGCCGGATCTTGCTCACCGGCCTCCTCTCGACGGGGGCGCTCATGACGGTGATGGCGCTGGTCCCCCTCCGCTCCGTGGCGGCGCTGGCCGCCTGCATGGTGGCCGCGGGGGCGCTGGGCGGCAGCGTCAACGGCTCCTCGGGACGGGCGGTCATGACCTGGTTCGCCGACGGGCAACGCGGCTTCGCCATGAGCGTGCGGCAGACGGCGATCCCCGTCGGCGGCGCGGTCGGGGTCGCCCTGCTGCCGTGGCTGGCCGAGGCCCACGGCTTCGCGCTGGTCTACGGCGTGCTGGCCGGGTTCTTCGCGCTCACCGCGGCCGCCACGTGGCGCTGGCTGCCCGCCGCCGAGGTCGCCGCCGTCGTGCGCGAGCGGTCCGCCTCCCCGCTTCGCCGCTGGGACGTCTGGCGTTTCGCGCTGGCCGGCGGGCTGCTGACGGTGCCGCAGTTCGCCGTGCTGGCCTTCTCCGCGATCTTCCTGCACGACGTCAAGGGCGAGGGCGTGGCGCTGGCCGGCCTGGTCGTGCTGATCGCGCAGCTCGGTGGGGGCGCGGCCCGGGTGTGGACGGGACGGCTCAGCGACCGCGGCGGCGACCGCCGTACCATGATCAAGGGGATCGGCGTGCTCATCGCGGTGGTCATGGCGGGCGCCGCCGTCCTCACCCACGCGCCCACCCCGCTGACCGTCGCCGCCCTCGCGCTGGGCGGGTTGCTGGCCAACGCGTGGCACGGCGTCGCCTACACCGAGATCGCCGTCATGGCGGGTCCGGGACGCGAGGGCGCGGCCCTCGGCCTGGAGGGCACCACGCTCTTCGCCGCCGGCTTCCTCACTCCCGTCCTGATCCCGGTCGTGCTGGCCGCGACGTCGTCGTGGACCGTCGTCTGGGCACTCGCGGCCCTGGCGCCGCTCCTGGCCGTACCGCTCATTCCCGGCTCCCCGAGGCGGATGGCGGCGGCCGAGGCGCCGGCGGCCTGAAAAGAACATGCCCACCAGGGGGCCAGTCGGTACGGTTGCCGAAATGACCCCCATTTTCCGGCTTTGCGATGAATACGTCACCAGAGCGGCCCGGCTCGACCCCATCGACGCCCTCTACCTCGGAATCACCGGCGACTTCGCCGTGGCCACCGACTACAGCCCCGAGGGACACACCGCCAGGCACGAGCTGACCAGGTCCACGCTGGCCGAGCTCGACACCCTCAGGCCCACCTCGGCCGACGACCGCCGCGCCGCCGACCACCTGCGCGAACGCCTGCAGGCGCAGGCCGCGTGGTTCGAGACCGGCGAGCAGTACCGCGACCTGCGCAGCCCCTTCGGCATGCTCTCCTCGGTGCGGGACAGCGTTGACCTGCTGTCCACCGGCGACGACGACAAGTGGCGCGCGGTGGCCGCGCACCTGGCCGCGGTGCCGGAGATGCTGGCGAGCTGGCGGGCCTCGCTCGACGAAGGTCTGCGCAGGGGACTGGTGGCGGCACGACGGCAGGCGGTGGAGGGCGCGGCCCAGGCCGAGCAGTACGCGGGCACGCACGACGACCTGGTCGCCGCCTACGGCGACGGTCGCCTGGCCGGCGAGCTGGCCAAGGCCGCCGCCCAGGCACACCAGGGCTACGCGGACGCGGCCCGCTACCTCCTGCGGGAGTACGCGCCACGGGCCGCCGAGCACGACGGCGTCGGCCCCGAGCGCTACGCCGTCGCCGCCCGGCAGAACCTCGGCGCCGACATCGACCCGCTCGACGCCTACGAGTGGGGCTGGGCCGAACTGCGCAGGATCGAAGAGGAGATGGCCGAGGAGGCCCACGCCATCCTGCCCGGCGCGAGCGTCGACGAGGCGATCGCGCACCTCAACGAGACGCAGTACGTCGAGGGCGCCGAGGCCTTCCACGCCTGGCTCAGGGACAGGCACGACTTCGCCGTCGAGGCGCTGCACGGCACCCACTTCGACATCGTCGAGCCGCTGCGCACGGTCGACGTGAAGCTGCTGCCCGGCTCGACGGCCGGCGCGCCGTACTACACGGGGCCGAGCGAGGACCTGACGCGCCCCGGCCGCACCTGGTGGCCGGTGGGCGGGCGGGAGCGGTTCGCCACGTGGAACGAGCTGTCGGTCGTCTTCCATGAGGGCGTCCCCGGACACCACCTGCAGATCGGCGCGGTCGCCGTGGCGGGTGACCGGATGTCGCGCTTCTCGAAGTTCTCCTGGGTCAGCGGGCACGGCGAGGGCTGGGCGCTGTACGCCGAGCGGCTGGCCGACGAGCTGGGCTGGCACACCGAGCCGGGCACCCGCATGGGCATGCTGGCCGAATCGGCCCTCAGGGCCGCGCGCGTCGTGATCGACATCGGCGTCCACCTGGACCTGCCGCTGCCCGACGGCTCCCGGTGGAGCTTCGAGAAGGCCTGCGAGACGCTGCGTGACCGTGGCCGCGCGCTGCCGCACAGCGTCCACGCCGAGATCGTCAGGTACTTCGGCTGGCCCGCGCAGGCGATCAGCTACAAGCTGGGCGAGCGGGCGTGGCTGGAGGCGCGTGCCGAGGCCGCCCGCAAGCCGGGCTTCGACCTGAAGCAGTGGCACACCGCCGCCCTCAACCTGGGCCCGATCGGCCTGGGCAACCTCAGCGCCGCACTCCGCGAGATCTGACGTAGGGGAAACGGAGGGGAACGGGCGCGGTCCCTCGTGTCCGGCGGGGGACCGGCCTGGCCGGACGCGTGGCGCCGGCTCGACCAGTGCCGATGGAGCCCTGCGTGCCGTACAGATCGGCGGGAAAGCGGGCGTGTCGGAAAACGGGCGCGGCGATTTCTCCCGGTACGGTGGGCGGATCGCGCAGGGAGACCGGGCAAGTCGGCACGATCTGTCCCTGTGGTCTGGTGGAATCTAGTGCTGTGAGTTCTCAGACCTGGCGGTTGGTGCGGCGACGAGGCAGTGGTCCTGGTGCGGCCCCTGCGCTCGACCGTGACCAGCGCGCCGTGGTCGAGCACCCAGGCGGCCCGCTGCTGGTCCTCGCGGGCCCCGGCACCGGCAAGACCACCACGATCGTCGAGGCCGTCGTCGACCGCGTCGAGCGGCGCGGCGTCGACCCCGAACGCGTCCTCATCCTCACCTTCAGCCGCAAGGCGGCCGAGGAACTGCGCCAGCGGGTGACCAGCCGCATGCGCCGCACCACCAGGACCCCGCTCGCGCTCACCTTCCACAGCTACGCCTACGCGCTGCTGCGCAGGGAGGCCGTCCTCGAGGGCAGGGAGCCGCCGCGCCTGCTCACCGGTCCCGAACAGCTGCTGGAGATCCGCCGCCTGCTCCACGGCGAGCTCGAGGACGGCGCCCGCCTGTGGCCCGAGTCGCTGCGCGAGGCGCTCAAGACGCGCGGCTTCGCCGAGGAGCTACGCGACTTCCTGGCCCGCGCGGGCGAGCGCGGCCTCGACGCGGCGCGCCTGGTGGAGCTGGGCCGGCAGTACGGCAGGGCGGACTGGGCGGCCGCGGGCCGCTTCTCCCAGCGCTACCAGGAACGGTTCGACCTCGACCCCGAGCTGTCGCTCGACTACGCCGAACTGGTCAGAGCCGCCGCCGCGCTGCTCGCCGACCCCTCGGTACGGCACCGCGAGCGCTCGGCGTACGACGCGGTATTCGTCGACGAGTACCAGGACACCGATCCCGCGCAGGAGCACCTGCTGCGCCAGCTGGCGGGCGACGGGCGCGACCTCGTCGCCGTCGGCGACCCCGACCAGTCGATCTACGGCTTCCGCGGGGCGGACGTCCAGGGGATCCTGCGCTTCCCCGAACGCTTCCGCGACCGTGCGGGGCGTCCCGCGCCCGTGGTGGCGCTCCACGTCTCGCGCCGCAGCGGCACCGACCTGCTGGCCGCCTCGCGCCGCGTCGCCGCCCGCCTGCCCGCCGCTCCCGCTCCCAGCGTCGGCTACTCGGCGGCGTCCGGCGGGCGGCCTTCCGTCGCCTCGGACGCTCGTGTCCCCCCGGTGGCCGGGGCGCGTCCGGGGGAGGCCGGGAAGGCGTGGGAGCGGCCCGACCGGCGGCAAGCGCGCGGTCACCGGGACCTGGTCGCGCCCGAGGACGTCGACCCCGGGCAGGTCCGGGTGCTCCTGGCCGACAGCGTCAGCCAGGAGGCGGCGGTGGTCGCCGACACGCTCCGCCGGGCCCACCTCATCGACGGGATGCCGTGGCATCGGATGGCGGTGCTGGTGCGGTCGGCCACCCGGCAGGTGCCGCTGCTCAGGCGCGCGCTGGTGAGCGCCGGTGTGCCGACGATGGTGGCGGGCGACGAGGTGCCGCTGGCGCAGGAGCCCGGCGTCCGTCCGCTGCTCACCACGCTCCGCGTCGTCCTCGACCCGCGCGCGCTCGACGAGGCGGCGGCCGAGGAACTGCTGACCGGGCCGTTGGGAGGCACCGACATGCTCGGCGTCCGCCGGCTCAGGCGCGCCCTCAAGATCGCCGAGAACGAGATCACCCACCTCCTGCCCGCCGTCGACGAGGTCCCCGTCGACGGCGCCCCACTCGCCCCCGGCGACTCCGGCCCAGTCGGCGTCAGCGGCCCGACCGGGGCCGGCGGCATGACTGGGGTCGGCGGCGTGACTGGGGCCGGCGGCGTGACTGGGGCCGGCGGCATGACCGGGGTCAGCGGCATCACGGGCGCGAGTGGACCGACGGGGAGCAGCGGTCTCACGGGCGCGAGCGGACCAATGAGCAGCGGTCTCACGGGCGACGGCGGGCCGGCCGAGGTGGCCGATCAGGTCCAGCCCGTCTCCCACACCGAGCCGACCGGCCGACCCGACCGCGCCGAGGTGTCCGACCGCGCCGGGGTGTCCGGTCCGGCCGGGACGACCGGTCCGGGTGGTGCCGAGCCGACCGGTCCGGGTGGCGGTGCCGGGCTGACCGCTCCCGGGAAAGCGCGCCCCTCCGCCGGACCCGCTGACGCGCCCGCCGGTCCCGACGCGCCCGCCGGACCCGCTGATGCGTCTGCCCGCTCCGACACGCCCGAAGACGCCGGGAAGGTCGCGCCCCGGGACCGGTCCGGGCCGCCGCGGTCGTCGGGCGAGCTGCTCATCGCCGCCCTCAGGGACGTCAGAGAGCTGGTCAGGATCGAGCCGCACATCGCCCATCCCGCCGAACGCGTGGCCAAGCTCATCCAGACCGCCCGCGACGCCGTACAGGCCGGGGGCACGGCGGAGGACGTGATCTGGGCGGTGTGGCAGGCCAGCGGCCTGGCCGAGCGGTGGACCGACCTCAGCCTCGCGGGCGGCGCCAGGGGAGCGCAGGCCGACAGGGACCTGGACGCCGTGGTCGCCCTCTTCGACTACGCCGCCAGGTTCGTTGACCGGATGCCGAAGGCGGGCCCTGAGGTGTTCCTGGAGGATCTGTCCTCCCAGGAGATCCCCGGCGACACGCTCGCCGAGCGGGCCCCGGACGGCGACGCGGTCAGGGTGCTCACCGCCCACCGGTCCAAGGGCCTGGAGTGGGACCTGGTCGTCGTGGCGGGCGTCCAGGAGGGGGTGTGGCCCGACATCAGGCTCAAGGGCTCGCTGCTGGGCATCGATGAGCTGGTCGAGCTGGCCGAGGGCGCGCCGCTCGACTCCACGGACGCGACCGTCGCCGCGCTGGCCGCCAGGCAGCTGGCCGAGGAGCGGCGCCTGTTCTACGTGGCGGCCACCAGGGCGCGGGAGAAGCTGGTCGTCACCGCGATCGGCGGCGAGGACGCCGACGAGCGTCCGTCGAGGTTCCTGTCGGAGCTGATGCCGGGCGCGGTGGAGGAGGCGACGGTCGACGACCACGCCAGGTGGCTGAACCTGGCCGCGCTCGTCGCCGACCTGCGCAGTGTGGTCACCGACGCCGCGCAGCCGGAGCGCATGCGCACGCAGGCGGCGCGGCATCTGGCGCGCCTGGCCAGGCAGGGTGTGCAGGGCGCGCATCCCAGCGAGTGGTACGCGCTCACCCCGCTGTCCGACGATCGCCCGCTGAGCTGGCCGGACGGCATCGTGCGCATCTCGCCTTCGGCCGTGGAGAGTTTCACCAAGTGCGGGCTGCGCTGGCTGCTGGAGACGGCGGTGGGCGCGGCGGGCACGAGTTCGGCGCAGGGTCTCGGCACGGTCGTCCACGCGCTGGCCGTTCTGGCCACCGAGGATCTGGCCGGCGAGGAGCTGTTGGGCAAGCGGCTCGACGACATCTGGACCGAGCTCGACTTCGGCGGCGTCTGGTTCAACCGCAAGCAGCGCAGGGTCGCCGAGCAGATGATCGCCAAGTTCATGGAGTGGCAGCGCCGCAACGGCAGGACCGTCGTCGCCACGGAGGAGTCGTTCGTGGCGATGGTGTCGGAGGGCGTGCAGATCAAGGGCCGGGTCGACCGGGTGGAGATGGACGAGCAGGGCAGGGCGTTCATCATCGACCTCAAGACCGGCAGTTCGAAGCCGCGGCCCGAGGAGCTCGACCGGCATCCTCAGCTCGGCGTCTACCAGCTGGCGGTGCTGCTCGACGCGTTCAAGCGGCACGGCCTGGCCGAGCCGGGCGGCGCCGCGCTGGTGCAGGTCGGCAAGGCCGCCGGCAAGGAGGCCAAGGAGCAGGCGCAGGCCCCGCTCGACAGGGACGACAACTGGGCCAGGGACATGGTCGACACGGTCGCCCTCGGCATGTCGGGCCCGTTCTTCCAGGCGAAGGTCAACGACGGCTGCCGCACGTGCGCGGCCAAGGGGAGCTGCCCGGTCAACGACAGCGGGGGGCAGGTGTGCTGAGCCCCGTCGAGCTGGCGGACAAGCTCGGCATCCTGCCGCCCACGCCGGAGCAGGCCGCGGTCATCGAGGCGCCGCTCGAACCCATGGTCGTCATGGCAGGAGCGGGCTCGGGCAAGAGCGAGACCATGGCGGGCCGGGTCGTCTGGCTGGTGGCCAACGGCCTGGTCAAACCCGAGCGCGTCCTCGGTCTCACCTTCACCCGCAAGGCCGCCGCCGAGCTGGCCCACCGCGTGCGGGAGCGCCTGAACGGCCTGGCCGAGGCGGGGCTGGTGCCGGCGCAGGTGCTCGACAACGAGCCGACCGTCTCGACCTATCACGCCTACGCCGCCCGCCTGGTCACCGACCACGCCGTCCGCGAGGCGCTCGAACCGACGATGCGCCTGGTCACGCCCGCCGTCTCGTGGCAGCTGGCCTCGCGGGTGGTCGCGATGTACGACGGGCCGATGGACCGGATCGAGCTGGGCCCGCCCTCGGTCACGGCCGCCGTGCTGGAGCTGGCGGGTGAGATGTCGGAGCACCTGCGTTCGAGCGTGGACGTCAGGAGGGTGGGCGAGTGGCTGCGCGAGCGGCGGGGCGAGGCGACCACCGTCCGCCAGCGCCGGCCGATCGGCGTGCACGACGCCCGCGAGCAGTTGCTTCCCCTGGTGGAGGCCTACGAGCGGCTCAAGCGGGCCCGCGAGGTGATCGACTACGGCGACCAGATGTCGCTGGCGGCCCGCATCGCCGCCAACCATCCCGACGTGGGCCGCGTCGAGCGTGCCCGCTACTCGGTGGTGCTGCTCGACGAGTACCAGGACACCAGTCACGCCCAGCTCGTCCTGCTCAGGAGCCTGTACGGCACCGGCCACCCGGTCACCGCCGTCGGCGACCCCTGCCAGTCCATCTACGGCTGGCGCGGCGCCTCGTCGGGCAACCTGCGGCGCTTCGTCGCCGACTTCCCGACGGACAAGGGCGACCCGGCGCCGGTCAGGCAGCTGAGCGTCAGCTTCCGCAACGGCGACCGGGTCCTCGACGTGGCCGCGCGCGTCCAGCTGCCGCTGCGCATGGAGGCCCGCGAGGTGCCGGTGCTCGTGCCGGGGCCGAACCGGGTCGACAGGGGCCGCGTGACGTGCGCCTTCCACGAGACCGCCGAGGACGAGGCGCGGTGGGTGGCCGAGCAGGTCAGGCAGGCGCTCGGCCATGAGGTGGCGCCCGACGGCCTGCCGTGGGGCGGCGGGGAGCGCAAGAAGACGCCGGCCGTCCAGCCCCAGGACATCGCGGTGCTGGCGCGCAAGCGGTCGCAGTTCCCCGTGCTGCGCCGGGCGCTCGAGGAGCGCGACATCCCGGTCGAGGTGGTGGGTCTCGGCGGGCTGCTGACCGTGCCGGAGGTCAGCGACCTCGTGGCCACGCTGAGGGTGCTGTACGACGCGGGCGCGGGCGACGCGCTGGCCCGGCTGCTGGCGGGCCCGCGCTGGCGGATCGGCCCGGCGGACCTGCGGCAGCTCGGCGAGTTCGCCAGGGAGCTGAACCGTGAGCTGCGCGAGGGCACCGAGCGCGTGGCCGATCCGCTGGACCAGGCCGTCGCGGACCTCGCCGAGGAGCGCGGCAGCCTGGTCGACGCGCTGGACGAGCTGCCGGACCGGCCGGAGTGGCTGGAGGCGTTCTCGCCGCTGGCCAGGACCAGGATGGTGGCGCTCGCCCAGGAGCTGCGCCACCTGCGCGCGCACACGCACCAGCCGCTGCCCGACCTGATCACCGAGGCCGAGCGCCGCATGGGCCTCGACATCGAGGTGGCGGCCCGAGCCGGTACGGCAGGCGCCGTCGCGGCCCGCGCGGATCTGGACGCCTTCCTCGACGCCGCCTCCCGTTTCGCGGGCGACGCCGAGGACCCGACGCTCGGCGCCTTCCTGGCCTACCTGGAGGCGGCAGAGAGCGAGGAGTTCGGCTTGGAGGCCGGCAGGGTCGGCGAGAGCAACAGCGTGAAGCTGATGACCGTCCACGCCTCGAAGGGCCTGGAGTGGCCGATCGTCGTCGTGCCGGGGCTGTCGCAGCTGGTGGGCAGGACCGGCATCACCAAGGGCAGCATCTTCCCCTCGACCCCGGTCACCAACAGCCGCTGGACCGACAATCCGCGCAAGCTGCCCTACCCGCTGCGCGGCGACGTCGCCGACCTGCCCAGGCTGGCCGGGCTCACCAGGGACGAGCTGGACGCCTTCGACGAGCGCTGCCGCGACCGTGACCTGATGGAGGAGCGCCGCCTGGCCTACGTGGCGGTCACCCGCGCCCACTACCACCTCATCGCCTCCGGGTACCGGTGGGGGACCGCGTCCAAGCCGCTGGAGCCGTCCGACTTCCTGCTGGAGATCAGGGACACCTGCGGCAGGGTCGCCTGCTGGGCGCCGGAGCCGGCGGAGGGGGCCACCAACCCGCTGCTCGCCGAGCCCGCGGAGGCCACCTGGCCGCTCGCTCCCGGCGGCGTCCGCCGGCAGGCCATCGAGGAGGGCGCCGACCTGGTGCTGCGGGCGCTGATGGAGCCGCCCGACCTGGGGGAGACGGCCGGGCACGACGACGAGCCCGACACGGAAGGCGCGGAGGGCGCGGAGAGCGCGGAGGAGATCGGCGAGGGCGACGCGGAGCGGCTGCGGGCCTGGGCGCGCGACACCGACCTGCTGCTCAGGGAGCGGGCCTCCGGCGGGCGCCGCACGCGGACCGTGGTGGAGCTGCCCGCCAGGCTGACCGTCTCCTCGCTGGTCACGCTCGCCACCGACCCGCGCGCGCTGGCCCGCAGGATCCGCCGGCCCGTCCCCACCCAGCCGGCTCCGCTGGCCCGCCGCGGCACCTCCTTCCACAAGTGGCTGGAGTCCAGGTGGGGGCAGCAGCGGCTGATCGACGACTTCGAGCTGCCCGGCGCCTACGACGAGCCGGAGGAGATCGACGCCCGGCTGGCGGAGCTGCAGGAACGCTTCGAGGAGAGCGAGTGGGCGGGCAGGGAGCCGCTCGACCTGGAGGTCCCGTTCGAGACCATGATCGCCGACCGGCTGGTGCGCGGCCGCATGGACGCCGTCTTCGAGCGGGACGACGGCTCCTACGAGGTGGTCGACTGGAAGACGGGCCGCCCGCCCTCCGGCAAGGCGGCCCGCGGCGCGGCCGTGCAGCTGGCCGCCTACCGGCTGGCGTGGTCGCACCTGGCCGGGGTGCCGCTGGAGCGGGTGGGCGCCGCCTTCCACTACGTGCGCTTCAACAGGACCGTCCGCCCCGTCGACCTGCTGGACGCCGACGGCCTGGTCGCGCTGATCGAGTCGGTCCCGCTGCGCCGCTGACCCGCCCGGCTTCCCGGGCGGGTCAGGTGAGGTAGTGGAATCCGGGCTTCGGATGCATCAGGAAGTCGTGGTGGGAGATGTTCCACGCGTAGGCCCCCGCCATCGCGAACACCACCGTGTCGCCCACCCTGATCGACGTCCGCACCCCACTGGCCAGCACGTCCTTCGGCGTGCACAGCTGCCCGACGATCGTCACCGGCGTGTCCGCCACGCCGGGCCCCGATCCCGTCGGCAGCACGGTGAACGGCTGCGAGTGCCCCTTCGTCGCGGGTGTCCGCAGGTGGTGGGTGCCGCCGTGCACGATCGCGAACACCTCCCCGTGCACCCGCCGTACGTCGATCACCCTGGTCACGTAGGACCCGCAGTAGACGGTCAGCGCCCGCCCCGGCTCGATCCGCACCACCTGCCCGGGGCGGCGCAGCGCGGCCAGCCCGGCCCCGTAGGCGGCCCAGTCGAAGCGGGCGGAGGGCGAGGTGTAGGAGACGGCCATGCCGCCGCCCACGTTGACCTCCTCGTCGTGCCGCGCCAGGACGGCCGCCGCCAGATCCAGCAGCGCGGGGGCGTCCAGGCCGCTGGCCAGGTGGGCGTGGACGCCGCGCAGCCGTACCGTGTCGGTGAACAGCGGCAGGCAGGCGGCCAGCCCGTCGGCGTCCATGCCGAACGGCCCGCTCATGGTCAGCGCCGCGCCGGTGGTCTCCACCCGCAGGTTCAGCCGCAGCAGCACGTCGGCGGGCACGCCCGCCGCGACCAGCCGCCGCAGCTCGAAGGGCGACTCGACGTGCACCCGGTGCGCGGGCAGGCGCAGCTCGGCGTCCGTCTTGCCGGGCCCGCCCAGCGCCAGCCGCGCCTTCGGCAGGACGGCGCCGACGTGCGCGTGCTCGCCCGCCGACGACACCTCGAAGCCGTCGACGTGGGGGGCGAGCACCCGCAGCAGCGCGGGGTCCGGGTTGGCCTTGACCGCGTAGTACAGCTCGACCCCGGGGAGGGCGGCCCGTACGGCGGCGGCGTGCGCGTCGAGCCCCGCCAGGTCGTAGACGAAGGCGGGGGCGTCCAGCGTCGGAGCGATCTCGTCGATCATGCGAAGTCGATCACGGAAGTCGATCATGCGAAGGGGTTCCCGATCGGCACGTACCCGGCGCTCCTGTCGGCGCCGCGGGCCCACCTGACGGTCAGGTTGGCCTTGGCGGGCAGCGGGGCGCCCGCCAGCAGGTCCGACAGCGGCAGCGGCCGGCCCGCCGCGTCGCCGTACCCGGCGAGGACGTCCCTGGCCACCGCCCACAGCTGGCGCAGCCCGGCGTCCGTCGTGGCCAGCGTGGCGGCGATCTCGGTGAGGTGGTTGACCATCAGGCAGTAGACCACCCGGGCCCAGCCGCGCGCGGCGTCGTAGGTGAGGGCCTGGGCCACCCGCGGGTGCATGCCGGCCAGGTCGTGCCCGACGAGCTTCGTGCCCTCCAGGTCGCGGAAGATCACCTCGACGGGACGGCCGGCGGGGTCGAGGCAGACGAGGACGTTCTGCAGGTGGGGTTCGAGGACGACGCCGTGGGTGAAGAACGCGTCGAGCACCGGCAGCGCGACGACGCGCACGTAGGCGGCCCACCAGGAGACCGGGTCGGCCGGCGGCGCCGCGCAGGCCAGCGCCCCCGCCAGCACGGGGGTCAGGCCCGGCGAGCACACCGACCACGGGCCGGCCCGCACGATCACCCCCAGCCCTTCCAGCAGCCTGCCGCCGAGGGCCGCCGAGCGGTAGCCGGGCTCGGGCAGCCACCGCGTGCCGGGGTACTTCGCGGACAGCTCGGCGAAGACCGGGGCCAGCCGCTCGGTCAGCGCGACCGCGCCCGACAGCTCGTACCAGGCGTTCTTCCTGACGCAGTTGGTGATCCGCACGTCCAGGCTGAACTTCAGGCAGGTGCCGCTCACCGGGTCGTACACCGTGCGGACCGAGGAGGTCGGGGCGACGAGCGGGCCGGGACCGAGGTCGATCAGCCGGTCGTCGAACGCGGGCCCGATCAGGTCGAGCTGCCACGGGTGCGCGGGCAGCAGCGCGTAGCCGGGCGGCGCGACCCCGGCCAGGTCGAGGGCGGCGGCGTCGCCCTCCTCCGCCAGCACGTCCTCGCGCACGCCCAGCAGCCGCAGCGGGAAGGCGGCGTGGGCTTCAGGGGCGTACCTCAGCCAGTCGTCGCCCGCTCGTGCCTTCGGCGAGGGATGGAACGGGTGCCCGAGCACCAGCGCCTGCTCCGAGGCCAGCCAGGGGTCGTTCGGCGGCGGCGCGGCGGCGCGGGCCCGCAGGATCGCCGCCAGCGCGTCCCTGCTGGCCGCCACCTGCGCGGCGAACTCGGGGTTGTGCCCGTCGAGCTCGGCCTCGGCCAGCCGGACCAGCTCGTCGGCGGTCAGCGGCACCCACGCGCCGAACTCCAGGCGCTCCACCGGCCCCTCGAACCGCAGGGCGGCGCCGCCGCCCGCGCGCGCCCTGATGAGCGTGTCGGCCACCGTCAGCAGCAGGTACGGCGAAGCGGGCCACACGTGCCCTCGCGGCCCCGCCACCTCCCGCACGCAGCAGCGCAGCAGCGCCGCCAGCGTGGCCTGCTCGGCGATCGCCGCGGGCGGGTCGAGGACCAGGCCTTCCATGATCAAGCACTCCTCAGGAGGGACTAATGGGAAAGGTGCCAAGTGGACTGCCACTACGGTCCTGACCCGGCACGACGGTGGGGTGGCAGGCCGACGAGCAGGTTTCCCGTTAGGGACAGGGCCCGCAGGTAGTTGGGCCCGCTGGTGCCGTAGAACTTGTTGACGTCGCGCGCCCCCGAGCGCTCCTTGGCCACGAGCGTGCCCGCGGTGATCATCGACTTGCCGGTCAGCCTGACCGCGTCGAGCGTGCGGGCGCGCAGCAGCCTGGCCATCGGGTCGTCGCCGTGCTCGGCCAGCGCCTCCTCCAGGCAGCCGCGCACCAGCATGGCGGCCCGGTCGGCGGGCAGCGCGCCGAAGGCGATCGAGGCCGCCGCCAGGTGCAGGGTGATGGTGACGAACACGTCGGCCAGCGCGTGCGGGTCGTCGGTGAGCATCCGCTCGTCGGTGAAGGACGGCGGGGTCACTCCCGCGGCGGCCAGCCTGGCGGGGGAGACCAGCAGGCCGTCGTTGTCCTTGACGAGGAGCTTGAGGTCGGCGCCGCCGTCGATGACGAGCGCCAGGTTCTGCTGGTGGGCCTCCAGGGCCACGCCGTACCGGACGAACAGCCGCACGTTCCAGCGCAGCAGCGTCGTGAGGTAGCGGGTCAGCAGGTCCTCCACGTCGCCAAGCTCCTCGCGTACCTCGGGGACGTTCAGCGCGGCGACCGGGATGATCCTGCCCTCCGGCAGGCGGCGCAGCATCCAGCCGAGGTACTCGTGGCCCGCGTGGGCGTAGGTCTGCTCGTCGGCGAGCAGGATGCCGGGGTCGGCCAGGGCGCGCAGCAGCCGTTCGGCGGACGCGCCGTCGGCCAGCGTCGACGGCTTGATCGAGCGGCGGTTGCGGCGGCCGAGCGTGCTGGTGGGCAGCGGCAGCTTCAGCTGGGTGCGGTCGTCGAGCTGCACGGTCCGCATCGACAGCGTCGGCCTGACCGTGATCCGCGGGCCGCCGTGCGCCAGGCGGGCCCGCGGCGGCAGGGCGCCCACGCTCAGCGGATGGACGGGCATCAGCACCGCGCCGCCCTCCTGCGGCCCCCACTGCGTGGCCGCGCCCGTCACATCGGACCGCGGCACCCACGCCCAGCGCAGCTCGAAGGAGGGCGCGAACTCGGGGGCGTAGGCCAGCAGTTCCTCGTCCGACAGGCCGGCCCGCGCCCGCGCCGTCGGGTAGACGGGATGGTCGACGAAGGCGGCGAGCGCCTCGTAGTCGGCCAGCCGCCTGCCCGTGATGCGCGGCCGGTGCTCGTCGTGCAGTTCGAGCGCGTGCAGGGCCTCCACGCACTCGTCGAAGAAGGCCGCCACACCCTCGGCGTCGGCGGGGTCGGCGATCTCCTGGAGCGTGTTGAGCACCTGCTCGAGACCGAGCAGCTCGTCGTCGGCGACCACGAAGTCCTGGAAGAGCAGGCCGGGCGCCAGCCGTACCCGCCTGCCGTCGGCCAGCAGCAGCGCCACGCCCTCCTTGCTCCTGGTGACCCGCTTGGCCAGGTCGCCGTAGTCCTCCCGCAGCAGCGCGTCGAGGATCCTCCTGGCCAGGTACGGCTCGCGCCGCCTCATCCGATCACCCACGGGTGCCGTTCCATGAACGACCCGACGGCCGCCTCGACCTTCTCCGCCGAGGGCCCGACCGCCCTGATCACGCCCAGGTAGTCGCGGTTGGTGTTGGTGAGCTCCACCCTGTCGCCCACGCTTCTGAGCGGCCTGTGCCACAACCCGTCCCCTTCGAAGGCGGGCGGCGCCTCGACGACCACGCCCGATCTGTCGGCCACCACGCTGACCGCGCACCCGTGACCGGCGGCGGCCGGAACCTCGGGAACCGGCTCACCCAGGTGCACCCGCAGGATCCACTCGAACAGCGGCACGCCGAGGATGTCGGCCAGCAGGAAGTCGCAGTGGTCGCCGATGACCCGGTAGTTCACCTCGACGATCCTGGGACCCCGCGCGGTGACCACGTACTCGGTGTGGCACGCCCCGAACCCGACGCCCAGCGCCTCCAGCGCCCGCAGCACGTGCGGGTCGGCCTCCGGCGCCCAGTCCAGCCGCTCCTCCACGAAGTGCGGCAGCGGCCCGAGCGTGGTCGCGAACCCGCCGAGCACCCGCGTCGTGGCGCCGTCGCCGAGCGTCTCCAGCGTGCGCAGCGGCCCCTCCAGGTACTCCTCGACGACCAGCGGGAGGTCTCTCAGCCCGGCGATCGCCCGCTCCAGGTCGCGCTCGACCAGCATGACGTTCTCGCTGGCCACCCCCTCGCGCGGCTTCACCACCACCGGGTACGGCACGCGGCCCGGCACGGGGTCGCCGGGGGCCAGCCGTACGGACCAGACCTTCTCCACTCCCGCCTGGGCGAGCCTGCGGCGGGTCAGCGCCTTGTTCTTGGCCGCCAGGCACGCCCGCCAGTCCTTGCCCGGCAGGCCGAAGTACTCCGCCGCCAGCGCGGTCTCCATCTGCAGGTGATCGGAGTTGGAGAAGATCGCGTCCGGCCGGTGGTGGTGGGCGATCGTGTCGATCACCGCCCGTGGATCCCACACGTCGCACGCGATGGCGTCAGGGTGTTGCTCCGGCCGGTCGGTGAGGATCGTGACGTCGCAGCCCAGCGCGCGGGCCGCGGGCAGGAAACCGTCGGTCACCGAGTCGGTCGGTTTGGCAGCGGTCATGTAGAGCCGCAACGCGTGGCACCCCCGGGCTCAGGTAAGGCTAACCTAACTCGGCAGATCCTAGCGTGGTGGAGATCATGATGCGGCACGGACAGCGTAATCGCCCTGTATGAGAGTCATCTCCGCTCCTACTCGCTCGTGTTCGACGAGAAGAGCCGCGGCCACCGCGACAACCTGGTGGTCTACGCTGCCTGACACAAGGGCCTCCGGACGTTCACGCGCCGGGCGCCCCGCGTCCTGTCACGGTCAACCGACCGTCATAAGATGGCATCGAATTCCGGGGAGGAAGTGGCGCGTGGAGACGACCGCAGAAGAGCAGCTGCTGGGGCCCCTGCTCCTCGCGCGCGGCACGATCGACAGGTCGGCCCTGCTGCGTGGCGACGCCGACTGGCTCGCCAAGGCGTGGGCGGACCCGACGAGCAGGGTGCTGCTCGTCAGCGACGGCCACACCCTCGTCAGGCGCGCGGGTGACCAGGTCGAGGTGATCCTGTACACCACGCGGGAGGCGCCCGAGGGCGAGCGCTACCTGCTCGGCGTCGAGCACGGCGTCGCCTACTTCGCGGTCGCCGCGCCGCTGCCGGGGTTCGCCACGGCCGACACCAACGGCCGCGTCGTGAGCCCGCTGGGCCTGGGCGACACCCCCGAGGGTGAGCCGTTCCCCGCGGGCCTGCGCCAGGCCGGGGCGCTTCTGGGCGACCGTGACGCGGGCCTGCTCGTCTACGCGGTCGCGCTGGAGGCCTGGCACACCACGCACGAGTTCTGTCCGCGGTGCGGCAGCCGTACGAAGGTCGAGGCGGGCGGGCACATCCGCGTCTGCCCCGAGGACGGCAGCCAGCACTTCCCGAGGGTGGACCCGGCGGTCATCATGCTGGTCCGCGACGAGCACGACCGCTGCCTGCTCGCCCGCGGCCCGCAGTGGCCGGAGGGGCGGCTGTCGATCCTGGCCGGGTTCGTGGAGCCCGGGGAGTCGCTGGAGCACGCGGTCGTCCGCGAGGTGGCCGAGGAGGTCGGCATCACCGTCGTCGACCCGCGCTACCTGGGCAGCCAGCCGTGGCCCTTCCCCCGCAGCCTCATGCTGGGCTTCTTCGCCAGGGCCATCGGCACCGAGGTGGTCTGCGACGCCGACGAGATCGCCGAGGCCCGCTGGTTCTCCCGCGCCGAACTGCTGGCCGCCCTGCGAAGTGGCGAGGTACGGCTCCCGCCGCCCGTCTCCATCGCCCGCCGCCTGATCGAGACCTGGTACGGCGACCACCTGACCGGCGACTGGTGACCTGGCCCGGCGGTCCGGGCGAGCCCGGCGCCGGCCGCCGCGTCACGCGGGCACGTGGTTGCGCAGGCGCAGTTCCTCGGGGAACGGCAGGAAGTAGGTCTGCTCCCTGACGTAGGAGGCGGCCGGCTCGCCGCGCGCGTGATGCCGCAGCAGCGTCGCGGGGACGCTCAGCGGCACCCTGCCCGCCTGGTACGACCCGATGACCTCGACCAGGTCCGCACGCCTGGCCCGGTCCAGCTCGACCATCCCCATGCAGTGCTGCAGCACGTTGACGTTCCTGCCCACGGTGGCCTTCGTGGCCAGCGCCGCGCGGAAGGCCGCGGCGTAGGCGGCGCCCAGCTCCTCCCTGGGCCGCACGCCCGCTCCCGCCACCAGACGCCCCGCCTCCCGGTACCGGGCCGGGTCGTGGGCGAGTATCTGCATCTTGTGCCTGGCGTGGAAGGCGACCAGGTCGGCGGGCCGCCAGCCGCCCTCCAGCAGCTCGCGCAGCCTGGCGTGGGCGAAGACGCGTTCCACGAAGCTCTCCCTGAGCAGGTCGTCGTTCAGCCGCCCCTCGTCCTCGACGGGCAGCTCGGGACGGGAGTCCATCACGACGGCGGCGAAGAGGCCCCGGTTGCGCTTGCCGACGGGCTTCCCGCCGCCCTCGGGGTACAGCGGGATGCCGTGGACGCCGCAGCTGGGGCTCCTGGACTTGAAGACGTACCCGTCGACGTCGAGCCCGGCGCTGCGGGCCCTGGCCAGGGCGGTCATGCGGTCGGTGAGGTCGACGCCGGTCGTCCGGGTCACCAGCCGCGGGCCGTCCGGTGAGCGCTCCAGCCTGAGCGTCTCGCGCGGGGCGCCGAGCCCGGCTTCCATCTCCGGGCAGATCCGCACCCAGTCCACGAAGGGGTCGAGGGCGCCCGACAGGAACCGGTCGCGGCTGTGCCCGCCGTTGAACCTGACGGGATCGCCCAGCAGGCAGCTGGAGACGGCGATCCTGGGCCTGACGGTCGTCATGCCGCCGCCAGGAGGGTCGAGAGGCGGTGCAGGCCGCGTGCCGTACGGGCCTTGACGGTGCCGAGCGGGACGCGCAGCCGTTCGGCGATCTCCCGCTGGCTCAGGTCGCCGTAGTAGGCCAGTTCGATGGCCTCGCGCTGCGGCGCGGGCAGTTCGGCCAGCGCCCGGCGGACCAGGTCGCGGTCGGCGAGGGAGTCGCCGTCGGCCCTGCCGTCGGACCCCTCGGGCTCGCCGACGGCCTCCAGCGAGACCGTGGGGACGCGCCGGGCGCGCAGGTGGTCGACGGCCCGCTTGTGGGCGATGCCGAGGACCCACGTCGTCAGGCTCCTGGCCGGGTCGTATCGGTGCCTGGACCGCCACACCTCGGTGAACACCACCTGGGTGACGTCGTCGATGTCCTGCGCCGGCACGAGGCGGCGCAGGTAGCAGCGGACCAGTGAGGCATGGGTTCGGTAGCACTCGGCGAGCGCCTCCATGAGAAAGCCTCCCTGAGAGATAACTTATTCAAAACTCATTCAACCTCCGCCGCGGGCGGCCGTGCAACCAAGCGGAGGGAGATCAGCCGGCGGCGCCGGCGATCACCGTGATGGCCTCCTCCAGCGAGGTCACCCTGGTGACCCTGGCGGGCAGCGCCCCGCCCCACCCCGGCCCGCCGACGACGATCCCGGGGGGCGGGCGGACCGCCGGCAACCCCGCCAGCGGGGCGGGGTCACCGGTCGAGGACTGCTGCGACCAGACGAAGACCACCGAAGGACCGAGGCGGCGCATCGCGTCCCCCAGCGCGGGATACGGCGTGCGGGCGCCCAGCACCCGCGTCTCCACCCGCCGGTCGACGGTGAGCGCGGCGGCCAGCACGTAGACGGGCAGGCTGTGCTGCTCCTCCGCCGCGCAGGCCAGCAGCACCGGCCGCGCGTTCACGGGCCGGGCGGGACGCTCGACCAGCGGGGAGAGAGCGGCCAGCAGCCGGTCGGAGAACAGGTGCTCGACGTCGATGCCCGCGCCCGTCTCCGCCTGCCTGCGGGAGATCGCCGTGAAGACGGGGCGGACCAGCCGTTCCCAGGTCCACACCACCCCGTGCCGGGCCAGCGCGGTCCCGACGCCCTCGGCCACGGCCCGCCCGTCGAGCGCCTGGGCCGCCCGCGCCAGCATCGCCGCCGTGGGCACCGGCCCAGGGGCCGCCACCGGAGTGCCAGGGCTCTCGGCCCGCGGCGTACCAGCCTCCGGTACGGCAGGCGGGCCGGCCACGTCGCCCGGCGTGACGGTGAGGCGGAGGGCCTGGCGGGCGGCGTCGGCGGGTGCGACGCCCTCGCGGATCAGCCGGCTCATCTCCGCCAGCCGCAGCAGGTCCCCCGCGTCGTAGCGGCGATGGCCGCCCGGACTGCGCCTGCTGGGGCCGATGCCGTACCGCAGGTTCCAGGTTCGCAGGGTGGGCGCGGGCACGCCGAGCCGCCTGGAGACGGCGCCGATGCCGTACCCAGGCTCCTCCTCGGGCAGTTCGCCCCGCTCATGCGCGCCGATCCCGACATTGTGGCGGATCGGCCGCCCCCCGGTCGCAACCACGGGGCGGCGGCCCTCGAATACCTGGGCGATGGACACCGTCATCGTGCTCTTCACCAGGGACCTCAGGGTCCGCGACCACCCGGCGCTGGCCGCCGCCTGCGCGCAGGCCCGGCGGGTGGTGCCGCTGTTCGTGCGCGACCCCGCCGTGCCCTCGGGCCGCCGCGCCGCCTTCCTGTCCGACTGCCTGCGGGACCTGCGCGACTCGCTGCGCGCCCGCGGCGGCGACCTCCTCGTACGGCAGGGCGACACCGTCGCCGAAACCATGCGCCTGGCCCGCGAGACGTCGGCCACAGCCGTCTTCATGAGCGCCGACGTCAGCTCGCTCGCCCGCCGCAGGCGCGAGCGGTTCGCGAGGGAACCGATCGAGGTCAGGCACTTCCCCGGCGTGACCGTCGTGCCGCCCGGCCTGCTGCGCCCCTCGGGTGACGGCGACCACTACCGCGTCTTCACCCCCTACTGGCGGGCCTGGTCGCAGGCGCCACGACGGCAGGCGGCCCAGACACCCCGCGCCGTCCCGACCCCCGAGGGGCTGCCGGCGGGCCCGATCCCGCGCGGCGTGCCGTACGGGGGGATCAAGGGCGGCGAGACGGCGGCGAGGGAGAGGATGCGCGCCTGGACGCGTCGCTCGCTGGACGACTACGCCGGCCTGCACGACGACCTGGCGGGCGACGGCACCTCCAGGCTCAGCCCGTACCTGCGGTTCGGCTGCCTGTCACCGCTGGAGCTGGCCGGATACGGCAACGAGGACTTCGTCCGGCAACTGTGCTGGCGAGACTTCCACCACCAGGTGGCCTGCGCCTTCCCCGACCTGAACCGGCGCGACTACCGGCCGCGCGGCACGGCGTGGCGCTCCGACAAGGACGCCGAGCAGGCCTGGCGCGAGGGCATGACGGGAGTGCCGATCGTCGACGCGGGCATGCGACAGCTGCTCGCCGAGGGCTGGATGCACAACCGCGCCCGCCTGATCACGGCCGCCTACCTCGTCAAACACCTGCGCGTCGACTGGCGGGTGGGCTACGAGCACTTCTTCGAGCTGCTCCTGGACGGCGACGTGGCCAACAACGCGGGCAACTGGCAGTGGGTCGCGGGCACCGGCAACGACACGCGACCCAACCGCACGTTCAACCCGCTGCGGCAGGCCAGGCGGTTCGACCCCGAAGGGGAGTACGTCCGCCGGTACGTGCCCGAGCTGGCCGGCCTGCCCGCGACGCTCGTCCACGAGCCGTGGCTGCTGACCGATGGACGGACCGGCGCTTATCCCGCGCCTCTCACGCCGCTCTAGGAATCTCGGATGGGCCCCGCTCGGGGCGGGGCCCGCCGTACCTGCTCAGACCATCGCCGCGAGGCGGGCCTTCACCTCGTTCACCGAGGGGTTGGTGACCGCCGTCCCGTCGGGAAAAACCACAGTCGGAACGGTCTGGTTGCCGTTGTTGACGCTCATCACGAACTCCGCCGCGGCGGGGTCGCGCTCGATGTCGACCGTTTCGTAAGCGATGCCCTCGCGGGTGAGCTGGCTCTTGAGCCGCTTGCAGGGACCGCACCAGGTGGTGGTGTAGACGGTGAGCGCCATGAAGCAATCCTTCCGGGTTCAAATGAAGGCCAAAAAGCGCAACAACCTGGAGGGCGCGGGTAATCCCCGGGTCAGCTCGACAGTCGCTCCTCGATCCACTTCTGCACGCGCTCGGCGACCCCCGGCTCCCGGTACAGCGGCGCGCTGTGCGAGATGCCGGGCTCGGTGAAGACCGTCATCTCCACCCCGACCTGGCCGAGCATGTCCTTCAGCAGCAGGCTCTGCGCCGCGGGCACGAACTCGTCGTCGGAGTGCACGGTCAGCATCGGCGCGTCCTTCTTGCTGGCGTGCCACGGCACCTCCATCGAGGCCCACACGCGCGAGCACTTGCCCTTGGGCTCGCAGCCGCCCGCCAGCCTGATGGCGGCGTCGCGCAGCTTGACGCGGTTGGGGTCGGTGGAGTCGGCGCCGTCGGTGTAGGCGCGCAGCGGCGAGATCACGGGCGAGACGCCGACGACGCCCTTGAGGCCCTGGAGGGTGCCGTCGCCGTACGTGCCGACGGCGGCGGCGATGTGGCCGCCCGCGGAGAAGCCGACGACCACGTAGTTGTTGGGGTCGAAGTTCCAGCGCTCGGCGTGCCTGCGGGCGGTGGCGATGGCGTCGAAGGCGTCGGTGCGCTGCGCCGGCCAGGGCGCCTCGGTGGACAGCCGGTAGTTGAGGTTGAAGACCGTGTAGCCGAGCTCGACGTAGCTGCGGGTGATCTCGGTCATGTACTTCTTGTCGCCGCCCGACCACCAGCCGCCGTGGATGAGGAAGACCGCGGGGTGCTTGGAGTAGTCAGGCGTCCACCAGATGTCCATGGCCTGGCGCTTGCCGGGGCCGTACGAGACGGTCTCGAACGTCGTGCCGCCCAGCGCGTCGCCGTACGAGGGGGACGGATCCTTCGACGCGTGCGCCGCTCCTGGGATCAACGCGACGGCAGCGAGAACACTCGCGATCACCGCAGCTCGCACGGGCCTTCCTTTCCCCATGATTCGGTCGGGCCCCATTGTGGGGGAAATGACCTACTTTTCGCATCTCAGCGATGAAGAAACAGGTGACGGCGGCATGTTGCCAGAATGGCGCAGGCCCCCGCCACCTGCTGCGAGGATGTTTCATGTGATGACAGGCGACGACGTTCTGGCCGGGCTCGACCCTGAGCAGCGCGCCGTGGCCGAGGCCGTCCGCGGCCCGGTCTGCGTGCTCGCCGGGGCCGGCACCGGCAAGACCAGAGCGATCACCCACCGCATCGCCCACGCCGTGCACACCGGGGTGGTCGACGCGCAGGGCGTGCTCGCGGTGACCTTCACCACACGGGCGGCAGGCGAGCTGCGGCAGCGGCTGCGCCGGCTCGGCGCGCCGGGCGTGCAGGCGCGCACCTTCCACGCCGCCGCGCTGCGCCAGCTCACCTACTTCTGGCCCAAGGTGATCGGCGGATCCGCGCCGGCGGTGATCGAGTCGAAGCTGCCGCTGCTCGTCGAGGCCTCCCGGCAGATCCGCCGTGGCCGCGACCGCTCGGAGCTGCGCGACATCGCATCGGAGATCGAGTGGGCCAAGGTCACCCAGATCGGCCCCGAGGACTACGTCGCCGCCGCGGCCAAGGCCCACCGCTCACCGCCCGCCCCCGCCGACGAGATCGCCGCCCTCTACGAGGCCTACGAACGGCTGCGCCGCGAGCGTCACCTGGTCGACTTCGAGACGATCCTCGAGCTGACCGCCGCGGTGATGACCGAGCACGCCGACGTCGCCCACCAGATCCGCCAGCAGTACCGCTACTTCGTCGTCGACGAGTACCAGGACGTCAACCCGCTGCAGAAGCTCCTGCTCGACACCTGGCTCGGCGGGCGCGACGACCTGTGCGTGGTCGGCGACCCGAACCAGACGATCTACTCCTTCACCGGCGCGACCCCCCGCTATCTCACCGGGTTCGCCGTGGAGTACCCGAACGCCTCGGTGATCAAGCTCGTCCGCGACTACCGCTCCACGCCCGAGGTCGTCGGCCTGGCCAACCTCGTGATCGCCAAGGCCAGGAGCCCCCACCGCCTCGATCTCGTCGCCCAGCGCCCCCAGGGTCCCGCGCCCACGTTCACCGAGCACGACGACGAGCCCGCCGAGGCCGCCGGCATCGCCCGCGCGATCAGGAAACTGATCGACAAGGGGGTGCCGCCCAGGGAGATCGCCGTCCTGTTCCGCGTCAACGCCCAGTCCGAGGCCTACGAGGAAGCCCTCGCCAAGGCCGGCATCCCGTACCTCGTGCGCGGCGCCGACCGCTTCTTCGAGCGTCCCGAGGTACGGCGGGCGGTGGTCCTGCTGCGCGGCGCGGCCCGCTCCGCCTCGGGCGAGCCCCTGGCGCAGGAGGTTCACAGCATCCTGGGCGGCATCGGCCTCACCCCCGTCCCGCCCGGCGGCGGCAAGGCCCGCGAGGAGTGGGAGTCGCTGCGCGCCCTCGCCGACCTGGCCGAGGACATGGCCGCCGAGGGCGGCGACCTGCCCGCCCTCGTCACCGAACTCGAACGCCGCGCCACCGAACAGCACGCGCCGCCGGTCGAGGGCGTCACCCTCGCCTCCCTCCACGCGGCCAAGGGTCTGGAATGGGACGCGGTGTTCCTCGTCGGGCTGACCGACGGGATGATGCCGATCATCTACGCCGAGACACCCGAACAGATCGAGGAGGAACGCCGCCTCCTCTACGTCGGCATCACCCGCGCCCGCGAGCACCTCGGCCTGTCCTGGGCCCTGGCCCGGGCACCCGGCGGGCGCAAGGGCCGCCGCCCCTCCCGTTTCCTCGACGGCCTCACCGGGCGGCCCCCTCGCTCCTCCTCATCCCCCGGTACGGCTACCGCCGGGCCCCGGCGCTCGGTCGCCGCGCCGGTCAACTGCCGGGTGTGCGGCAAGACGCTGGTGGCCGCGGCCGAGCAGAAGCTGGGCCGGTGCGCCACCTGCCCGTCCGACTACGACGAGGCGCTGCTGGAGGCGCTGAAGGCGTGGCGCACGGCGACGGCCAAGGAGGGGAAGGTGCCGCCGTACGTGGTGTTCACCGACGTCACCCTTCAGGCCATCGCCGAACGGGCGCCGCGCAGCGAGCAGGAACTGCTGTCGATCGCGGGGATCGGGAAGGTCAAACTCGACCGGTACGGCGCCGCCGTCCTCGACATCTGCCGCACCCACACCTGACCCCGCTGACCCCGCCTGACCTCATCGCCCGGACGGTCCCGTGACCTTCCCCACACAAGACGGTCAGTGGCTCGCCCGCAGGAGGCCGCTCACCCGCCGAGAGCCACGCACCTCCGCCCTTGGGACGCCCACAGGGCCGGACCTGCACCGCAGGAGGTGACTGGCCCCTCCCTCCCTCCGGGAGACCGGTCACGCACGTCCACAGACCCGCGTTTCGACGTCAGGACGGCACGCTCACCACACCCTTCACCACGGAAGGGCGTACCACGGAAGGGCTCGCCACGGGGAAACGGCTCGCCACAGGAGAAGGCCGGTCCCGCGCCTCCAAGGCGCCGTCCGGTCGCGAAGGCCGGTTCGAGGCATGGGGTTGGGATGGGGATGCCCCGGGGCACTGCCACGGCACCGGTCTCGTCACACTAGGTTGGGATGGCTTCAGCCATAGGAGGGACCCATCGTGAACGAAGCGCTCAAGGAGCTGCTCGACCTGCTCGACCTGGAGCAGATCGAGCTCGACATCTTCCGCGGGCGGAGCCCCGAAGAGCGCATCCAACGGGTCTTCGGCGGCCAGGTCGCGGCGCAGGCGCTCGTCGCCGCGGGCCGTACCGTCCCCAAGGACCGCAACGTGCACTCCCTGCACGCCTACTTCATCCGCCCCGGCGACCCGTCGATCCCGATCGTCTACAACGTCGAGCGGGTCAGGGACGGCAGGTCCTTCACTACCCGCCGGGTCGTCGCCGTCCAGCACGGCAAGGCGATCTTCACGATGTCCGCCTCGTTCCACATCCATGAGGAGGGCGTCCACCATCAGGCCGCGGTGATGCCGCAGGTCCAGGCGCCTGAGACGTTGCCGACGTTCCAGTCGCGCATGCTGGAGCTCGTGGGCGACGACTCGCAGTGGAAGGAGTGGCTGGCCCGCCCCCGGCCGGTCGACGCCCGCTACGTCTCGCCGCTGACCTGGGAGGCCTACAAGGATCCGTCGCTGCGCAGCGCCGAGAACAACGTGTGGTTCCGCTACGACGCCGACCTTCCTGACGACCCGCTGCTGCACGTCGTCCTGGCCGCGTACGCCTCCGACTTCACGCTCGTCGACACCGTCCTCCTGGCTCACGGACTCGCCTGGGGTGCCTCGAACGTCAGCGGCGCCTCGCTCGACCACGCCATGTGGTTCCACCGTCCCTTCAGGGCCGACGAGTGGCTGCTCTACGCTCAGGAGTCCCCATGGTCGGGAGGGGCGCGCGGCCTGGCGCGGGGTCAGATGTTCACCTCGTCGGGAGACCTGGCGGTGTCGGTGGTTCAGGAGTGCATGATTCGCGTGGCAGACTCGTAACACCGCAGGTGGAAAATGTGTTGCCCCTTCCCGGCTTTCCGGTTTAGGGTCATGGTCAAGCGAGTCGGACGGTCCTGTCCGACGATCACAGATGGAGGTGAGCCCCGGTGAGGAACATGACTGAAATGTCGGCCACGCAGTGGCTCGCTTCCGCATGCCGTGACTCGGTCAGGCTCGCCAGTGGCCTGGCCAAGGTCCGACGGGACAAGTCTGCCCGTAGCCAGCTCGTGTTCCACGCAGGCTACGGCGCAGCCGTTGCCCAGGGCGCCCCCGCCTACGTCGCGGGCGCCGACGTGCCGACCCCTCAGATCACCAAGGGTGGACTGCGCGGTCCGCAACCCTGGAGGGATGACCCGGTCATAACCTGACCGGCAGTCAAGCCCCCAGGCCGCGGATCCGCAGACAGGATCCGCGGCCTTCTTGTTTGTCCGTGATCCCCCGACCCACGAGGTACCAGACCAAGAACAACCGAAGGAGACAGCAGATGGGGGCCCAGACGATCATGGACCTGATCGACGAAGCCAAGATCCCCTGTCGTACCGACCCCGACCTGTGGTTCGCCGAGTCGCCCGAAGACGTCGAGTTCGCGAAGACGCTCTGCGGCGGCTGCCCCATCCAGAAGGCCTGCCTGGCCCGCGCGCTCGAGCGCGAGGAGCCGTGGGGCGTCTGGGGCGGCGAGCTCATCCTCCGGGGAACGATCGTTCCCCGTAAGCGGCCTCGCGGGCGTCCGCGCAAGCACCCGGTCGCTGCCTGAAACCTCACATCCACCGCACCACAGAAAGCCGAGACATCCGATGAGCATCATCCCTGGCAGGAGCTTTGAAATGCCGTATATCTATCAAGAACTGGTCAATGACCGAATACAAACCCTCCACAAGGAGGCCGAGGAGTACCGGATGGTGTCCCGCTTCAAGCGCGTCCAGCGCGCGCGGCGTGACCTGCAGCGGGCCAACGACCGGCTGCGCAAGGCTCTCATCGCCCAGGGCTAGGTCGTGAGATCCTGCCGCCGGCGGAGGATCTCACGGTCTGACCTCACGTGAAAGGCCGGGTGCACACGATGCACCCGGCCTTTCGGCTGTCCCGGGCCCTCACCCATCGGACCTCCGGGCATCCCGGCCGCTCCCCGCGCGGGCAGGGGGACTTGGGTGCGGCGGGTGCGGGTGAAACCTGGCAGGCCAGTACGGCGGGCAGGTGTCAGCTGACGGCCTCGTCGGCGAAGCCCGGGACCCACCTGATGACCTCGTCTCGAAAGCGGGCCGTCGTGCCGAGCTGGCACAGCACCCCCACCCCCGCCGCGTGCACCCGGTGAATCAACACGTACGAGACCGGCAGGTTGAGCTGCCTGATCACGTTCGTCGGGCGCAGGTCGGTGGCACTGGCCGCCTGCGCCTGCAGCCACTCCCTGCTGAACGTGAACTCCTCGACCGCTGTCGGCTCCACGTAGGGGGCCAGGAAGCCGCGCAGCGCCTCGACATCGATCTCGATGTGCTCCTGGATGAAGCCCTCGTCACGCAGCCCGGTGACCACGGCGTCCATGTCGCCCTGGTTGAAGATGCGGGTCAGCTGCCCGAACACCGTGGGGTAGCCGTCGGGCATCCGGTTGACCGCGCCGAAGTCGAGGACGCCGAGCCTGCCGTCCGGCAGCATGCGGAAGTTGCCGGGGTGCGGGTCGGCGTGGAGCATGGCGACGCGGGCGGGGGAGCAGAACAGGAACCGCACGAACAGCAGTCCCGCCTTGTCGCGCTCCTCCTTGGTGCCGTCGGTGATGATGCGTGACAGCGGCGTGCCGTCCATCCACTCGGTGACCAGCACCTGCTCGTTGGCCGCCACGACGTCGGGCACGTAGAAGTCGGAGTCGTCGGCGAACGCCTGCGCGAAGGCGTGCTGCGCCTCGGCCTCGCGCAGGTAGTCGAGCTCCTCGGCGATGCGTTCGCGCAGCTCGGCCAGGACGGCCTTGATGTCGAGCCCGGGCAGCAGCGCCCCGAACAGCTTGCCGAGGCGGGCCATCTGGGCGAAGTCGCCGAGCAGCGCCTTGCCCGCACCGGGATACTGGATCTTGACGGCGACCGTCCTGCCGTCGTGCCAGACCGCCTTGTGGACCTGCCCGATCGAGGCGGCGGCGGTCGGCCGGTCGTCGAAGGACCGGAAGTGGTCGCGCCAGTCGTCGCCCAGCTGCTCGGTCAGCACCTGGTGGACGGTGGCGGCGGGCAGCGGGGGAGCGGAGTCCTGCAGCTTGGTGAGGGTCGCGCGGTAGGGGCCGACGATCTCGGGCGGCAGCGCCGCCTCGAAGATGGACAGCGCCTGGCCGAGCTTCATCGCCCCGCCCTTGAGCTCCCCCAGCACCTTGAAGATCTGCTCGGCGGTGCGCTGCTGGATCTCCTGGGCGACCAGCTCGGCGGGCCGTCCGCCGATCCGCTTGCCGAGGCCCATGACGGTACGGCCGGCGAACCCGAGCGGAAGGGTCGCCAGCTTGGCGGAGCGCGCTACGGCGCGGCGCGGAAGATCACTCACCATGACGCGCGACGTCCCTGTTGGGACGGCGCTTCCCCCCTTCGTGGTCCCGGCCTGATGGGGCGCCAGGCCTTGCGTGTGGCCCGTCAATGGCAAGAGCCCGGCTCGACCATTGTTAGCGCACCTAGGTCGTTTCGCCAGCAACGACATTGTGGATGCACTGTCCAGGATCGGCGCTTCCACCGCCAATCAGGCAAAACATCCATTGTGCCGTTTGTCACAGCGCTGCTCCGACCGTCGACATGAGCAAGCGCATGGCCGGTCGCCGCCGCCGCGACCAGCGAGGACAGTGCGGAACCGCAGGCGATCTCACCGGCGGGGAATCCGCCGAGCCGGGCGGTGACGATCGGCCACGCAGGGTCACGGTCGCGCCGCGCGAGGTCCAGGCAGTGCAGGCACGAGGTCTCGCCCGGCAGTACCAAAGGACCGACGGAGCCGTGGCCCTCGAAGGCGGCCGCGAGCAGGTGCGGGATCCTCATGGCGACCAGTTCGGACACCAGCACCGCGTCGAGTGGCCCGACGGGCGCCAGCACGACGAGATCCGGCCGTTGCGAGCCGTCGGACAGGTGCGGCCCGCCCGCGCGGGCATCCACCGACGACTCCGCCTCGCACACCCCCACACCCACCGACGACTCCGCCCCACGCGCCCGGGCGCCGACCGAGGACTCCGCCCCACGCGCCCTCGCACCGGCCGAGGACTCCGCCCCACGCGCCCTCGCACCGGCCGAGGACTCCGCCTCATGCGCCCGGGCACCGGCCGAGGACCCCCGCCCGCACGCGCACACTGCGGTCCGATGCGCCCCCGCCTGCGCCGGGGATTCCGGGCCGCGCCTCCCCGACTCACCCGCCCTCGGTCCGCGTCCGGAAGGGGCCCCCGGCGCTCCCGTGCCGCGCCCCTCCGTGCCGCGCGCCCCCACATCCGAAGCCATCGCTCCGGCATCCGAAGCGATCACTCCCGAAGCGATCACTCCCGAAGCGCAGCCGCAGTCGACGGGAGCCACCGCAGGCACGGGGACACAGGCACGCCCGGCGGTGATCCGCCTGGCCACCGCGACCGCGCCCGCCTCCCGCGACATCCCCAGCTCCGTCCAGCCGAGCCCGCCCGGCACCAGATCCTCGGGCCGGGCCGGCTCCGGGTCGATCACCCGCAGCTGCCCCACCCCCGAGGCCGCCAGCAGCGCGACGATCTGCGCCCCCACCCGCCCCGCACCGTAGACCCGCACGCGCGCCTCACGCCGCCGCCGCATCGTCGCCAGCGCGCCGCCGGGCGTCGTGGCGGCCACGTCCAGCGCGTCGAGGTCGGGCCGCAGCCGGTCGCGCTCGGCCAGCGTGAGCCGCGCCAGCGGCGACGGCCGCACGGCCGCGTCGTCGAGCACCCCTCTGGCCGTGAGCGTGTCGAGCAGCGACCGGGCGCCCTCCTGCGACAGCCCCGCCGTGGCCGCCTCCCGCAGCACCTGTTCGATCTCCCTCGTCCCGTCGAGCCGGTCGAGCCACCGCTTCACCGACGGCGCGAGATCGCTCACCAGGACGGCGCTGCGCGGATGCACGCCGAACTGGAGGGTGCGCTCGTCGCGGAGGATCCGGCGCAGGACGGGTTTCACACGTGGCCTCATGGCGCGCAAGATTCCCACCGGGGAGCATGATCGTGGAGGGGTTTCCCGCCGCCTGTGGATAACCGGCGCCGGGCCCGCGGACGGCTGTGGATACTCTCTCCCAATGAACGAGCTCTTGATCGACCGGCACGACGACGGTGTCGTCCTGCTCACCCTCAACCGCCCCGACCGCCGCAACTCCATGACCGACGGCATGACCGCCGCATGGGCCGAGACGGTCGCCGCGCTCGCCGCCGACAGGGAGGCCCGCTGCGTGGTGGTCACCGGCGAGGGCAGCGCCTTCTCCTCGGGCGGCGACCTGTCATGGCTGGCCGAGCGGGGCGACGAGACGGTTCCCGCGCTCCGCGACCGGATGCTCGCCTTCTACCGCACCTGGCTGTCGATCGCCCAGCTGGAGATCCCCACGATCGCCGCGGTCAACGGCCCGGCCGTCGGCGCGGGCCTGTGCGTGGCGCTGGCGTGCGATCTCGTCTACGCCGCCGACGACGCCAAGCTCCTGGCCCCGTTCACCACGCTCGGCCTGCACCCCGGCATGGCCGCCACGTATCTGCTGCCGAGCAGAGGAGGGCTCAACCTCGCGCGGGAACTCCTGCTGACCGGCAGGACCATCAGCGGCGCGGAGGCCGCGCGCGAAGGGCTCATCAACCGCGCGTTCCCGAAGGCGGATCTTCTCCGGGAAACTCTCGAGATCGCGAGAAGCGTCGCGGCGAACGCTCCGATCGCGACGCGGCTGACCAAAATTGCCCTCAAGACCGCGCACAATGACCTCGATGAAGCGCTCAAATGGGAGGCGCTGGCCCAGCCGGTCACGATGACCTCGAACGACATGCTTGAAGGCCTCGCCGCGCATCGGGAAAGGCGGGTGCCCAAATTCACCGGCTCTTAATCATGCTGACCAGCGAAAACAGCGGCTCACCCCCTGTGGAATTTCGTCATAGTCGGCTAACGTGCATATGTGTCCCCCGAGAGAGTCGAGGTCCGTCGAAGTTCTCGTCGCCGGCGTACGGTCTCCGCGTACCGCGACGGCGACAAGACGATCGTGCTCCTGCCCGCGTGGCTGAGCGGCGAGGACGCGGACGAATGGGTGAGCCGGATGCTCGATCGGCTGGCGGCCAAGGAGCAACGGCGACGTCCGACGGACGAAGGACTGCTCGAGAAGGCCGTCGAGCTGTCGGCGAGGTACCTTGACGGCAAGGCGCAGCCGGTGAGCGTCCGCTGGGTCGACAACCAGCAGCACAGGTGGGGCTCGTGCACCCCCGACAGCGGCACGATCAGGATCTCGACCCGGCTCAGGGGGCTGCCCGAGTGGGTCATCAACTACGTCATCATCCACGAACTCGTGCACCTGCTGGTGCCGAGCCACGGGCCCGATTTCTGGGCACTGGTCGAACAGTATCCCAAGGCTGAGCGGGCGCGCGGTTTCCTCGAAGGTTTCTCCGCCGCCGCCAGCACCACACCGGAGGAGTGTTGACCCGAGTCGTCGCCGTTCTGGTACGGCAAAGCATGGCGAATGCCGCGCCCGGCGATCCTCGCGAGTTCCTGGAAGCCATAGTCGAGGACACCTACGAGATCGTCGCGGGCCTCGAACTCGTCACACCGGTCCTCGTCACGAGCGTTCCCGCTTTGGATCATCTTTTGTGGCCCGGTACGGACATTATCCCGATAAATGAGGACACGCCGCTGAAGGACATCTTCAAGGCGATAAATGCTGATCAAGCGGCGATTGTGAGTGGAGACGCCCCCGATCTCCCGCCCCTGCTCATCGGAAAGCTGTTCCGTGAACTCGGCCGGGCCGCGCTGACCGTCTGTCCCGCCGAGCAGGGCGGCGCCGTCGCCGTAGCGGCCACTCTTCCCTTCCCCGGCTGGGCCGACCCCGACCTAGACGCCGACGACCCGGTGAAGCAGCTGCGCGCCCAGGCCCCCGGCCGCCGCATGGTCGCCACCACCCCCGGCTGGCACCGCCTGCGCGCCAGAGCGGACCTCGACCGCCTCGACCCCGCCCTGGAAGGCTGGGACAACACCAGGGCACTCACGGCACGGTGAGACCGGCGAAGACCGCCCGGTGATCGGTGCCCGGCATGGTGTGCACGCTGACCTCGCGCACGCCCGCCCGCGAGTCGACGAGCACGTGGTCGATCGTGATGACCGGCGGGATCCGCTTGTTGGCCGGCCACGTCGGCACCAGACCCTGTCCGACCTCGTCGGCCGCGTCCTTGTAGCCCCGGCCGAGCAGCTCGCGCATCGCCGCGTGGTCGAGACTGGCGTTGAAGTCGCCCGCCAGCACCCGCACCACGTCGCCCGAGGCGGCGGGCAGTGCCCGCAGTGCAGCGTTCCAATCCCGGACCTGCGGGCCGAGCGGCGGAACGGGATGCACGGCCATCAGCTGGACGGGCTTGCCGCCGGGCAAGGCCAGCACGGCCAGCGGCATGTTGTTGCCGATCGGCGGAGCCTGGTCCCACACCTGCGTCAGCGGGTACTTCGCGTAGAGGCCGCTGCCGCCCGGGCCGTACTCGGCCTCCAGCACCCGGTACGGCATCACGTCCTTCAACCCCGCCGCGTCGAGCCGCTCGACCGCGTCGGGCGTGAGCTCCTGCGTGGACAGGACGTCGGGGTTCAGCCGCCGCACCAGCTCGACCACCGGTGCCGCCTCCGCCTCGCCGAACAGCAGGTTCAGGGTAAGTACCCTGAGCGGCCTGCCCGCGGTGGCGTCCGCCGTACCGAGAGCCCTGGGCAGCACGCTGAAGCCCAGGGCGGCCGTCGTGACCAGGGCGACCGCGCAGGCCGCGCGGTTGCGGGAGGCCAGCGCGAGCAGGAGCGGGACCACGGAACCCGCGGCCGCGTACGGCGTGGCCGTCATGAGCTGCGTGGTGATCGAGCCTTGTTCGAGCCCGCCGACCCGGGCAGCCGCCCACAGGAGGAAGGGGATGACCGCGATCCACGCGAGTGTCCTGAACGGGAAGGCGCGACGCGCGGGCGTCACGATCGAGCCGCCGACCATGTCCACATAACCCCCCTGTGTGAGGGGACTCTAACCGAGAGGGCGTGAAGTCGCCGTGAGAACGTCGCGGCCCCGCCTGGCCAGCAGCCTCGTGGCCTCGTCGGACAGCTCGGGGATGTCGTCCACGGGGAACCACCGCAGGTCGAGCGACTCGTCGCTCATCACAGCCTCGGCTCCCTCGGGGGCGACGGCCGCGTACTCCACGTCGAGGTGCCAGCTGTGCGGCGGGTGGCACCACACCTTGTGCCGGTCGAGCGCGAGCGGCCCGGGCAGCAACCGGAGGCCCGCGATCCCCGACTCCTCCGTGGCCTCGCGCAGCGCGACCCCGGCCAGCGAGCCGTCGTAGGACTCGCAGTGGCCGCCCATCGGCAGCCACATGCCCGCCTTCGGGTGCAGCGTGAGCAGCACGCGGGCGCCGTCGTGCGACAGCACGGCGGTGGTGCCCGTCAGGTGCCCGGGCGCGCAGCCGCGGGTCATGGCGTCGGGATGCCGCCGCAGGTGTTCGAGGAACTCGCGCCTGAGCTCCTCCTCGGCTTCCGTGGGGGCCTTCCAGCCCGTGAGTACGGCTACCGCGTCGCGGTGGAGGGTCAAGCGTCGCCGTCCTCGAGCTTGGAGATGTCCCAGGCCGCCTCGCCCTTCACGAAGGTGTCGGGAGCGTCGAGGTCGTCGGCCGTCGGCATGAGGTCGGGGTGCGCCCAGATCGCGTCGCGCCCGTCGATCCCCCGGTCGGCGACCACGGCCTGCCACAGCGCCGCGGCCTCGCGCAGCCGCCTGGGCCGCAGCTCCAGGCCGACGAGTGTGCCGAACGTCGTCTCGGCGGGCCCGCCCGTCGCGCGGCGCCGCCGTACCGTCTCGGCCAGCGCGCCCGCGGACGGCAGCTTGCCCTCGGCGGCGGCGTCGACCACGGTCGCGACCCAGCCCTCGACCAGCGCCAGCATGGTCTCCAGCCGCGCCACGGCGGCCTTCTGCCGCTCGGTCTCCTCGGGCTTGAGCAGCGCGCCGCCGCTCAGCGCCTCCTGGAGGGCCTGCGGGTTGCTGATGTCGAGGCCGCGGATCTGCTCCTCCAGGGCGGAGGTGTCGAGCGTGATGCCTCTGGCGTACTCCTCGACCGCGCCGAGCAGGTGCGCGCGCAGCCACGGCACGTGCTGGAACAGCCGGTGGTGGGCGGCCTCGCGCAGCGCCAGGTAGAGCCTGATCTCGTCGGAGGGCAGCTCCAGGCCGCTGCTGAAGGCGGCGATGCCGCCGGGCAGCAGCGCGGCGGTGTCGGACAGCGGCAGGCCGATGTCGGTCGTGCCGATCACCTCGCGCGCCAGCGAGCCGATGGCCTGGCCGATCTGCTGGCCGACCATCATGCCGCCCATCTGCTTCATCATGCCCATGAGCGGGCCGAGCTGGGCGGCCATCTGCTGGGCCTCCGGCGGCAGGTCGGCGCCGCCGATCGTGCCGCCCATGGTCTCGACCATGCGCTCGGCGATCGGCTCGCACAGCTTGCGCCAGACGGGGATCGTGTTCTCGATCCACTCCGAACGGCTCCACGCCTGCGGGTTGGACACCCCGCTGGGCAGCGCGGTGGCCTCGTTCAGCCACAGGTCGGCGAGCTGGAGAGCGTCGACGATCTGCCGGCGTTCACCCTCCATCACGCTCGGATCGCCGTCCGCGACCACCGCGTGGCGGGCGATGTTCTTGGCCATGTCCCAGTTTACAGGGCCTGAGCCCTGCGGCGCCGAGAGCATGTCGGCGAACTGGCGCATCGCCTGAGCCATCTGCTCAGGGTTGCCGAACATGGCGAACGGGTTGTCGTTGGGGTCGTTTTCGCGACCTGGCAGGTCAGTCACCGCGTTACCTCGTGCAGGATGGAGGAGTCCACAACCGCCACGTTAGTCGTCCTGCGGCGGATCAGTGCAAAGTGAGGACCTGGTGCCTACCTCGAAACGCCCGCGCCAACCAGTCGTCGCCGTCACCGGCGCGTCCTCAGGCATCGGCCGCGAGCTCGTCGCGAAGCTCGCCACCAACGCGGATTTCCGCAGGGTGGTGGCCATCGACGAGGAGCGCGGCGACGTCCAGGACGTCACCTGGCGGGTGATCGACGTGCGAGATCCGCTCTTGGCGAACCGGATCTCCGACATCGACGTGCTGGTTCACCTGGCCGGTGACTACGGGCTCGACTCCGATCCCGCCGAGCGGCGCGCCTACAACCTGCGCGCCGCCCAGACGGTGCTGACCGCCAGCGCGGCCGCGCGCGTGCGCCGTGTGGTGCTGGTCACCAGCGCCATGGTCTACGGCGCGGCGCCCGACAACGAGGTGCCGCTGGCCGAAGACGCCGCGGTCGCCGCCGAGCCCGACACCGGCGTGGTCGGCGACCACCTCGAGATCGAGTCGCTGGTGCGCAGGGCCTCGCGCAGCCATCCGGGGCTCGAGGTGACCGTGCTGCGCCCCGCGGCGATCGTCGGGCCCGGCATCGACACCGTCATCACCAGGCACTTCGAGTCGCCCCGGCTGCTCAAGGTCAAGGGCTGCTCGCCGCGCTGGCAGTTCTGCCACGTCGACGACCTGGTCTCGGCCCTGGAACTGGCCGCCAGGGGTCTGGTCACCGGCGTGGTCGCCGTCGGCTCCGAGGGCTGGCTGGAGCACGAGAAGGTCGAGGAGCTGTCCGGCATCCGCGGCTTCGAGCTGCCCGCCGGCATCACCTTCGGTACGGCGCAGCGCCTGCACCGCCTCGGCATCACCCCGGCCCCCGCGACGGACCTCCACTACGTCGTCTACCCCTGGGTGGTCGACTGCGCGAGCCTGCGCCAGGCGGGCTGGAAGCCCGCGTGGACCAACGAGGCCGCCCTGGAGCAACTGCTGGAGCTGCGCGAGAACAGGACCACCGTGGTCGGCAGGCGACTGCCGGTCAAGGAGGCCACGCTCACCGCGGCCGGCGCCACCGTCGCGGTGATCGGCACCGCGGCCATCGTCAGGCAGGTGCGAAAGAAGCGTAGGCTCTGAGCGTGATTCGGTTGCTGGACATTCGCGACACCCCGCTGTCGGTCGAGGAGGTGTTCACCGCCGTGGGCTCCCACGCCGCCGGCGGCACCGCGCTGTTCGTCGGCACCGTCCGCGAGCAGGACCACGGCAAGGCGGTGACGCGGCTGTCGTACTCCGCCCACCCCGGCGCGGTCGACGAGCTGAGGCGCGTGGCCGAGAAGGTGGCCGCAGACTTCCCCGTGACGGCGCTCGCGGCCGTCCACCGGGTCGGCGACCTGGAGCTGGGCGACATCGCGGTGATCGTCGCGGTGGCGTGCCCGCACCGGGCGGAGGCGTTCGCGGCGTCCCGCAGGCTGATCGACGACCTGAAGGCCGAGGTGCCCATCTGGAAACACCAGGTGTTCGCCGACGGGTCGGCCGAGTGGGTCGGCGCCTGCGAATAAGCTCATGGCCATGTCACGACGCGCACTCACCCTGCTGGTGGCCGGTTTCCTGGTGCTCGCACTCGGCATCTCCGGCGCCTGGGTGACGGTGCCGTACGTCGTGCTGAGCCCGGGGCCCACCGAGAACACGATCGGCTCCGTCGACAACAAGCCGGTCATCACGATCAGCGACCGGCAGACCTACCCGACGAGCGGCACGCTGAGCCTCGTCACGGTCTCCTACCAGGGTGGCCCCCAGGCCAGGCCCGACCTGCTGACCGCGCTGCGCGGCTGGGTCGACCCCACCACCGCCGTCGTTCCCGAGGAGTCGATCTTCCCGCGCGAGCAGACGGCCGAGGAGGTCGAGCAGGAGAACACCGCGGAGATGACCAACTCGCAGGACAACGCGACCGCCGCGGCCCTGACCGAGTTGAAGATCGACTACTCCATGGTGCCCACCGTCCTGTCGGTGGAGAAGACCGCGCCGGCGGCGGGCAGGCTCAAGCCGTCCGACGAGATCCGCACCGTCGACGGCAAGCCGGTCACCGCGGTCGATCAGGTCGCCGCGGCCGTCAAGGCGCACAAGCCGGGCGACGAGATCGTCTTCGGCGTCATCAGGGACGGCAAGCCGCAGGACGTCACCGTCACCTCCGTCGCCGGTAAGCAGGGCACCGCGATGGTCGGCATCGTCATGCAGGCCAAGTACAAGTTCCCGTTCAAGGTGAGCATCAGCGTCGGCGACGTCGGCGGGCCGAGCGCCGGCATGATGTTCGCCCTCGGCATCATCGACAAGCTCACCCCCGGCGAGCTGACCGGCGGCAAGTCGATCGCCGGCACCGGCACCATCACCCCCGACGGCAAGGTCGGCGGCATCGGCGGCATCGCGCAGAAGATGGTCGGCGCCAAGAACTCCGGCGCGACGGTCTTCCTCACCCCGGCCGACAACTGCGCCGAGGCCGTCAAGGCGGCCCCCGACGGGCTGCGGCTGGTGAAGGCGGAGACGCTCCACGGTGCGATGCAGGCGCTCGACGCGATCAGGTCGGGCAAGGGCGAGGTGCCTTCCTGCTCTGCGGGATGAACTTTCCCGGGTCCTCGAGCGTTAGCCGTACGGCATCCTTCGTCAGCTCTCCCGAGCCGGTGTAGGTTGCCAATCACGGACCGTTTGTTCATCACGACGAGGGGTTGGCCTTGGCATTCCGGACCCCAGGACCCGGTCGGGGGATGCGTTTGCCCCGCCGACCGCGACTGCTTCTTCCCGTCGCGATCGCGTTGGTGGCGATCGTGGCGTTCTTCTTCCTGTTCTCGGGCATCTACACCGACTACCTCTGGTTCGACTCGGTCAAGGCCACCTCCGTGTTCTCGGGTGTGCTGCTGACCGAGATCGGGCTGTTCGTGGTGGGCGCGCTGCTGATGGCAGGCATCGTCGGCGGCAACATGCTGCTGGCCTTCAGGATGCGTCCGATGTTCGGTCCCGCCATGTTCGGCGGGGGCAGCGGCGCTGACCGCTACCGGCTGGCGCTCGACCCCCACCGCAAGCTGATCTTCATCATCGGCATGGCCGTGCTCGCGCTGTTCGCGGGCTCGTCGTTCGCCGGGCAGTGGAAGACGTGGCTCCAGTACGCCAACGGCACCCGGTTCGGCAAGACGGACGCGCTGTTCGGCCTGGACATCTCCTTCTTCACCTTCGACTACCCGTTCATCAGGATGGTGCTGAACTTCCTGTTCACCGCGGTGATCATCGCGATCATCATGGCGGCGATCACGCACTACCTGTACGGCGGGTTCCGGCTGCAGTCGCCCGGCGTCCACGCCTCGCGCGCCGCCCGCGTGCACCTGTCGGTGCTGCTGGGCGTCTTCGTGCTGCTGAAGGCGGTCGCCTACTGGGTCGACCGCTACGGCCTGGTCTTCTCCGACCGGGGCTTCGTCAACGGCGCCTCCTACACCGACGTCAGCGCCGTGCTGCCGGCCAAGACGATCCTCGCGATCATCGCGCTGATCTGCGCCGCGCTGTTCTTCGCCGGCGTCGTACGGCCCGGCGGCATGCTTCCCGGCGTCTCCTTCGGCCTGCTGGTCCTGTCGGCCATCCTGATCGGCGGCGTCTACCCGGCGCTGGTCGAGCAGTTCCAGGTCAAGCCCAACCAGCAGCAGCGCGAGGCGACCTACATCGGCCGGAACATCGCGGCCACCCGCGACGCCTACGGCGTGGCGGGCAGCGAGGTCATCCCCTACTCCGCGCAGTCCGACCCCAGCAAGGTGACCGCCGACGGCGACGTCTCCGTGTCGGGCGTCCGGCTGCTCGACCCCAACCTGGTCGCCAAGACCTACCAGCAGAAGCAGCGCATCCGCGGCTTCTACGACTTCCCCACCCAGCTCGACGTCGACCGCTACAAGGGCGTCGGCCCCGTGCCCCGCGACCACGTCGTCGCGGTGCGCGAGCTGACGGGCCCGCCCGCCCAGCAGAACAACTGGATCAACAAGCATCTCGTCTACACCCACGGCTACGGCTTCGTCGCCGCCCCTGGCAACGAGGTCGACTCCGAGGGCCTGCCCAACTTCGACGCCAAGGACATGCCGGTCATCGGCTCGCTCGGCGAGACCCTCAAGGAGCCGCGCGTCTACTTCGGTGAGCAGATGGACACCGAGTACGTCATCGCGGGCGGCCCCAAGGGCGAGGCGGGCCAGGGCCAGGAGCTCGACTTCCCCGAGAGCGGCGGCACCGGCCAGGCCAACACCACCTACACGGGCCAGGGCGGCGTGCCGGTCGGCTCGTTCTTCAACCGCCTGGTCTACGCGGCCAAGTACGGTGAGAAGAACATCCTGCTGTCGAGCGACATCAACGACAACTCCAAGATCCTCTACGAGCGCAACCCGCGTGACCGCGTCGCCAAGGTGGCGCCGTTCCTGACGCTGGACGGCAACCCCTACCCGGCGATCGTCGACGGGCGCATCACGTGGATCGTCGACGCCTACACGCTGTCCAACGACTACCCGTACTCACAGAGCAAGTCGCTGGCGTCGATGACCGAGGACACCACGACCCTGCGCGGCGTGGTCGCCCCGCAGCCCCGCGACCAGATCAACTACATCCGCAACTCGGTCAAGGCCACCGTCGACGCCTACGACGGCACGGTCACCCTCTACGCCTGGGACCCCAAGGACCCGATCCTGCAGACGTGGAGCAAGGCCTTCCCCGGCGTCATCCAGCCGGCCGCCAAGATGAGCCAGAGCCTCAAGGACCACATCCGCTACCCCGAGGACCTGTTCAAGGTGCAGCGCGACATCCTGTCGCAGTACCACATCGAGGACGCCAACGCCTTCTACAGCGGCCAGGACTTCTGGAACGTCCCCTTCGACCCCTCCCAGGGCGACAGGGACGTCAAGCAGCCGCCGTACTACCTGACCACCACGATGCCGAAGCAGTCGCCGTCGTTCTCGCTGACGACGACCTTCGTCCCGCGCCAGGGTCCCAACCTGGCGGCCTTCATGGCGGTCGACGCGACCGCCGGTCCCGGGTACGGCAAGCTGCGCATCCTGCGCATGCCGTCCAACACCTCGATCCCGGGCCCCGGTCAGGCGCAGAACAACTTCCAGAACAAGTTCTCCGGCGAGCTCAACCTGCTCGGCCTGGGCAACGCGACGGTCCGCTACGGCAACCTGCTCACGCTGCCCTTCGCCGACGGTCTGGTCTACATCGAGCCGGTCTACGTCCAGACGGCGGCCGCCGCCGGCCAGGAGCCGTTCCCGATCCTGAAGCGGGTCCTGGTGGCCTACGGCAGCACGGTCGGCTCGGGCAACACCCTGAAGGACGCCCTCGAGCAGGTCTTCAGCGGCAAGGCGGCCCAGCAGCAGACCGGCCAGGAGCAGCAGCAGACGGGGCAGCCCGCCGACGCCTCGGCGACCGCCAAGCTGATCTCCGACGCCCAGAAGGCCTACGACGACGCCAACAAGGCGCTGGCCAGCTCGCCGCCCGACTGGGTGAAGTACGGCGAGGCGCAGAAGCGCCTGCAGGACGCGCTCAACGCCCTCGGCCGCAACGTCACCGTCCAGCCGTCGCCCACTCCCACGCCCACCACGAGCCCGACGCCCTCGCCGACCGGCTCCCCGACGCCCTCGCCCACGCCGAGTTCTTGATTTGCACGAGCCCCGCGTCGCCGATAGTCTTTAGACACACGCCGACGCGGGGTGGAGCAGTTCGGTAGCTCGCTGGGCTCATAACCCAGAGGTCGCAGGTTCAAATCCTGCCCCCGCTACTAGTGAAAGGCCCTCAGGGAGATCATCCCTGGGGGCCTTTTCCATGCCCGGAGACGGTCGGCCGGTTTCAGTTGCCGACGGGGCCGGGGTTGCACGGGTCGCTGTTGTGGGTCTGGTTCTCGGGGCGGGCGCAATCGGACAGCTGATCGTTCGTGCCGCCTGGATCGGTGTTGCCGATGGGGCCGGGGTTGCACGGGTCGCTGTTGTGCGTCTGGTTCTCCGGGCGGGCGCATGCGGGCAGGGCGGGGTCGTCTGGCGGCTTGACGGTCTCGTGCTTGCCGCAGGGTCGGCCTTCGTCACTGTGTCTACGCGTGCACGGGTGGGACGTGGCATCCGTTGTGACGGACTGGACGCCTGCCTTGCTCGTGGTGGCGCCGGCGGGGCTGCCCGCCAGCGTCACCGGAACGGCCAGGGCCGAGGCGGCGATCGCGCTGACGGCGAGAGCGCGCTTGAAGTTGATCACCAAAGGCTCCGATCACATGAGATTTGTAGTGATTCCTGCACCTTTCTAGCTGTTTCGACTTTTAGGCTCCTTTCGTGCAGCTTGCAGCCTGTTCACGACATCGGGTGCCCCCTTCGGGGCGGCGTCGAGCGCGGCCGATCATCGGCTCTGGCCCGGAGTGACGTCGATCACTACTGTGAAGGCATGACGGATCGGGCGAGGCTCCGCGCCGGCGACAGCGACAGGGATCGGGTGGCGCGGATCCTCCGGTTCGCGGTCGGCGACGGGCGCATCGGCACCGAGGAGCTCAACGACCGTCTCGACCGCGCCTACGCCGCCCAGACCTGCGGCGAGCTCGACGGCATCGTCGCCGACCTGCCCGACCCCGACCGGTTCGAGGTCCCCGAGGTGCTGCGACTGTCCACGGGGTGGGCCAGGAGCGTCAAGCAGGTCGGCCACTGGGTGGTGCCGCCGCGCATCGAGGTCGCGTGCGGGTGGGGCACGGTGCGGATCAACTTCATGCGCGCGACGTGCCCGCACCGCGAGGTGTCCATGGACGTCCGGTGCGACTCGCTGTTCGGCGACATCTGGATCGTCGTGCCGAGGGGCTGGTGGGTGCGCACCGACGAGGTGACGACCCGCTCAGGCCACGTCCACAACAAGCCGCCCGAACCGCCCGCGCAGGACGGGGTGGTGCTGCGCATGACGGGCCACCTCGACAGCGGGGACGTCTGGATCCGCTACCGCAGGCCACCGGGGACGAACGTCGCGTCGCGGGCGTAAGGGCGAAACCTCCTGCGTCGTGCGCAGGTCGGCGGCCTGGTGGTCCCGTCGGCCGCGTCGAGGCGTCGGGCCGATCTACGTCACGGGCTGCTACGGCTGTCGCGGTCGTGCTTCAGCGCCAGCCGTACGGCGAAATAGACGATCACGAACTGGAGGAGCGCGCTGATGAGCCAGGAAAGGAGCGGATCCACAGACCGAGTGTGACCGGATAAGTCAAGATATTCCATGCTTGTGGAGAAGCTCGCATGGTGATTACATAATTACGTGATCGTAGAGTACATTCGCTATCGTGTTCCCGACGCGGACGGCTTCGAGGCCGCCTACCGGCGGGCCGTCGTCCCTCTCGGCGAGTCGCCGCAGTGTCTGGACTACGAGCTCTCCCGCTGCGTCGACGAGCCGGAGTGCTACATCCTGCGCATCGAGTGGACCTCCGCGGAGGGACACCTGGAGGGTTTCAGAAAGAGCGACCACTTCGCGGCATTCTTCGCGGAGATCAAGCCATATGTGTCGAACATCGAGGAGATGCGGCACTACGAGCAGGTCATCACCAAGACCGAACCCACCCTGTACGAGTGGGCGGGCGGCGCGGAGGCGTTCAACCGGCTCACCGCGATCTTCTACGCGAAGGTGGAGAAGGACGAGCTGGTCGGGCCGTTGTTCGCGGCCATGGACCCCGGGCACCCGAAGTACGTGGCGATGTGGCTGGGCGAGGTCTTCGGCGGCCCCGACTCCTACACGCGCGAGCGCGGCGGCCACACGCACATGGTCTCCAAGCACCTCGGCAAGGGCATCACCGAACAGCAGCGCCGCCGCTGGGTGAACCTGCTCATGGACGCGGCCGACGAGGTGGGCCTACCGCGCGACGCGGAGTTCAGGGCGGCGTTCGCCGGCTACGTCGAGTGGGGCACGCGCCTGGCGCTCTACTTCTCCGGTCCGCGCGCGCAGGCGCCCCGCGAGGAGCCCGTGCCCAGGTGGGACTGGGGGAGCAGGCCACCGTACAAGCCCTAGTCTGGAGCCATGGGCAGGGGGACGTTGCGGATCTATCTGGGCGCGGCCCCCGGTGTGGGCAAGACCTACGCGATGCTCGGCGAGGGCCGCAGGGCCGCCGCCCGAGGTAAGGACGTGGCGGTGGGTCTCGTCGAGACCCACAGCCGCACACGCACCGCCGAACTGCTCGACGGTCTCGACATCCTCCCCCGCAAGCACCTGCGCCACCGTGGCGCCGACTTCACCGAGCTCGACGTCGACGCCGTCATCGCCCGCAAGCCGAAGATCGCGCTGATCGACGAGCTGGCCCACACCAACGTGCCCGGCTCCCGCAACGCCAAGCGCTGGCAGGACATCGACGAGGTCCTCGACGCGGGCATCGACGTCATCTCGACGGTGAACATCCAGCACCTGGAGTCGCTCAACGACGTCGTCCGGCAGATCACCGGCGTGCCGCAGCGCGAGACCGTGCCCGACGAGGTCGTACGGCGAGCCGACCAGATCGAGCTGGTCGACATGTCACCCGAGGCTCTCAGACGGCGGATGGCCCACGGCAACGTCTACGCGCCCGAGGACGTCGACGCCGCCCTCGCCAACTACTTCCGCGTCGGCAATCTGACCGCGCTGCGCGAGCTGGCCCTGCTGTGGGTGGCGGGCAAGGTCGACGAGCAGCTCGACCGCTACCGCGCCGACCACGGCATCTCCGGCACCTGGGAGGCCCGCGAACGCGTGGTCGTGGCGCTGACCGGCGGCGCCGAAGGCGAGACCCTCATCAGGCGGGCCGCCCGCATCGCGGCGCGCACCAAGGGCGCCGACCTGATGGCCGTCCACGTGACCAGGGGCGACGGCCTCGTCGGCAGCGCCGACCCGGCCGGCCTCGCCAAGCAGCGGGCGCTGGTGGAAAGCCTCGGCGGCAGCTACCACCAGGTGGTCGGCGACGACGTCGCGCGCGCGCTGCTCGACTTCGCCGGCGGCGTCAACGCCACCCAGCTCGTCCTCGGCGCCTCCCGCAGGGGCAGGCTGGCGCGACTGCTCTCCCTCGGCGTGGGCCTGACGACCACGGCCCGGTCGGGCTCGATCGACGTGCACCTGGTCATGCACGAGGCGGCACACGGCGCCGGCAGGGAGTCGACCGGGCGCGCCGCGCTCACCCGCAGGCGCCGGCTGGCGGGCTGGGCCATGGCGCTGCTGGGGATGCCGCTGCTCACGGCGGTCCTGCTGCCCTTCGACGGCGGCCTGACGCTGACCACCCACATCCTGCTGTTCTTCCTCATGGTCGTGGGCGTCGCGCTGGTCGGCGGGACGTGGCCCGCGCTGACCGCGGCGGTCGTCGGGTTCGGCCTACTCAACTGGTTCTTCACGCCGCCCCTGCACACGTTGACGATCCACGCGCCGGAGAACCTGCTCGCGCTGGTCATCTTCGTGCTCGTGGCGGCGATGGTCAGCACGGTGGTCGACCTGGCGGCCCGCCGTACCAGGGAGGCGGCCGGGTCCGGCGCCGCGGCCGAGGTGCTCTCCACGCTGGCGGGGCAGGTCCTGCGGGGCGAGCCGCTGCTCGAACGGCTGCGCGAGATCTACGGGCTGGCCTCGGTCACGCTGCTGGAGCGGACGGGGGACGGCTGGCGGATCGTGTCGATGGCGGGCGGCCCGCCGTGCACCGCGCCGGGAACGGGTGACACGGACGTCGTGATCGACGAGGACCTGGTGCTCGCCGTACGGGGAAGGCTGCTGGACGCCGCCGACCGGCGCGTGCTGGAGGCGTTCGCCGCGGAGGCCGCGGTGGCGCTGCGCCACGAGCGGCTGCGGAAGGAGGCGGAGGCGGCGCGCCCGCTGGCCGAGGCCGACAGGATGCGCACCGCCCTGCTCGCGGCGGTCAGCCACGACCTGCGCACACCCCTCGCGTCGGCGAAGGCGGCCGTGGAGAGCCTGCGCAGCGCCGAGATCGACTGGAGCCAGGAAGACCGGCGGGAGCTGCTGGCCACGGCCGACGAGTCGCTGGTGAAGCTGCACCGGCTGGTGGAGAACCTCCTCGACATGAGCCGCCTGCAGGCAGGCGTGCTCGGGGTCGCGCTGGAGCACGTGGCCGTGGAGGAGGCCGTCTCCCATGCCACGGCAGACGTGGGCGACCTGGTGCGCGTCGACCTGCCCGCCGACCTGCCCGACATCATGGCCGATCCCGTGCTGCTCGAGCGGGTACTGGTCAACCTGATGGGCAACGGCGTCAGATACAGTCCCGTGCTGGTGACGGCCAGTTCCTACGGGTCCACCGTCGAGATCAGGATCATCGACCGCGGCCCCGGCATCCCTCCCGAGGCGCAGGAGCGGGTGTTCCTGCCGTTCCAGCGGCTGGGCGACCGCGACAACCACACGGGGGTCGGGCTCGGGCTCGCCCTCTCGCGCGGGCTGACCGAAGCCATGGGCGGCACGCTGGTGCCGGAGGAGACACCAGGAGGAGGACTCACCATGATCGTCTCTCTGAAAGCGGTCGCATGATCCGCGTGCTGGTGGTCGACGACGAGCCGCAACTGCTGCGCGCCCTGCGAATCAACCTGGCGGCCAGGCAGTACGAGGTCGCGGTGGCGGAGGACGGCACGTCGGCGCTGCGCCAGGCCGCCGACTGGCACCCCGACCTGGTCGTCCTCGATCTCGGGCTGCCGGACCTCGACGGGGTGGAGGTCATCCACGGGCTGCGCGGATGGACGAGCGTGCCCATCATCGTCCTGTCGGGCCGGGCGGGCAGCGACGACAAGGTCGACGCCCTCGACGCGGGCGCCGACGACTACGTGACCAAGCCGTTCAGCATCGACGAGCTCCTCGCCCGCATCCGCGCGGTCAGCCGGCGGACGCAGGCGTCCGCCGGCGAGTCGCCGTCCGTGCGGATCGGCGACCATGAGGTCGACCTGGCGACCAAGACGATCTCCGGTGGGATACGGCTGACGCCCACCGAATGGCACTTCCTCGAGCTGCTGCTACGCCATCCCGGCAAGCTCGTCACCCAGCGGCAGGTGCTGACGGAGGTGTGGGGGAGCGCCTACCTCAAGGAGACGCACTACCTGCGCCAGTACATGGCCCAGCTCAGGCGGAAACTCGAGCGCGACCCTGCTCGCCCGGTGCACCTCCTGACCGAGCCGGGGATGGGATACCGCTTCCAACCCTAGAGATCCTCGTTGAAGGATCTCGGCTCCTCCAGAGGATCGGGATGGGCGTCGGTGACGCGGTTGTCCTCCTCGTTCATCCACCGGAAGATCCCTCGTGCGCACTCGTCGTCGATCTCGTCGATGTGGTGACGCAGCGGGTAGCTGTCCTTGTACATGGCAATCGAGGATTCCTGCACGTCATCGCCCATGTCGTGGGAAATTTCGTACGGCTGATCACTCATAGCACCAGAATACTCACTCTGCGGCGACTGATGCGGAGTGTCGTGTTTCACCGGCGGAGTGAACGGCCGCTGCCGACGCAGCGGCGCAGTCGCAGCCCCGTCCGCTTGGCCCCGACGGGCTGGTCGAGGGCGGCGAGCAGCGCGGCGGCGGTGCGCGCGTCGGACAGGATGCGCAGGACCGTCTCGTCATCGGCCGGCAGCTGGCCGTGCGCGTCGAGCTCGTGCTTGAGGAAGACCAGCGGCTCGGGCGCGCCGGCGGACTCCGCGGCGACCGTGGCGCGGGCCGCGGTCAGCAGGCGCAGGTAGTACGTCCGCAGGGCGGCTTCGCGCATGCGAACGTGCTCGAGGTCGTCGAGCAGCGTGCCGGCGATCCTGAGCAGGTCGCTGGCGCGATTGCCCTCGTCGGCGATCGCGGCGCGGATGTCGTCAAACTCCGAGCGGGTCATGGTGGGCACCTCCACGGGCGCAGAAGCTCGTGCGTACTTCGTACCGGGAAGCGGTTGCGGATGGCTTGCCATCTGGTTGCGAGGCGCGGAGGTTTGGCGAGTCGGTGGGGTGGGAATGACCGCAAGGTTGCCTGAGTGGCGTGAAGTGCCTCCGGAGTCCTGCTAGAGTTTGAGCTGTCGCCCCGCTCCGCTGGAGTGCGGCGCGAACACCCCAACACCTTGATCACCTGCCCGGTTGGTTCGCATCTGTCCGGATCGGCTGGTAGGTTCAAGGGGTTGCCCTGAAAGGGGCGGTCGAAATTCTCGGCAGGTTTCGCGAAAAGAGTCAATTTGACTCGGATCGCGGGGGCTGAAAGAATAGAGACACAACGAACGAAGCGAGTGCGACCGGGTGGTTGACGGTGAACGCGTCCGTTTCTTGAGAACTCAACAGTGTGTTAAAAGCCAGTGCATGAAAATATCATGCAACACCTCGTCAAATGCATTATGTGAT